>JAYPGD010000034.1:13217-21297 GCA_038126655.1 Verrucomicrobiales bacterium
CGGCGTTGTGGTGAAACCCCACGGATGGCAAGGCCGACCCACGGATGGAGAAGATTCACCTTGGCACACAGGGCCAGCCAGTCGCGATTCAGGAACGCGGTGTTGCGGTGAAACCCCACGGATGGCAAGGCAGACCCACGGATGGAGAAGATTCACCTTGGCGCGCGGACTCTTTGGCGCGGGCGGGATGGCCGCGATACGGTCGGCGATCAGTTCGTATTCCCGCGCATGGCCGAGATGACGCGGTCGGCAACCTTGGCCCAGGAATGGCGTTCAAGGAGGTTGTCGGCCCAGGTTTGAATCTCATTCGAGGAAACGGCCTTGGCTTCGTTCATGGCTATGGCGAAGGATTCGTAGTCGTCGTTGTCAAAGCGGAGACCTGTGTCGACCATGACCTCGTTGGTAGCGGGGATGGAGGAATGGACGGGGCAGACTCCGGCGATGGCGGCCTCGACGGGCGGCATGCCGAAGCCTTCGTGTTCCGAGAAGAAGACGAGGATCCGCGCGGAATTGACGAGTTCGCGGTATTCCCGTTCGGGAAGGCGTGAATGGGCGCGCCAGTTTTCCCGCTCGGGGAGCTGCTCGCCATGGGGGAGACCGCCAATCCAATCCACCGGCCATTCATGGTCGACGTCCCACCGGCTCATCCAGTCGATGGCCTTGGGGGTGAGCTTGTGAGGGAGGGCGCTGGCGAGAACGGCAATGCGGTTCCGTCTTTGGGGCGGGGTTTTCAAGCGCTCGAAGCCGGGGCCGGCGACGGCGATGAGCGGCGTTCGAATTCCCCAGCGTTCCGCATGGCGCCTGATTTCGCCGGCGGAGGAATTCGTATTGGTGACAATCAGATCCGAATGACGCAGGGAGCCCTTGAGCGAAAGTTGGAAATAGGCGGATTCCAATCCGGAGATGGCGTTGGGATGATGCTCCCGGTACCATTCGTTCATGGTGTCGTGCACGTAGGTCGCCAGCTTCAGCGGCGGTTTGCGCGCGAAGGAGGCGAAGCCCTTGGGCAGCATCAGCCAGTCGGCGCCGGTTGCCCTCGCGGCGGAGTAGACGCCCCATTGATCCCAGAGAATGCGGCCGATTCTTCCGCCGCTGGCGGAGTCGTGGCGTCGTGTCGCGACGCCTTCGGGCATCAGGGCATCCGATTCCGCATTGGTCAGCGCGGTCAGGCAGGGGGCGGATTCGTGTCGGGCCAGCGCGCCGAGAAGCCCCAGGGAGAGATTGTAGATGCCGACCGATTTCGTCCGGGCGAAGGACTGGTCCGCCAGGGAGAAACAGATGTTCAAGGGATCGGGGCCGGCGGCGTCGCTCATGCGTGGGGGATTCAATAGTATTTCGCCGATGCGGACAAGACGGTCGTGGCAGGCGGGGCCCCGATCATTTCATTCTGATTGACAAATACGGCCGGTTTTCAAACGGTCCGCGCAGCGATCACCCGATGATTCCCCTCTTCAATCACTACCGCCGCAACCACGCCTGGCATGTCTGACTCCCGCTCCTGGGCGCTGGTCAGCGCCCGTGTGAAATCGACGGAGGCGACGCGTTCCACCGCGTTCGTCCGTAAGGGGCAGTTTGTCATCGGGCGGCCGTTGACCTTCGATCGGGAAGATCCGGAAACCTCCGCCATGGAATACGTGGCGGCCGCCGTCGCCGCCGATGTCTCGGGAACCTTGCGCAAGGCGGCGAGGGAGCGTCGAGTCACGATCGATGAATTGGAGGTGGTCGCGCAGGGCGAACTCGACAACGCCCTCATGTTCCTCGGCGTCATCGGCGAGGAGGGCGAGCCTTCGCTCAAGTCGCTGAGCCTGAAGATCTATCTTTCCACCGATTCGGATGAATCCGATGTCCGCGCTGCCTGGGACATTGCCCGGGAACGTTCGCCGCTGTTCACCACCCTTCGTCGATGTGTCGATCTGCAGGTGGACCTGCAGATTTCGCATTGAACCCGTTGAATCAAAACACACACACAAGACCAAGCCATGTATCGATTGACTGAAGAACAAGAAGAGATTGTCCAACGCATTGGCAAGCTTGCCGAAGAGACGATTGCGCCCGAGGCCGCGGACGTGGACAAGGCCGCCCGCTTTCCGCGCGCCTCCATGGACGCATTGGGCAAGGCGGGCTTTCTGGGGTTGACGGTTCCAGGCGACCTCGGCGGTATGTGGCTGTCCTTGAGTGTGGCCGCGGCCGCGATCGTTGAAGTCGCGCAACTCTTCGGTTCCACGGCGATGGTCTACATGATGCACTTGTGCGGGGTGAACTGTTACCTGGCCGATCCGGACAAGTTTGCCTCGGAGCTTCGGGCGGCCGCCAAGGGCGAGCATCTGAGCACGTTGGCGTTCTCGGAAAAGGGCAGCCGCAGTCAATTCTGGGCTCCGGTCTCGAAGGCGGAGGCTTCGGGCGACGGCTACACCCTGTCAGCCGAAAAGAGCTGGGTCACCAGCGCGGGTGAGGCTGATGGAATTGTCGCCAGCAGCGGCAGCAGCGACGGCTCCGGGGCGAGCGTGTGGCTGGTCCGCAAGGACGATCCGGGACTCAGTATTTCGGGCGGCTGGGAAAGCCTTGGCATGCGGGGCAACCAGAGCAACCCGATGACGTTGGCGAACGTCGCCTTGGACGCCGGCCGACTCATCGGCGAGGACGGCAAGGGCGCCGACATCATGTTGGGCCGGGCCTTGCCGATGTTCCTGACCTGCCAGGCGGCCATTGCGGTCGGTTTCGCGGAAGCCTCTTTCATCGCCGCGCAGAAGCACATTACCGGAACCGGCTTTCAACATACGGGAACGAAGCTCAGCGATCTGCCGAATCAACGCGCCCGATTGGCGCAGATCCGGATAGACACAGACGCCGCGCGCGCGCACTTGGGCGCGGCCCTTGACAAGGTTGAAGGCGGGGCCGCGGATGCGACGCTGCATCTGCTGGCGGCCAAGGCCTGTTCGACTGAGGCGGCCGTCCGGACGACGGACATTGCCATGCGGGCCTGCGGCGGCGCCGCCTTCAGCAGGCATCTAGGGCTCGAACGCGTCTTCCGCGATGCCCGCGCCGCCATTGTCATGGCTCCCACCACCGATCATCTCCACGAATTCATCGGTCGGCTGCTTTGCGGCATGGACCTGTTTGGCTGATCTTCATCCGTTTCAAATTCAACAGCGCAAGAAAATGTCTGAGCAAGAACCCATCATCGTCGGCGCGGTCCTCTACGACCCGAAGGTTTCGGTCATTTGGGACATCATCCGCGATTTTTTCGAGGAGAACGGCTGCCCCATGGACGTCGTGTTCTACACCAACTACGAATTGCAGAACGAGGGGCTGATCAGCGGCCATCTCGACATCGCCTGGAATTCGCCCTTGGCCTGGTTGGACGCGCAAAGGCTCAGCGGCGGGACCTGCCGCGCCATCGCCATGCGCGACACGGACCGCGACCGCGAAACGCACATCGTCGTCCGCAAGGGCGACGGGATCGACTCGATCGCCGACCTTGCCGGGAAGACGGTCGCCTTCGGAGCCAAGGACTCGCCGCAGGCCACGTTAATTCCGCAGGGACTGCTCATACGCAACGGTCTTCTCCCCGACAAGGATTACACGGCGCGTCGTTTCGACGTCATGGTCGGCAAGCACGGCGATCACATCGGCGGTGAGAAGGACGCCTTCCAATGCCTCAAGTCCGGCGACGCGGCGGCGAGTTGCATGATCGATCTCAACTGGAATGCCTGGACGAGCGACGGGAGCATCGATGCGTCGCAGTTCGAGATCCTGGCGACGACCGACAAGTTCGATCATTGCGTCTTTGCCGTGCGCGAGGATTTCCCGGCGGAGGATGAGACGCGTTGGTTGGAGGTCCTGCATCGGATGAGCTACGACAACCCCGCCCATCGGGAGATGATGGACATGGAGGGGCTCAAGAAATGGGAGCCCGGGCGGTTGACCGGTTTCGGGCCGCTCTCGGAGGCGTGCGAGAAGACCGCGTATTTTGAGAACGCGTGAGCGAACGGGGCCGCAACAAGACGAACGTCAAATGTCAAACGTTGAACTTTAAACATCAAACGAAAGCGTTCGGTCGTTGGGGGGATTGCAGTAGTCGAGGAGGTGGATTGAGTCCCAACGAGACGACCGAGAATAGCCCGGCGTTTCAACGCCGGGTTGCGTGGGAGGGAGCAGGCGAGTCCCGAATGGGACGGCTGAAGGCGTATCAGTCCAGAGGTGTTCAGCCGTCCCTTCGGGACTTGCTTGGATTGACGGATGTTCCCGGCGTTGAAACGCCGGGCTATTTCCAGATGTCCCTTCCGGGACAGAGTTATTCCGGTTTCTCGCGAATGGCGGGTTCTCTTCCTGCTTCAAGACTCGAAACTCAGTTCTGAACGTTCGTTTTCTCTCTCATGGAATTCACTGTCACCCAGGTCGGCTCGTGGCCGCGATCCGAGAAACTGTTGAAGGCCCTGCGCGCGAAGCGTCTCGGCAAGATTTCGGACGCCGAGTTTCAATCCATCGCCGATGAGGAGATCCGTCGCTGCGTGCGCCATCAGGAGAAGGCGGGCGTGGATGTCGTGGTGGATGGCGAGATCCGACGCGACAATTTTTATTCCTTCATCGCCGACAAGGTCGAAGGCACACAGTTGATGTCGCTGGCGGAACTGCTCGATGCGGTGGAGGACAAGGAGGTCTTCGAAGAAATGTTGCAGACCCTCGATGCCCCGGCCTTCGCCATCCGCAATCCGACCTGCGTGGGCAAGCTGCGTCGACGTGAGCCGCTGGCCGTGAACGAGGTCGAGTTCCTGAAGTCGATCACGGACCGGCCGATCAAGGTCCCGCTGCCTGGGCCCTACCTGTTGACGCGCGCGATGTGGGTCACGCAGCACACCCGGGACGCGTATGGCGACAAGCCGGTGATGGCTGACGACATCGTCGCGATCCTGCGGGCGGAGTTGGAGGACCTCGTCGCGGCGGGCGTCGATTTCGTGCAGTTCGACGAGCCGGTCCTGACGGAGATCGTGCATGGCGGCGGCTCGGAGCGGCGGACCTTCATGTGCGCGACCTTGGCGACGCGCAAGGACACCGGCGAGGAACTGGCTTACGCCGCCGAATTGATGAATCAGGTGGTCGCGGGCTTCGAGGACCGGATTCGGCTCGGCGTCCACATCTGTCGGGGCAATTGGAGTCGACGCGAGGATGTGCTGTTGTCCGGTTCCTACGCGCCGTTGGTGGAGACGCTGGAAGCCATGCGGGTCCGGCAACTGGTCTTGGAATACGCCACGCCACGCGCGGGCGAATTGCCGATTGTCGGCGGGGCGTTGGCCGACCGGGAAATCGGGCTCGGCGTGGTCAATCCGCGCACGGATGAAATCGAATCGCCGGAGAAGATCGTGGAACGTTGTGAGGAGGCCCTCCGTTTCTGGAAGCCGGAGCAGATTTACCTCAACCCCGACTGCGGCTTTGGCTGCTTCGCCAATCGCTGCGTCAACGAAGAGACCGTCGCCGCCGCAAAGCTGAAGGCCATGGTTGAGGCGGCGCGTCGGATGCGGGGTCGGTAAGTCGTCATAAATGGCGAAATAGATTGATTTATAGCTTTAATTCGTCATATTAGGCGAATTATGCGGATTACAGATCAACTGGCCGATCAAGCGGTGATGGACGAGTTGGGAGCGCGTTTGGCGGGCGCGCGCATCGAGCGGAACCTGACTCAGGCGGATCTGGCGGAAGAGGCGGGAGTGTCCAAACGGACGGTCGAACGATTGGAGGCGGGCTCGGTGGCGACCCGGCTTTCCGGCTTGCTGCGGGTGTGCCGGGCGCTTGGGTTGCAGGCGCGTCTCGAGCATCTGGTTCCGGAGTCGACTCCCGAACCGATGGCGCAGTTGAAACGTCAGGGCAGGAAGCGACAGCGGGCCGCCGGCGGGCGGGGCGAAAAGGCAGCGAAGACGAATTGGACCTGGGGTGAGTCCTCATGATCGCCGAGGTCAAACTTTGGGGGCGGACCATCGGCGCGGTCTCGCTGGATGAAGGACGCGACACGGCGGCGTTCCAGTATGATCCGGAGTTTGCGCAGAGCGGAATTGAGGTGTCGCCGTTGACGATGCCGTTGAGGGAGCGGACCTACGAGTTTCCGGAACTGGCGCGAAACACGTTTCACGGTCTGCCGGGGATGCTGGCCGATTCGCTGCCGGACAAGTTCGGCAATGCCTTGATCGACGCTTGGCTCGCCACCCAGGGACGGGAGTCATCGGACTTCAGCGCGGTGGAGCGCCTGTGCTACACGGGGTCGAGGGGAATGGGCGCGTTGGAGTTTGCGCCGGCGCTCGGACCGCGGCCGCGCAAGGCCAGCAAAATCCACGTGGACGCATTGGTCCGGTTGGCGGGAGAGGTTCTGACCCACCGCGACAACCTCAAGGCGCATTTTGAAGGCGCGGCCAGGGGGAAGGCGTTGCGCGACATCCTTCGTGTCGGGACGTCGGCGGGCGGGGCCCGGGCCAAGGCGGTGATCGCCTGGAATCGCGGGACCAATGAAGTGCGCTCCGGGCAGGTCGCCGCGGATGAGGGCTTCGAACATTGGCTGTTGAAGTTCGACGGCGTGAGCGGCAATCGCGACAAGGAACTGGAGGATCCCAAGGGCTACGGAGCGATCGAGTGCGCCTATCATCTCATGGCGCGAGCCGCCGGAATCACCATGAGCGAATGCCGGTTGATGGAGGAGTGCGGAAGGCGTCATTTTATGACCCGGCGATTCGATCGGACGCCCGATGGCGGGAAGTTGCACATGCAGTCGCTGGGCGCGTTGGGTCACTTCGATTTCAATCAGGCGGGCGCCAATTCCTACGAACAGGCGCTCGTGGTCGTCCGCCGTTTGGGGTTGCCGATGGCGGCGGTGGAGGAGCAATTCCGGCGCATGACGTTCAATATTGTCGCGCGCAACCAGGACGACCACGTCAAGAACATCGCCTTCCTGATGAACAAGCGGGGCGAATGGTCCCTCGCCCCGGCCTTCGACCTGACCTACAGCCACAATCCTTCAGGCGCGTGGACCGCCGCCCATCAGATGACGATGAATGGCAGGCGTGACGGATTCACGATGGATGACTTCGTCGCCTGCGGCAAAGCCGCCTCGATGAAGCAGGGGCGCGCGGCGGCCATCGTCGGGGAAACCGTCGCCGCGGTGGAGCGTTGGTCGGAGTTTGCGGAGCAGGCGGGAGTGGGACCTGGATGGAGCGACCAGATCGGGGCCAATCATCGGTTGTCGTTTCCGCGCAGGTGAGAGAGGCCGCCGAAGGGTGCGTTGCCTATCGATTCGGATCGCGGCCCTCAAGCGCAAGTTCTTCAGAATATGTTTTTATGCACACGGAAAACAAACATAACTCACTGGTAATAAGAATGTTGCGTTGCGTTACTTGGGTAAGGCTACGGTCTATTCATTCAACCCTTCGCCGCTCCGACTTTCTTCTCTCGCACGAACGGAACCAATACACCCACGACGATAACTGCCACTCCACCGCCCCAGCATAACAGAGCCTCATTCCACCAGTAATACATCCCACCAGCATGAGGGATAGCCAACTGCACGGCGACATTATCCCTTTGGGGGGGGAATGGGAACACAGTCTCGTAAAGTCCTTCGTCCCTCAGTGCCGTCTCCATGCGAGACTCCGCTCGCGATAGAACGTGCTTTGTCGTCCAGTGGCGAGCAGTGCCATAAACGAACAAGTTAGCGCCGACCACAACCATGCTCATCGCAACTGCAAGTTTTGTCTTCGTGGCACCTGACGAACGCCGCTCATCCTCATCGGGAGACCTCTTGCGCGGCGCGTAGAGCGCGGCCAACAGCCCCGTCGTGGTCACAATCAATGCTCCCCCCCACAGAAACAAGGCGGTGTTCCACCAATAGTACCTCCCTCCCGCTTGCGGAATGGCCAGTGTGAGAGCAATGCTGCGATAGCGGTATGACTCGAACATTACGTCCTGATAAATCCCCCTCCCTTCCAACGCGACTTTCCAGCGGTCTTCAGCACTGCTCAACACTCCCTTGGTCGTCAGATAGCGGGCGGCGCAAATTTTTTTCTGTAAATTCGGGCACTGACATCAGGCGTCTTGAGGC
>JAYPGD010000035.1:0-285 GCA_038126655.1 Verrucomicrobiales bacterium
ACGAATTCCGCGAAACGATCACTCTCGCGCCGGTGATCCACCAATCCGCCGCTGGCGAAGGACTCCAGGTTCGGGAGTCCGAAATTCGCCTGCACGGACTGCCCCAGCACCAGCCCCTGCGCCTTGCGATCCTCGGTGAGCAGACAGATTCCTGCGGCGATCGCGTCGCGGGGGGATTGGATCTCCAACTCCCGTCCATCCAGGGCGATCGTTCCCGCCTCGCGCGAATCCGCGCCAAAGATCAATCGGGCCGCCTCCGTCCGCCCCGCGCCGACCAGGCCGGTC
>JAYPGD010000035.1:305-21269 GCA_038126655.1 Verrucomicrobiales bacterium
AATCTCCCCGCTCCTTACCATCAACGACACATCCTTTACTCGAGGCGCGCGCCGCAGCCCCTTGGCGACCAACCGCGCCCCTCCGGCGGCATGCCGCTCCTTGGGAAACTCGTTCTCCAGCTTCCGCCCCACCATCATCTCGATCATGGACTCGCGCGTCAGGTCGCCGATCGGCTTCGTTCCCACAACCGCCCCGTCGCGCAGGACCGTCACCCGATCCGCAATCTCGAATATTTCATCCAGCCGGTGACTGATATAGATCAAACCAATCCCCTGCGCCTTCAACTCCCGAACCACGCCGAACAAGCGCTCCACCTCCTGCGGCGTCAGCGTCGCGCTCGGCTCGTCCATCACGATGATCCGCGCGTCGAAGGCCAAGGCCTTGGCAATCTCGACGATCTGCTGCTGCGCCACGGTCAGATCGCGACAAAGCGCCGTCGGATCCACCCCCACCTGCAAACGTTGAAACAGTTTCGCCGCCGCCTCATTCTGCGCCTTCTCGTCGACCAGGCCGACGCGCGCCATCTCCTGCCCGAGAAAGATGTTGTCCGCCGCCGAAAGACCGGGAACAAGATTGAACTCCTGGTAGATCACGCCGATCCCGGCGTCCCGCGCGTCGTGCGGCGAATGAAATTCGGTCTCCCTACCGTCGATCAGGATGCCCCCTCCATCCGCCCGATGCGCCCCGGCCAGGACCTTGATCAAGGTGCTCTTGCCCGCGCCGTTTTCCCCCAACAGCGCCAGGACCTCGCCTGCGCCCAACTGCAGATCCACACCCCGCAACGCCTTGACGCCCGGAAACGACTTCCGGATGCCCCGCATTTCGAGGAGCCCCCCTTCCCGCCCCGTAGCAGCCGACCTCAGGAGGCTCATTCTCGTCTACGCGGATCGAATTGAGCCTCCTTGGGTCAGCCTCAACGAAGTGGATTACTTGGCCTTCGCCTGGATCTTGGCCGACTCCTCTGGTCCGATCTCGCGGATCTTGATGTTGCGCCAGCGGATCTCGCCGCCGTGGGTCTGCAACTGGATCGGGCCCGTCTCCGGGACGCCGCCCTTGCGATCGAAGTAATTCTCCATGCGCGCGTGATCGACGACCAGTTTGCCGTTCAGCCAGACCGTGACGATGTCGCCGGCCATGATGATGCGGAAGGAGTTCCACTCGCCGAAGGGCTTGTCGGCCAGAACCAGCGGATCCTTGCCCTTGGCTCCCTTGCTGTTGTTCCAGAGGCCGCCGGAACCCTTGTCGGCGCCGATATTCCACTTGCCGCCCTCCTCGGTGTAATCCCAGATCTGCACTTGCGGAATGCCGCGGAGGTAGATCCCGCTGTCGGCCTTGGCCACGGTCTTGTAGTCGATCAACAGTTCAAAATCGCCGTAGTTCCTGTCGGTCGTCAGGTAGAGGCCATGCCCGTCGTTGACGAGTTCGTCGCCCTCGATCGACCAGTGCTTCTGGATGTCATCCAGACTGGCCGCCTTCTTGTCCACCAACTTCTCGACGGGTAGGGTCATCCACTTGGCGGGGTCTTCGGTCTTCAGTCCCCACCAACCGGAAAGGTTCTTCCCGTTGAAAAGCGGTTTAAAACCGTCCTTCTCCCCAGCGCATACCCCGCAAAAGGCCTCGCCCGTCGCGCAACAATCCTTGGTGGTGGCGCATCCCGTGACGAACACGGCGACGCTCAGAACAATGGCTGACAAAATGATCTTCTTCATGGAACTTGGTTTTCTTGAGGTTTGGGATTCAGGTCTGATGCTATTCGCGTCAATTCAACTCATTTCAATTCATTTCAATTCCGGATCCTTCTCGCCGTCCGCCTGACGATACAACGCGGTCGGAATAAGGATCTCGGCCGGTACTTCATCGCCCTTCAAGTGCGAGATGAAGGCCTTCACGATCTCGACGCCCATCTTATCCGGGAACTGGATCGGGTCCGCGTAGATCCTGCCTTCCTTGATCGCCTGCTTGCCTTCGGGTTGGCCGTCGAAGCCGATGATCTTCACCGAATTCGCCTTGGCCTCGCTGATGTTCTCCAACGACGCCCGCGCGCCCAGGGCCGCGGGATCGTTGATCGCAAAGATGCCGCGGATGTCCGCGTGCGCCTGAAGCGCGTCCTGCGTCGCCTTGAAGCCCTCGTCCTTTGCCCCGCCGCTTTCCAGCGTGGTCACGACCTCGATCTTACGCTTCGCTGTCTTGTTGTGCTCCTCGATCACCTCGGTGAATCCCTTGACGCGCAACTGGCACGATTCCGCCTGTTTGAAATGCAACACGGCCACCTTGCCTCCGGCTTCGCCCATGGCCTCGATCATGGCGCGTCCGGCCTCCTTGCCGCCGCTGTAGTTGTCCGTGGCAATCTGGCAGACGATCTTCACCCCCGGCTCGTTGCAGGGGATATCCACGGTGAACACGGGAATGCCCGCCTCGTTCAACTCCTGGATCACCGGCACGATCGACTTGCGCTGCACCGGACTCAACACCACCGCCGCGCACTGCTTCACGATGAAATCCTTCACTTGGTTGCTCTGCTTGGCCAGGTCCTTGTCCGCGCTGACAACCAACGTCTCATAGCCGTGCTTCTTCGCCTCAGAGGTGATGTTGTCGCCAATCACCTTGAAGAAGGGATTGTCCAGCGTGAGCAGCGAGACGCCGATGACGCCCTTGCTCGAACCGCCGTCTCCGGTTCCAGAATCCGGTTCCGCCACCGCGCCCCCTCCCGAACCTGAGGATGTCGGCGCGCCAGAACCCGCTGAATTGTCAGATGAACCGCCGCCGCACCCGGCCAACAGGAAGGCGCAGACAACTGAGAAAGAGAGTAAAAGGAGTTTTTTCATGGCTTGGCTTGGTTGAACTCCGCGACTTAAACACAGGCGCTCGCCCCAAATGAAGATTTTTTCGAATGACAAATCCCCTTGAATTCCCCTTTTATCCGCGGAGTCGGATAGATTCAACACCTCGACATCAGTTCCAATCGCAGACATGACAAAACAATCTCTCACCTTCCTGACCGCCGCCGCAGCGCTTTCCCTCGGTCTCCAATCCGCAACCGCCGAGGACTGGCCCCGTTGGCGCGGCCCCGATCACAGCTGCATCTCCAAGGAAACCGGGCTCCTGAAGCAATGGCCCGCCGGCGGCCCCAAGCGGCTCTGGCTGAATGAAAATGCCGGCATCGGCTTCGCCGGATTCGCCGTCGCCGACGGAAAACTCTTCACCATCGGCTCCCGCGACGGCGAGGAACAGCTCATCGCGCTGAATACAGACACCGGCAAGGAGCTCTGGGCGACCAAGGTCGGCGACAATTATGTCAACGCCTGGGGCGACGGCCCGCGCAGCTCCCCGACCGTCGACGACGGACTCGTCTACGCCATGAGCGCCAGCGGCGACCTCATCTGCGCCAAGACCTCCAACGGCGGCGAAATCTGGCGCGCCGACATGAAGAAACTCGGCGGCGAGATTCCCAAGTGGGGCTACAGCGAGTCCGTGCTGGTCGATGGCGACAAGGTCATCTGCACCCCCGGCGGCTCCAAGGGCGCGGTCGTCGCCTTCAACAAGAAGAACGGCTCCGTCATCTGGCAAAGCAAGGAATTCACCGACGGCGCGCAGTATGTCTCCATGATCCCGATCGACCACGACGGCAAACGCCAGTATGTCCAGCTCACCATGAACACGCTGGCCGGCCTGGACGCCAAGTCCGGCAAGGTCCTCTGGCAGTCCGACTGGCCAGGTCGCACGGCGGTCGTCCCCACCCCCATCCATCGCGACGGCAGGATCTACATCACCACCGGCTACGGCGTCGGCAGCAAGCAGGTCCAGCTTTCCGCCGGCGGCAAGGTCGAAGACACCTGGGTCAACAAGGTCATGAAGAACCACCACGGCGGCGTCATCCTCGTCGGCGACCACCTCTACGGCTATTCCGATGGTGCCGGTTGGCTCTGCCAGGACTTTGCGACCGGCGAGCGCGTCTGGTCCGAGCGCAAGGCGCTCGGCAAGGGCGCGGTCTTCAGCGCCGAAGGCATGCTCTACTGCCTGGACGAGCGCGACGGAACCCTCGCCCTGGTCAAGGCCACGCCCAAGGGATGGGAGGAACACGGCCGCTTCAAGATCGATCCCCAGACCAAGATCGACCGCAAGCGCGGCAAGATCTGGACCCACCCCGTCGTCGCCAACGGCAAGCTCTACCTCCGCGACCAGGAATACATCTCCTGCTACGACGTGAAGGCGCGTTGAGCCAGACCGCCCATGTTTCTCAGATCTCGAATCCACCAGGCCGGCGTCGCAATTGCGGCGCTGGCCTTTTTTGTTCTTACAGGCGCCGCGGCGGACAAGCCCCGAGCCCGGGATCTCGGCATCCCGTTCGAAGGGACGCCCGGAAAGTTGAACGCAATCACCGATGTCGCCGGCGTCCAGGTCGGCCACACCACCCTCATTTCCGGCAAGGGGAACCTGAAGATCGGCAAAGGACCCGTTCGCACCGGCGTGACCGCCATCCTCCCGACCGGGAAGACGTTCCGCCCCGTCTTCGCCGCCTGGCACAGCCTCAACGGCAATGGCGAGATGACCGGCACGACCTGGATCGAGGAATCCGGCTATCTCGAGGAACCGATCCTCATCTCCAACACCCACAGTGTCGGCGCCGTCAGCGAGGCCGTGATCGCCTGGCGGGCCAAGGCGAAATACCATTCCGAGGGCGACGGCTGGGGCTGGGCTTCACTGCCGGTCGTGGCGGAAACCTGGGACGGCCGCCTCAACGATATCCACGGTTTCCACGTGAAGCGGAAACACGTCTTCGCCGCCTTGGACGGCGCGACAAATGGCCCGGTCGCCGAAGGCAATGTCGGCGGCGGCGTCGGCATGGTCTGCCATCGCTTCAAGAGCGGCATCGGCACGGCCTCCCGCAAACTCGAAAGCGGTCATACACTCGGCGTCCTCGTCCAGGCCAACTACGGCTCCCGTGAAGATCTCCGCATCGCCGGCATTCCCGTCGGACGGGAGATCTCCGACCTGCAACCGGTCATGCACGGGCTCGACCCCAAGGTGGATGGCGGTTCCATCATCGTCATTGTCGCAACCGACGCCCCCTTAGCCTCGCACCAATTGAAACGCCTCGCCAAACGCGTCCCCCTCGGCATCGGACGCACCGGCGGCTTCGGAAGCAACTCGTCCGGCGACCTCTTTCTCGCCTTCTCCACCGCCAACGCCACCCGCACGAACGACCGCGGCCTGATCCAGGTCGAAACCGTTCCCAACGACGAGATCGACCCCTTCTTCCGCGCAACCGTCCAGGCGACCGAAGAAGCCATCCTCAATGCGCTGGTCGCCGCCGAAACCATGACCGGCATCAATGGCAACACGGTTTACGCCCTGCCGCTGGACCGCGTTCGCTCGCTCCTCCGCAAGCACAACCGACTGACAAAGCCATGAGACAGGCGCGCGACGCCCCCGCCGCCGGACTCCGCTCACGCGCCCGCACGCCTTCACGCTGAAGCGGGATGAATCCCGCTCTCCTTCACAATGACCGCTCCACAAGCCCCCGAAACCGCACCCGACCCGCCCCGCGATCCCAGCCTGAAGGAATCGCTGATCCCGGTCGGCGTCCTGGTTTTCGTGCTGATCAACACCCTGTTCGCCTTCTCCCTCGGCGGCGACGCCCCTGAAGGCGCCTGGACAATCGGCCCCCTGCACATCGGCGACCGGGGCGGCGACCCGCACCTTTCCCTGCTCATCGCCGCCGCGGTCGCCGCCGCGATAGGCCTGCGCCTCGGACATCCTTGGAAATCGATTGAGGCCGGAATCGTTCACGGGATCTCCATCGGACTGCCCGCAATTCTGGTCTTGATGACCATCGGCGTCCTGATCGGAACCTGGATCGCCTCCGGCATTGTCCCGATGCTCATCGTCTGCGGACTCAAGACGCTCAGTCCGACGGTGTTTCTGCCCGCCGCCTGCCTGGTCTGCGCCATTGTGTCCGTGTCCACCGGCAGCTCCTGGACCACCGCCGGAACAGTGGGAGTGGCGCTGATTGCGGTGGGCAAGGCGCTCGATGTGCCGCTCGGCATGTCAGCCGGCGCCGTGGTGTCCGGCGCCTATTTCGGCGACAAGATGTCCCCGCTGTCGGACACGACCAACCTCGCGCCCGCCGTGGCCGGAGCCGAATTGTTCGAACACATCCGACACATGGTCTACACCACCGTCCCGGCATTGCTCATCTCCCTGGTTCTCTACGCCATCCTGGGAGCCTTCAACGCCTCGGGAAGCGGCGACACCTCCAACGTCTCCGCCTACGTCTCGGCAATCTCCCAATCCTTCAATCTCAACCCCCTGCTTCTGCTGCCCCCGGTTCTGGTCATCGTCATGGTGGTTCGTCGCATTCCCGCCTTGCCCGCCTTGCTGGGCGGAGCCGCCCTGGGCGCCCTTTTCGCGGTCCTGTTTCAAGGGGCCGACTGGGGCGACATCCTGGCCGCGGCGCATTCCGGCTATTCCGCCGACACCGGCAACGCCGACGTCGACCAACTCCTCTCCAACGGCGGCCTGCTGAACATGATGTCGACCGTCGCCCTGATCCTCTGCGCGCTCAGCTTCGGCGGCGTCATGGAACGCGCGCGCATGCTCGCCGTCATTGCCAACAGCATCCTCCGTCTCGCCAGGTCCACCGGCTCATTGATTGCCTCGACCGTGGCGACCTGCGTTGGAATGAATGTGATTGCGCCCGATCAGTATCTCTCGATCGTGGTCCCCGGCCGCATGTATCGCGAGGCCTACGAGCAGCGGGGGCTCCACGCCAAGAATCTTTCGCGCACCTTGGAGGACGCCGGCACAATGACCTCGGCCCTCGTGCCCTGGAACACCTGCGGCGCCTTCATGACCGGGGCGCTGCTGGTGAATCCCCTGACCTATCTCCCTTTCGCCTTCCTCAATCTCCTCACTCCCGTCATCGCCATCGTCTACGGGCATCTCGGTTGGAAAATCGCGCCGGTCGAAAGCAAGCCCGCGGCCTGATCCGGATTCACTTGCCGGCCCCGCTCAACCAGTTCGCGTAATCGTCGCGCAATTCCGCCCCGGCCTCGTTCCCGGGAGCAAAGTCCCGCTTCAACCGCTCCAGGTTTTCCGTCGTCAATCCCCGGGCCCGCCACCAGTCGCTGCCGCTGAAATCCGCGTCCTTCAGGCGGGCGCCATCCAGCCGCGCGTCCCGAAGGCTCGTCGAACGCAGATCCACAGCTTCAAGATCCGCGCCGGAGAGATTTGCCCCGGAGAGATCCGCGCCGGTCAGGCGGGCCATCAACAGGTCGGAATCCGCCAAGTCCGCGCCGCGGAAGTCCGCCCCCCGGGCCGCCGCCTCCTGCAGATGCCCGCCGCGCAGACTGACGCCCGCCAACTTCGCCTGGTCCAACCCCGAACGAAACAGATCAATCCCGTCCATCCGCGCGCCGGAAAAGTCCGCGCCCACCAGGTCCGCGACCGGCGCCTCCACGTTGACCAGGCTCGCATCCGTCAACCTCGCCCCGGATAAATTGCAGCCCGTAAGATCCGCCCCGTCCAACCGTCTTCCCGAAAAATCCATTCCCCGGAAATCCAACCGCTGCAACCGGGCGCTTCGCCACTCGCCATGCCCCAGTTCAAGCAACGCCAGGAACGCCCGCCGCCGCTCCTCAGCCGGCGCGTTCTCGTGGCAGACAATCCAGAACAGATCCGCCGGAGTCTCCCCGCCCGCGCGCTTCAGCGAACCCGCCAACCACGCGTTGACCGCCAGGCTCAACGCCAGGACCGCAAGCAGCCACGGCGCCGCCTTTCCCTTGGCGGGTCTCATCGATGGACTGGATTCTTCACTCATGCTACCGTCCGCCCTTCTCGAGCCGATCCCGGATCGATCCCGGCGGAGCCCAAAGCTATTCGTGAGCGAGCAAAAATCAAAGAGTGAAAGCCGGTCCCGCGGCTCGCGGCGCGTGTGGGGATTCCGCCTCCTGTTCGTCCTGCTCGGCCTCGCCCCCTTTGTCGCGCTTGAAATCGGACTGCGAATCCTCCATGTGGGAGAAACGGACGAGCCCCGGGACCCCTTCGCCGGCTTCAATGCCCGGAACCCACTGTTTGAAAAGGTCGACGACGTCTATCGCACCTCGCGCTTCCGCGGACAGTTCTTCCCGGAACAGGAGTTCGCCGCCGAGAAACCGGCCGATGAATTCCGCATATTCTGCCTCGGAGGCTCCACGGTCTACGGGAAACCCTTCCTCGCCGACACCGCCTTTCCCAAATGGCTGGAACTGGAGCTGAACGCCCGCCAGTCCAAAAAACGGATCAAGGCCGTCAACTGCGGCGGCATCTCCTACGCCAGCCATCGGCTGCTCCACGTCGCCCGGGAAGTCGCGCAATACAGCCCCGACCTCATCGTGCTCGCCACCGGCCACAATGAATTTCTCGAGGACCGCACCTATTACTCCCTCAAGTCCCGATCCGAAACGGAAGAGTGGATCGATCACACCGCCCTGTCCCTGAAGACCGTGGCCCTCGCGCGGCGCTGGCTGGGCAAGGACACGGCCCAGAGCCTCGCTCCCTCGCCCGATCAGGTCGCCGACGCCTCCCATGTCGGCGATGTGGTCACCCGCCTCGACGACCGCATCGGCTTCGCCTCTTTCAAGCGCGACGACGCATGGCGGACGCGCGTGGCGACGGAATTCGACGCCATGCTCCGCGAAATCGTCGCCGCCTGCCAGGCAGCCGACACCCCGCTCATCCTCGTGCGCCTCGGCTCCAACCTCCGCGACTGCCCCCCATTCAAATCAGAACACAAACCGGGGCTCTCACCGGAAGACGAACGGCAGTGGCGCGACGCCTTCGACGAAGGCGGTCGACTCGACCCCGCAGATCCCGCGAAGGCCCTCGCGGCCTATCGCCGGGCCGAAGCCATCGACGGCCAACACGCGCAACTGCAGTATCGCATCGCCCGCTGCCTCGACCGGCTCAATCATTCCGACGAAGCCAAGACCCGCTACCTGAACGCAAAGAACGAGGACATCTGCCCGCTGCGGATGCTCGACGAGTTCGGCTCCATTGTCGCGAGAGTCGCCGAAAGCGCCAATGTGCCCCTCGTCGATGTCCAAGACGTCCTCGATCGCGCCGCGCCCGAGGGCATTCCCGGATTTGATCTTTATCTCGATCATGTTCACCCCAGCATCGGGGGCCACCAACGCATTGCCGCCGGATTGGCGGCCGCCCCCGCAATCGGATCCCTTCTCGCTCTTTCCGAACCGTTCAACCCGCAGCAATGGGGGAACGCCTTCGCCGCGCATTTCGCCGCGCTGCCAAGGAACTACTTCAGCAACGGCCGGCGCCGGCTTGAATGGCTCGATCAATGGGCTCAACGCCAACGCCTGCTCGATGAAATCACCCCCCGCGACGCCGCTGGATTCGTCCGCCAAGGCATGCGCCGCTACGAATTCGCCAATGCCGAGGGAGCCTGGTCATCGTTCGACCAGGCCCTCGCGACCGATCCCGCAATCGCGCGCAAACTCTTGAAAAACTACGCCGACGAACTGCGCGCCCAAGGCCGTCCCGGATTGGGCGACGAACTTGAGAAACGACTCTCGATGATCCGCGCGCGCTGACCGGCGCCACGAACTTGACCTCGCTCCTCCCCTTTCGCCAAAGTCAGGACACTACGAATGAAAGCCCCCTCCCCCTCAAACTCATCGATCTCGCGCCGTGAAATGTTGACCAGCGGCGCCGCCGCCCTCGCCGGAGCCGCTCTGTTCGGCGGCTCGCGTCTCCGCATGGAGGCCGCGGGACTGCCCTCCGCCGACGACACCCCGGACGACTTCAAGATCGCCAACGGACGCATCCGGCAGTCCATCATGGGCTGGTGTTTCAAGCCCATGCCCGCCAAGGAACTGGCGCGCCACTGCAAGGACATCGGGCTCGTCGCCATGGAGGGCATCGACCGCAAGCTCTACCCCTTCGTCCAGAAACTCGGCCTCAACATCTCCCTGGTCGGCAGCCATGGCTTTGGCAAGGGCCCCGTCAGTCCCGGCAACCGCCAATACTGCATCGACAAGCTCAAGGACGGCATCGACGTCGCCAAGCGGGTGAACTGTCCCAGCGTCATCACCTTCACCGGCATGAGCGACCCCAAGGTGAGCCACGAACAGGGCGCAAAGAACTGCGTCGAAGTCTGGAAAGAGGTCATGCCCTACGCCGAGAAAAACGGGATCAACCTCGTGCTGGAGCATCTCAATTCCCGAGACGACACGCATCCCATGAAGGGCCACCCCGGCTACTTCGGCGACGACGTCGACTTCTGCGTCGACCTCATCAAGCGCGTCGATTCGCCCAACATGAAGCTGCTCTTCGACATCTACCACGTGCAGATCATGAACGGCGACGTCATTTCCCGGATTCGGCAGCACCAGGATGTCATCGGCCACTACCACACCGCCGGCTGCCCCGGCCGGGCCGAACTCGACGGAACCCAGGAAATCTACTATCCCCGCATCATGCGGGAGATCGTGAAAACCGGCTACCAAGGCTACGTCGCCCAGGAGTTCATCCCCACCTGGAAGGATCCCGTCAAGGCCCTCCGTCACGCCGCCATGGTGTGCGACGTCTAGTCCCGCGAGATCCGCGGCCGCACCCGGCGCTTCTCCACGTGTTCCACTCGGTCGGGGGCGCGCGTTGCATTCAGCCCGCCGACATGGCCGATGATCGTATGGCCCTGGCTCGGGTTCGATCAGGTCACTTTGAATTCACGCGGCCATTGGCCTCCTCAAGCAGGTTCGCCAACTCCCCATCGATTTCCTGCGTCTCGGCGATTTCAACCATGTGAGAAATGCGCGCCATGGCTCCGAGACTCTTGGCCTTCCCGACCCGCCCCCCCCCATACCCCCCCCCCCCAGGTCCGGGCCCACACGAATTGCCTTCCGCGTGATCTTGGCCAACGCGAATTCCCGTGGGTTGCGGAAGGAGATGTAGCCCTTGGTCGGAACGACCTCGGCATCCGGAAAACATCGAGCCACCATCCCGGCGAGCGTGTCGTAGAGCGGGCGCAACTACTCCCTCCCCTGGAAATGTCCGTCGAGCAGCGACAACGCATCCCCATGAACCGGCTTTCCGCCATTGCGGAATATCGCGGCCAGAAAGTTCGCCTGCATGTGATTGAATCCATGGTCATTCTTGAAGAAGTTCAGGACAGCGTTGTGTTTCTCGTGCCCGCTCTTCCGGGCCAGGGCCATCCAGGCGCTGAGGTCTTTGCCCGATTGCTGCTTCAAGCTGGCGAGGAATTCCGTTTCGTGGTCGGCGGTTGATTTTGGCATTGGGTTTCCTTTCGTTCGCGGTTTTCAGTCGGACGCTCCCGGGGGCGCCGGCGACTCCCCCGACGCGCCCTAGTCCATCGGCGTGTTCCCGGTCAGGCATTTGGCCGGCGTCATGAATTTGGTGAGTTTGCACATGAAATTGATGAAACGGGATTTCAACGGGGGGCGTCCGTCCTCGATCAGGCCCTTCAGCGACGCGGTGATGATCTGGGCGCCGCCGACCATGTCCTTCTCCGTCCGCGAATCAGGCGGCATGTCCTCGGAGATCAGCGTGAACTCCACGCCCCCGTCCACCTCCCGCAATTCGTAGGTCACCTTGCATGGGGGATCGTCGACATGGGTGAACTTGAAGGTATGGGAGAACTTGTGCGGAGGATCGACCTCCAGAATCTCGCCGACCACCCCGGTGTATTTCCCGCAATCCGTGCGCATCCTGATCTGCGCGCCGGAGTGCAATCCCGTGGTGTGCATGACCGAGCCAAAGAAGAACGGCAATGGCTCCCCCTGCTTCGTCAACGCCTCCCAAACCTCCTGGAGACTCCCCTTGATATGAACCCGCGTGATGTTTTTCTTCGATTTGCTCATTTTTTGACTCCTTCAATCCGGTATTTGAGATCCACGGCCTTGGAGGCCCAGAACGCGGCGTACTCACTGGTCCACCGATCGTAAATCAACTGGATCGGCGCCGCGTTCAAATACAACTCCCGCACCCGCCCCTTCTTGCGCGACACTATCATCTCCGCTTTCTCCAGCACATTCAGATGCTTGAGAACTCCGATCCGGCTCATTTCAAAATACTTCGTCACATCGTTCACGCTGCATCCCGGCATCGACTTCACTATGTCCACGATCTTCCGCCGCGCGGAATGCCCCAACGCCAGGAATACCCCATCCATCGTGTCGTCCATCGATTTCATATGTAACCAATTGGTTACTCTTTATTCTTTCGTGCGTCAACCGGAAAGTGATCGAACGCCCAATCTGGCGACCGATTCAGCCCCGCCATTTGCGTCCCCCCGCTTGACACTGCCTTCGCCAATCTTCATTTTATTCGCCCGTTTCCACAGATTCCCGGGAAACGGACCACGAATTTATGAGCGAAGCACACAATCTCTTTGAATCACGTCAACAGTTCGACCTCGGCAACGGCAGACAAGGAACCTACTACTCCCTGCCCGCGCTGGAGCAGGCCGGCCTGGGCAACATCTCCCGACTCCCGGTTTCCATACGCGTCGTCCTGGAATCCGTCCTGCGCAATGTCGATGGCGTGAAGGTTTCCGAGGCGGACGTCCGCAATCTTGCGGCCTGGAACGCCAAGTCGCCGGCCAAGGAGGAAGTCCCCTTCACCGTCGCGCGCATCGTGCTCCAGGACTTCACCGGCGTGCCGCTGCTGGTCGATCTTGCCGCCATGCGCTCGGCGGTCGACGCCCTGGGCAAGGATCCGAAGCTCATTGAGCCACTGGTGCCGGTCGACCTCGTGGTCGATCACTCCGTGCAGGTGGACTTCGCCGGTTCGGCCGATTCCATGTCCCGCAACCTGGATCTCGAATTCACCCGCAACCGCGAGCGCTACGAATTCCTCAAATGGGGGCAACAGGCCTTTGACACCTTCAACGTCGTGCCGCCCGGCATCGGCATCGTTCACCAGGTCAATCTGGAATACCTCGCCAAGGGCGTGCTTTCGAAGGACAACGTGTATTACCCGGACACCCTGGTTGGCACGGATTCGCACACGACCATGATCAACGGTCTCGGCGTGGTCGGCTGGGGCGTGGGCGGCATCGAGGCGGAGGCCGGCATGCTCGGCCAGCCCATCACCTTCCTCACCCCCGAAGTTGTCGGCGTCAACCTCACCGGCGCGCTGCGCGAGGGCGTCACCGCCACCGACCTCGCCCTGCATGTGACCCAATTGCTCCGCTCGCACGGCGTCGTCGGCAAGTTCGTCGAGTTCTACGGCGAGGGCGCGGCCGCCCTGCCCCTCGCCGATCGGGGCACCATCGCCAACATGGCCCCCGAATACGGCGCCACCATGGGCTTCTTCCCGGTCGACCAGGAAACCATTGACTACATGGCCTCCACCGGCCGCAGCGAGGAAGTATGCAACGCCTTCAAGAATTACTTCGTTGCGCAGGGCATGTTCGGCATTCCCCAGAAGGGCGACGTCGATTACTCGGTCGACATCGATCTCGACCTCGCGGACATCCAGCCCAGCGTTGCCGGCCCCAAACGTCCGCAGGACCGCATTGAGTTGCCGAACCTGAAGTCGCGCTTCAACGAGTTGTTCGACATCGCCGCCACCGACGGCGGCTTCGGCCAATCGGGCGCGGATCTCTCAGCCCGCCACGAAGCCACGGTCGATTCCAAGGACGGAGCCAGCGACGAACTTGGCCACGGCTCCGTGGTCATCGCGGCCATCACCAGTTGCACCAACACCTCCAACCCCTCGGTCATGATCGCCGCCGGCCTGCTGGCCAGGAAGGCGAACGAACGCGGCCTCAAGGTGCGCCCGTCCGTGAAGACCTCGCTGGCCCCCGGTTCGCGCGTCGTCAGCGACTACCTGGAAAAGGCCGGCCTCGACAAGGAACTGGACCAACTCGGCTTCCAGACCGTGGGCTACGGCTGCACGACCTGCATCGGCAACTCCGGGCCGCTCGACGCCGGCATCGAGTCCGTCATCGACGACAACAACCTCGTCGTCGCCTCGGTCCTCTCCGGCAACCGCAACTTCGAGGCCCGCGTCCATCAGAAGGTGCGCTCCAACTTCCTCATGTCCCCGCCGCTGGTCGTGGCCTACGCCATCGCCGGAACCGTGGACGCCGACCTTTCCTCCGAACCGATCGGCAAGGACAGCGAGGGCAATGATGTGATGCTCAAGGACGTCTGGCCGACCTTGGACGAAGTCCGCGACACGATGAAATCCGCGTTGACCGCCGAAGCTTTCCAACGCCTTTACACGAATTTCGAGGAGCAGAATCCCAAGTGGAACGAGATCCCCGGCAAGACCGGCGCCGCCTACGAGTGGGACGAGGCCTCCACCTACATCCAGCATCCGCCATTCTTCGAGGACTTCTCCATGGACCCGCGCGGGATCGACGAGATCAAGGGCGCGCGTCCCTTGGGCATCTTCGGCGATTCGGTCACCACCGACCACATCTCACCCGCCGGCGCAATCAAGGAAGACTCCCCCGCCGGCGGCTACCTGAAGGATCGCGGCGTCGAGAAGGCGGACTTCAACAGCTACGGCTCGCGCCGCGGCAACGACCGCATCATGACCCGCGGCACCTTCGCCAATGTCCGCATCAAGAACCTCATGGTCCCGGGCACGGAAGGCGGCGTCACCAAGCGCTACAACGGCTCGGCCGAGGGCGAGGTCACTTCAATCTACGAGGCCGCTCAACAGTATGCCGCCGAAGGCGCGCCGTTGGTCGTGCTCGGAGGCAGCGACTATGGCATGGGCAGTTCCCGCGACTGGGCGGCCAAGGGCACGCGCCTGCTGGGCGTCCGCGCGGTGGTGACCAAGAGCTTCGAACGCATCCACCGCTCCAACCTTATCGGCATGGGCGTCCTCCCGCTCAATTTCAAGAACGCGGAGGATTACGAGCGCCTCAATCTCGATGGCAGCGAAACCTTCGACATCCTCGGTCTCAGCGACGATCTCCAACCGCGGCAGGACGCCACGCTTGTCGTCCATCGCGCCGACGGCTACAGCGAGGAGGTCTCCCTGGCCCTGCGCCTGGACACGCCGATCGAGGTCGAATACTACCGCGCCGGAGGCATCCTCCCCTACGTCCTGAAGGAGATCCTGCAGAAGTCGGACGCCTGAACACGTCGCTCCAACGCCCGACCGGTCGGATCCCCTGCGCCTCTTGAGCCTCTTTGCGGCTCACTTCGTCCGGATCTTCTTCGGCGGCTTGGCGGTGCTGGATCGGACGACAATCTCGGCGGGCAAACGGCGCGGCGGAGGCGCTTCGCCGGCCAACAGCTTCTGCATGGATTCCACGGCCGCCACGCCCATGTCGAATTTGGGCTGCCGCATGGTGGTCAGGGGCACACGAAAATGTTCGCTCGTCAGGACGTTGCCAAAACCGATCACGGAAACATCTTCCGGGATCTTGAACCCCTGATCCAGCAATACGCCGGCCGCGCCGATCGCCACAAGGTCGTTGGCGCCCTGCATGGCGGTGAACCCCGGAGCCTCGGACAGCATCTGCGCCGCCGCAGCGCGACCTTCCTCGATCGTGTTCCCCGCCTGAAAGACCAACCGCTCGTCGAACTCGACCCCGGCGGACTGCAAGGCGCGACGATAGCCCTCGAAGCGCTCCTGCGCCTCCGGCGAAATCTGCAGTCCCGTGAGAAAGGCAATGCGCTTGTGGCCCAACGCCAGGAGATGCTCCGTCGCCGCCTGCCCGGCCAGGACATCGTCAATCTCCACGGAATGAAAATCATGGCAGAAGGAGGCGGACTGCCCGAGCAGGACGGTCGGCGTCTTCACCCGCCTCAGGTCCTCATAGATTGGAGCCTTCGGCTCCATCCGATAGACCGGACGTATGAACAGACCGTCGATGCGCCGTGAAAGAAACCGGCGCACCAACTGCTCCTCGCGCTCCACGTTGTTCATGGTCAGCCCCAACATCAGGTCGTAGCCCATCTCGCTCACCCGCTGTTCGATGGCCATGAGCATGCGGGCAAAGATGGGATTCGTGGTCGAGGAGATCAACAGACCGAAGAGCTTCGCCGACTTGTTCCGCAGGCCGCGCGCATTGGAATCAGGGACGTAACCCATCTGTTTCGCCAGTTCGCGCACCCGCGCCTTGGTGGCCGCGGAGATATCCGGCGCGTCCCGCATGACCTTCGACACGGTCATCACGGACACATTGGCGCGCTCGGCGATGTCTTTCAGACGGACCATGATTTTCTTGAACCTCGGATGAATGCGGATCGACACGGACAAGAGCGGGCGTGGAACAGGACCTGTCGCGTTCGACCGCCTCCGAGCGCCGCCGACATCATGCGCCGCCCAAGCGAGAATCTGTGTTCAGCCGTGTTCATCCGTGGTTTGACCGCTCACACATTGGAGCCGCTCCAGTTGAGCTTCTGGTTCAGCGTCTTGAAGAACGACGTGCCCTCGAGCCGCAACAGGCGGACAATCCTTCGACTGCGTCGGATGACCACCTCGTCGCCGGCGGAAAGATCGGAGATCACCTGCCCGTCCGAGGCCATGATGGTCGGAGGTTTGCGGTTCTTCACCTTCACCCGGACCGCGGAACTCAGGCTCACCAACACGGACCGATTGGACAGGGTGTGCGGACAAATCGGCGTGATGGTGAACACTTCCGCGGAAGGACTCACGATGGCGCCGCCCGCCGAAAGGGAATAGGCGGTCGACCCCGTGGGCGAACTGACGATCAGGCCATCGCATCGATAGGTCGTCAAGGCGACGTCATCCACCGCCACATCCAGTTCGATCATCCGCGATGCGGCGCCGCGGGTGATGACAAAATCGTTCAGGGCGCGCTGCGCCTCCTCTTTGCCGCCGCCCGGAACGACCGCCTCAATCAGGTGCCGCGAATCGATGTCGAAACGCCCTTCCCAAACGAGTTTCAACGCCGCGGCGGTCTGGTCGGACGGCACGGCCGTCAGGAACCCGAGGCTGCCGAGGTTGATGGCCAGTATCGGCGTGCGGCAACCGGCCAGCGCGCGGGTCACGCCCAACATGGTCCCATCCCCCCCGAACACCAGGAGAATGTCGGACTGCCGGGCGACCTCCTGCCGCGACTCGCGCGTCTCAACGTTTAGGCCGGCCATTTTCGCCGTGGCGGTGTGCGCCAGGACCTTGCGCCCGGCCTTCTCGATGGCCGCGGCCGCCTTCCGGATCACCGCGGCTCCGGAGCGCTTGTCCGTGTTGGCGATCAATCCGACGCGCCGGATCTTGTCAGCAAACTTTTTCAATGTGAGTCAGGAATTCTTTGTTGCCGGCCGGACCGTGCAGGGGCGATTCCGTGCAGCCCTTCCATTCCACATCCGGCAGGTCGTCCACAAAGGCGTGCACCTCGGGATCGCGTATCACGCCGGCGCCCTTGTCCGCCTCGGCCTTGCCCGCCTCGAACTGCGGCTTGATGAGCGCGGCGATGCTACCAGAGGGCCGAAGCAATGCAACCGCGGCGGGCAAAAGCTTCCGCAGCGAAATGAATGAACAATCAATCACCACCAGATCCACCGGTTCAAAATCCCCGCCGAAGGCGGCGCAGGTCAAGGTCCGCGCGTTGGTCTTTTCCATCACAACCACCCGCGGATCCTGTCTCAACTTCCAGGCCAGTTGTCCGCGCCCGACATCGACCGCATAGACCTTCGCCGCTCCGCGCTGCAGGAGACAATCGGTGAACCCGCCCGTCGACGCGCCCATGTCGATGGCGGCGATCCCTTCAATGGAAATACCGAAATGCTCCAACGCATGTTCGATCTTGAAGCCGCCGCGGCTGACGAATTTCTCCGTGGTCTTGAGCGCGATGGCGTCATCATCGCCGATCTTGTCGCTGGCCTTATTCGCGGGCTGTCCGTTGATGAGCGCCTGACCGGCGAGGATGAGCCGCTTGGCCTTCTCACGGCTCTCGCAGAGACCGCGATCCACCAGCGCTTGATCGAGTCGCGGCATCGTTGCTTGGTCCCCGGAGCGGGCGTCGGACGCGCATCCGGACGCGCGACAGCAACGCTCAGTTCTCGTTCTGCTTCTGCTGCACGTCGAAGAAGGTCCGCATGAAGTCCTCGTTGTCGCCGATGACCTTCTGCATCAGCGGCTTGAGATTCTCCAACTCGGCCGGGTTCACCACCGCGTGCACGCTCTGACGGAATCCCTGCATCGGGCTCAATGTCTCAAAGGCGGAGCCTATCAGGAGAAAGGTGCAATGCCGCCGCAGGTTCATCTGCATCAACTGGACGGTCTCCAGGGTCTTGTTGTCCTCCATGGAACCGCCGCCGAAGACATCCTCGATCACCATCACTTCGTAGTTCGCCTGGGCGAACTGCGAGGGAAACTTGTCGTGGTCCTCGACGTTGTGAACGACGTAGCCCAGTTCCTGCAGGACGCTGTCCACCTTGGCGCGCCATTCCGGGTTCTGGATCGCGGTCAATGCGGGCTTGTCGTCCGCGCTTAGGAATTCGAAATCTGCCATGGTCTTCCCTTACTTGAGTTTGAGTTTCATGCCGCCGCCGCCGGCTCCAGCTGAGCCGCCCGGTTTCGAACCTCCTCCAAGTCCGGGAGAAGCCGCCGGCTTCGGCGCCTCCTCCTCTCTCAATTTCAGTTCGTCGCCGGTGTCCGTGGACTCGCCTCGCTCGGTCTTGATGTTGTCGATCAAGCGACTGACCACGCCCTTCTTGGTGCAGTACAGGGCCGCCGTCTCCTCCGAGATGGCCCCTTCCTTGTAGGCGTTGACGCAGGCGCGATCGAAATGATTCCAACCGAAGACCTCCGAATCCTCGATAATCTCATAGAACGAACGGCCCTCCGCCTCGCCCTGGGTGATGGCGTCCTTGATCCGGAGATTGCTGCCCATGATTTCGAGCAACGCCTTGCGGCCGCCGCCCTCCCTGGGAGCCAGTCGTTGGGAAACAACCCAACGGAGCGTGTCCGCCAGGCGCAGGCGGATCTGCTCCTGCTCGTCGGTGTCGAACATGCCCAGGATACGGTTGATGGTCTGCCCCGCGTCAATGGTGTGCAGCGTGCTCATGACCAGGTGACCCGTTTCCGCCGCGCCCAGTCCCTGTTCAACCGTTTCCCGGTCGCGCATCTCACCGACCAGAATCACTTTCGGCGCCTGACGCAGGGCGGCGCGCAGGCCGCTGGAAAAGGCGTCGAAGTCCGTGCCCATTTCGCGTTGATTGAAGGTCGCAGTCTTCTGCGGATGCACGAATTCGACCGGATCCTCCAACGTCACCACGTGAACCGACTTCGTCTCGTTCACGTAGTTCAACAACGCGGCCAGGGTCGTCGACTTGCCGGAACCCGTGGCTCCGGTCACCAGCACCAGCCCCGTCTTCTCCTTCGCGATCTTCTCCGAAAAGATGGGCGGCAGCTTCAGGTCATCGATGGTCGGTATCTGCGTGTTCAACTTACGCAGAACGCAGGAGTAATTGCCGCGCTGGGAAAAGATGTTCACACGAAAGCGGGCCAACCCCGGCACGAAGTAGGAGGAGTCGCAGGAACCGGTGCGCAGCAGGTCGTCCGTCAGACGACGCACGCCGCCCACCAGGTTCAGGGCGATCATCTCCGTCTGAAACGGGGTCAACCTGTCGACGTCCGGTTCAATGTCAACCTTGACCAGTTGCCCCGAGTTCTCCACCTGCAGCGGTTTGTCGACCGTGATGTTGAGGTCGGACACGTCCTCCTGCGAGGTCAGCATCGTGGTCAGGATGTAGTTCAGTTCATTTGCGCGCATAAGCCTGAAGGGGTCTACAAGAACGCCCCGCGTTCGACGCGGGGACCTTCACAGGTTCTATTCTATTCCATCTCACCGGACTCCTTGGCCGCCTGCTGTTCCTCCGGCGACAGGAAGGTGAAGAATTTCTTTTTGTCCAGGCACTTGTCGAAGGCCTCGGTCGGGGAAATGCGGCGGTTCCGCAGGTGATCCATGATCGAATCGTCGAGCGGTGTGTTGCCGAGTTTCTTGCCGACCTGGATCATGCCTGGAATCTGATGGGTCTTGCCCTCGCGAACGAGGTTGGCCACCGCGGTCGTGAAGACCAGGATCTCCAACGCCGCAACGCGCCCCTTCTTGTCGATGCGCTTGAACAGGTTCTGCGCCACCACGCCTTTCATGGCCTCGGACAGGGTGGCGCGAATCTTGTTCTGCTGGTCCGCCGGAAACACATCGATGACGCGATCGACCGTCTTCGCGGCCGACTGCGTATGCAGCGTGCCGAACACAAGGTGACCGGTGCTCGCGGCGGTCAGCGCCAGCTCAATGGTCTCCAGGTCGCGCATCTCACCCACCAGAATGATGTCCGGATCTTCACGCAGGGCTCCCTTCAGGGCCGAGGCGAACGACACGGTGTGCAGGCCCACCTCGCGGTGGTTCACCAGGCTGGCCTTGGATTGGTGCACGAATTCAATCGGATCCTCCACCGTCAGGATGTGGTCCTTCCGGTTCTTGTTCGCGTAGTCGATGATGGCGGCGAGCGTGGTGGATTTGCCGGAACCGGTCGGCCCGGTCACCAGGACCATGCCCTTGTTGAGCATGGCAAACTTCTTCAGCACCGGCGGCAGCGGCGCGTCAAACTTCTCAAAGTCCTCGAAGGAAAGCACCGTCGAGGGAATCTGACGAAAGACCGCGGCGACGCCGTTGCGCTGATTGAAGAAGTTGGCGCGGAAGCGCGACTTGCCGGGAATCTCGTAACCGAAGTCCACGTCGCCCGTTTCCTCATAGACCTTCACCTTGTACTCCGGCGTGATCTCGTAGAGCATCTCCTTGAGGTTGTCGCTCTCCAGCGGCTCCATGTCCAGACGCTGCAACTCGCCGCTGATGCGCACGATCGGCGGGCTGCCCGCGGCGAGGTGAAGGTCGGACGCTCCCTGATCGAGCATGAAATTGAAGAATTGATCGATTTTCGCCATAATGTTCCCTTTCGCAGAATGACCGCGTCGTTGTAGATCAAACCGCCCCTCCGCGCAAGCAATTGAAC
>JAYPGD010000036.1:0-20642 GCA_038126655.1 Verrucomicrobiales bacterium
GATTTCAACCATCCTGCGTCTGGATTGTTTCGCTTGCCATACCCTTTTAGGACGGTGAAGGGCGAAAAGGTTCAGGGGAAATGCGGAATGCGGAGTGGGGAATGCGAAATGCGGAGTGAGTCCGTTCATTCCAGGCAGGAGAACGACGGGAGGGAGGCGCGGCCCTTAATCGTCTTTCACGCCGAAACACCGGTGCAGGAATTCCTCCAAGTCGTTGAGGCGGAACGCTTCCAGTTCCCAGGGGGCGTCGGTCAGCCAATCGCGGCGGTTATCCGGCAGGAGGTAGACCCAGGCCTCTGTTCCGGCGCCGTTCTCAAGTTGGATGGTCCGAAGCTCCCGGGCATAGGGTTCGCCCTCGAATTCATCGAGTTTTTGCAGTTCATCGGGGGATAGCCCCTCGTAGACACAGCCGGGCGTCCGGGCTCCTGCCAGATGCGTCACTCCCGGGTACGTGGCGTTGCGAATCCGGCGCAATGCATGGTCGCGCAGTTCGGCGGGTCGGCATTCCGGCGCGCGTCCGATCACGGCGCGGATGACCTCGACGACCCGAAGCGAGCCGTAGCAGAAAAGCCGGTGATTGGGAGTTGTTCCCGATTCGGCGGACATGGCATTCTCGTCGGCGGTTTCTGAATCACACACCAACCAGACCTTTTCTCCCAACATGAAAAACATCAATCGTCTTCACGCCAGCATCATGCTGGCCGTCGGATTCATCGTCGGCCTGGTCGTCGGCAACATCGCGCTGCTCACGCTGCCGGACACCTGGGATGTCGCCGTTCGCGCGCATGAGATCCGCCGCAAACACCTGATCCTTGAACGACTGGTCGCCGGCGAGGCGGATACGGCGGCGAGGCAGTTGGCGACTGAGATCAACTCGGACATCCTGCTGCTCGACCGCGCCGCCAAGGCCCGCTTTCGATTTCCGGGCGTGGGCGAAGGGGTGAAGGCGGAACTGGCGAAGGTGAAGGGCTACCGGGAGTCCATTCGCGTTGATTATGCAGGCCTGTCGGAAACCGCCACCTTCCAAAACACACTGACGAAGACGGAGGAGGCTCTGGCCGGATATTGAGCGTTTGACGTTCGTCTTTCTCTGAGGGGGCAGAGCGCTCCGACCGACGTCTCCTTTCCACGTGACCGTCCGTCCGGCTTGTGGCAAATCTCGGGCATGGCAAGACTGACGCCTAAAGAGATCAAGGCTGGCTTGGAGGCGGTTCCGGAGTGGAGTCGCAAGGGCAAGACCATCCATCGTGTCTACCAGTTCAAGGACTTCCCGGCCGCCATTCGGTTTGTCGACAAGGTTGCGCGCGTGGCGGAGAAGGCCTGGCATCATCCGGACATCGACATTCGCTGGAACAAGGTGACCTTGACGTTGACCACCCACGATGAAGGCGGCCTGACGGAAAAGGACTTTGACCTCGCCCGGAAGTTCGACGCGAAGGTCTGATTCGGGCGCCTGGACACTTGCACACCCCCATTCCCCCATTCCTCATTCCGCATTCCTCATTCCGCATTCCATTGACTTCTCCCGCGCAAAAGCCGAGTTCCGCCAGGCGTCGCAAGCCGCTCGACGCCGGGCTCGCCTTTCGCAATGCCTTCGGTTTTTCGCCCACCTGCGTCACCCGGGCGCCCGGCCGGATCGAACTGCTCGGCAACAGCGCGGATTACAATCAGGGCATGGCCATGGCGGTGGCGATCGATCGCGCGGTGCGGGTCGCGGTTTCGCCGCGTGTCGATGGCCGGATCGAACTGGCGAGTTCCGGCTTCAAGACGCGGGAGAAGTTCTGGCTGACGGCGTTCGAATTCAATTCCGACGCGCCCTGGACCGCTTTCATGAAGGGCGTTCTGGATCGACTGCGCAAACACGGCGTCAATTTCAGCGGCTTCAACGCCTGCGTGTTCAGCGACATTCCCCGCGGCTCGGGACTTGGTTCGTCGTCCGCGCTGACGGTGGCCACGGCGCTGGCCGTGCGGGAGTTGTATCCCTGGCGCGTCACGTCGACGGGGGTGATGCGCCCGCCCGCCCGCGCGAAGGGGCGACTGCCGAAGCTGGGGATGAAGGAGGCGTTGCAGGTCGCGCGATTCTGTCATGAGGCGGAAACCGAATTTGTGGGAACGACCTGCAATCTCCTGGATCCGATCGTGTCGTTGCGCGGCAAGGAATTCCACGTCGTGTCGGTCGATTTTCACCATCATTCCGTGGAGCAGATTCCCCTGATCGAGGATGTCGCGTTCGTGGTGTGCGAGACGGGCGTTCCCCGTCAGCGCGACACGAGGCGGCATCGGGAACTGCGACAGCATTGCGTCTCGGCCGCGCGGGCCCTGCGGGCGAAGACGCTGCGTTCGGTGGAGCCTCGGTATCTCTCGACGCGTCGCAAGCGGCTCACGCAGCGGGAGTATGAATGCGCCTATCACATCGTCGGTGAAAACCAGCGCGTGGCTTTTGCGGACCGCGCGCTGCGCGAGGGCGACATCGATCAATTCGGGCAGTACCTCCTGCAGAGCCACGACAGTTGTCGCGAGTTCTTCGGGAACAGTTCTCGGGAGCTGGATCTGCTGGTGCAATTGGCGCGGGCGCATCCGGCCTGCCTGGGCGCGAGGTTGGCCGGCACCGGCTTCGGCGGGGCGACCGTCAATCTCATCCGGTATTCGCAACTGGATGATTTCAAGGCCTCCATCAGCGCGCTCTATGAAAAGCTGACCGGGCGGAAGATCGAGCCGATGTTCTGCCGCGTGGTGAACGGGGCGGAATAGGAGCGGACTTTTTCTTTGTCGAAACAAGGCTGACGCCTGAGGATGGCGGGGCAGTTGGCGTTGATTTCCACGAATGAGTTTTCTTTATCGCAAGTTCATCCGGTCGCTCCTGTTCACCATGGAGTCGGAGAAGATCCATGATCAGACCCTGAAGCGACTGGGGCAGGCGAGTCGCAGCGCGGCGTTGTGCCATGCGGCGGAGGCGTTGTATGGCGCGCCGGATCTGCCGGTGAAGGCGTTCGGGCTGACCTTCCCGAATCCGGTGGGACTGGCGGCTGGCATGGACAAGAAGGCGGCGGCCGTGCCGATCTGGAAGTCGATGGGATTCGGCTTTAGCGAACTGGGCGGCGTGACCTGGCACGCGCAGCCGGGCAATCGCAAGCCGCGCATGTTCCGCGCCATCGCCGACGAGGCGCTGGTCAACCGCATGGGCTTCAACAATCCGGGAGCCGAGGCCATGGCGGAGTCGCTGGCCGCCTGGAAGGAGAGCGGTCGCTGGCCGGACCACCCGGTCGGGATGAATTTGGGCAAGTCGAAGAAGACGCCCTTGGAGGAGGCGGCCCAGGATTACCTGAATTCCTTCCAGGCGTTGCGGGCCTATGTGGATTTCTTCGTCGTCAATGTGAGTTCGCCCAACACCCCGAACCTGCGGAAGCTGCAGGACAAGTCGGCTCTGGATGAGATTCTCGCGGCGTTGCAGGAGGTGAACGCGACGCCGAAGGGGCGACCGCCGAAGGAGGGGCATCCGCCCGACAAGTTGCCGCGCCCGATCCTCGTCAAGGTCGCGCCGGACCTCACCTCCAGCGCGCTGGATGAAATCCTCGAACTTGTGGGCCCCCGGAATGTCGCGGGCATCGTTGCGACCAACACGACCATCGCGCGACCTGAGACCGACGACGCCCTGGCGCAGAAGACCTACGCGCAGGAAGGCGGCTTGAGCGGTCGGCCCTTGCGTGAGCGTTCCACGGAGGTCATCCAACACCTCAACGACCAGACTGGCGGGAAGCTGCCGATCATCGGCGTGGGCGGCATCTTTACCGCGGAGGACGCGTGGGAGAAGATCAAGGCGGGAGCCTGCCTGGTGCAGGTTTATTCCGGATTGGTCTACGAAGGGCCGTCCATCGCCCGCGACATCGTGAACGGTTTGAAGAACAAGCGTTGGAAGCGGAACCGGTTTGGGTGAGGCGGGCGTGAGGGCCCGGAGGATCCGATGGAGGCCGTGGCAGTCGACGTAAGGACGCTCGCTTCAAGCCCGGGCGGTCAGAGAGATGAGCCTCCCGTTTTCGCGCGCTACGGCGTGGCGAGTCTCACGTCGGCTGCTACAGGGGATTCGAACTCGCTGGCGCGACTGTGGGAAGGCTACGGGTTCAGAGTGTTCTCCGCCTTCTCCGCGATCAACGCGAGGCTGCCCATGATTCGCAGGTAGAGATTGGTGAGGCGTTCGACGCAGGCCTCCGCCTCCGCGGCGCGACGCAGGACGGAGTCCATTTCCGGCGCCGGTTCCACGTTGATGAAGCGGGCCATGCTGATGTCGCCATTGGCGTGATCGAAAGGATAGGACGCGTCGCCGAGCAGGCGGACGATCTCCTTGCGCTGTCGTCCGAGGTCGGCCGAGCGCTCCCGGAGTTCGGCGACAAAGGCCGCCTCGTTCTCGTCGCGGAGGTCGTCGAGCAATGCGTTCATTCCGGCCAGGGATTCCCGCAGATGCAGCGCCTGGGGGATCGCGTGCCGCAGGACGGAAAGGCCCGTCAACAGGCGGAGCGTCGGGCCGGATTGCTGCGGGCGGTCCGGGGCTCCGAGCGCGAGGGCGAGGGTTGTCGCAAAGCGTTGTCTTGTCAGGTCGTCGAAGCGGGCCAGTTCCCTGCGTGAATCGCGCATGGCGGCGGCGGCCGCTTCCAGCGCCTCGTGGGCGCGCTCCTTGGACACGCGGGATTCGCGTCCGATGCGCGCTGAGAAGCGTCGTCCGGCCGCGATCAGGGCCTGAGCCCCCAGCGCTTCCAGCCTTGCCTCGTCCGCGGTGGCGAAGCGCTTGAACGCGTCGCCGGCCTTTTCCGATTCCACCGACAATTGTTCGTCGGCCGCTTCCAGCGCCTCGTTCAACGCATTGCGACTTCTGGAGTCTGCGGCGATTTCGTCGGATTCGACGAACAGGGGGCGCAGGATGGAGAGACGGCCAAGAAAGAAACGTTCACAGGCCTGGAAGGCGGCGATGTGTCCCGAGGCCCGCAGTTGTTCGTTGGGCAGCAGGTAGTCCTCGGCGACGGGCATGGCCATCGTCCGTTCGTAGAAGCGCAGGGTCGCGCGTTGCGCGAGGGCGTCCCAGGCGGGGAACAGCGCGGTCGCCGGGGCCTCGAGACGAAACACGCCCGGAGCCTCGAGTCCGCGAACGAAGGCGACGCGATCGGAATCCGCGGGATGGGTGTCGAAGAGGCCGGTCCGGGATGCCTGCGACTCGCGGTCGATCTGGCTGACCGCCTCCTCCGGCAGATCGGCGGCCTCCTGCGCGATCAGGTCGGGCAGGTTCATCGAAAGGCGTCGTTCCTTCCAGGTTTCGCGCGACAGTTCGAGGGCCCGGGTCTGGCCCGCTGCGAGCAATTGGAGTTGGCGGCAGGTGTCGGCGAACTGGTCGCCGCCGGCGAAGCGGGCTTCCCAGGCGTCGGCGTCGCGCTCCATGTGACGGAGGGCGAAGCAACTGAGGAGATGGCCCATCCACATGAGAGCCCAGAGGACGCGTCGGGTCAGCCAGATGCAGAACATGGCCAGGTAGAGCGGCGCGCCGAGCGGGAAGTCGGCGGTCCTGGCCGTGCGTTCCAGCCAGAGATCCCATTGGTCGCGGTCGTGGACGACGCGGGAGAACCAGGCGTTGATGTTGCGGATCACAAAGGTCAGCCGCATTCCCGCGCCCTGCGCAAAATGACCGAACTCATGCGCCAGCACGCCGCCGAAGGAACGCAGATTCATGCCCGCCGCCAGCGGCAGTCCGACGATGAGTTTCAGGTCCTGCCCCGCGAGACTTCGCCATCCGCGTCGGAAACTGGCCGCTGCATTGACCTCGCAGTTGATCTCAATCTCCCTTGGTTCCGGCGCGCCCACGAGACGACAGATTCTGGCGACAAAGGCGCGCAGAACCGGGGCTTCATCCTCGCCCAGGATCAAGGCGTCGGTCGGTTCGGGGCGCCTGGCAAACAGCGGTTTCACCATGAACAGCATCGCGATCAGGCCGACCGTGAGCGGGGCCAGATAGGCGAAGATCGCGCCCGCGCCGCCGCGCGAGAGGATGTCCGTGTGTTCGGTGGCGTGGTAGAGGACGGCCCAGCCGCACAGCCCGATCAGACCGAGATAGACGAGCGGCAGCAGAATCATGGCGATCGCCACGGCCAGCAGACCAAGGCGATACAATGGCGACACCCTGCGGGGCTTCAAGGTGTCCGACTCGAACGCGGCCAGGATCTCCTCAAGTCCCGGAGAGACGCCGCCGGTCGACGGAGAAGCGACGTCAGGAGAAGCCGGAGTCGGTTCCGTCGCGTTCATGCGGGGCATTGTGGAACAATCGGAATCGGGGCGCGGTGGCGCATCGCGCGGAGCATGTCCAAGTCGCCGCGGATTGTAAATGTGGAAGGCGGGCGCTAAAGAAGCGGCGGGCGCAGTTCAGTTGACTTGAACATCGGCGACGGGACGTCTGCCTTCGCAGAGCTTCGTTTCGGCAAGCCGGCGCCTCGTTTTGTTCACCCATGAACCACGACACAACGTCTGCCGCCTTTCCCCGCCGCGCGGTCCTGGCGCTGTATGCGCTCTCCGGGCTGTTGAGCCTCGGCTATCAGGTGGTGTGGTTTCGGCTGTTTGCTGATCGTTATGGCGCGACCACCTTCACCTTCGGGATGGTCGTGCTCTGCTTCATCGGCGGATTGGGCCTGGGCGCCTGGAATGGCCGACGATTCGGCGGATGGTTGGCCGGGCGGACTGGAATCCGTTCGCCGCTGCGTTTGTACGGAGCGATGGAGTGTCTGGTTGCCGCGGGCCTGTTGCTTACCTTCCTGTTTCAGCTCGTTTCGCTGCCGCCAGGGGGAGGGGAACCCTACAGCTTCCCGCACGCGATCGATGGCGGCCTCGAGGTCTGGCGTTTGAAGGCGGGCTGGAAATTGGTCATGGGCGTCGCGGCCGTGGTCGTGCTGACGGTTCCGTGCTTCTTCATGGGAACGACCTTTCCCCTGTTGTGCCGCGCTTTCTTCAAGGAAGCCCGTTTTCCCTCCGAGCTCTACGCCGCCAACACCCTGGGCGCCTGCCTGGGCGTCCTCGCCTGTGAATTCCTGCTGATCGCGGAACTCGGGCATCAATGGACGCTGGTCTTGTTGGTCGCGCTCAACGCGGCGTTGGGCGCGTTCTTCCTGATTGGGAACGTGGAGGGAGCGGTGGATGAAGCCGATGGGACCGACGAAGGGAGCGCGGACATCCCTGTCCGCGCGTTGGAAGCCGGGAGTGAGGAAGCGCGCGAACAAGATGGCGCGCGCTCCGATGGGAAGTCCCTCGTCGACCGCGCGCCATTGGGAGCGACCACCGCGCTGGCGCTCGCCGGATTGAGCGGTCTGGCGACCGGGGCGTTGGAGGCTGATCTGTTCCAGCAGATCCGTTTCTCCGGCTACGTGCTTTCGGCGGGCATGTCGTTCGTCTCCTTCTGGGCGATCCTGGCGATCTTCTTGGGCAGCCTCACGGCTCGGGCGACGGAACGCTTGAACCTGGGGTGGATCCGCGCGGCGGCGTTGCTGGCGCCGGTCGTGTATGTGGCGGCGGTTCTGTTCCGGTATGAGTTGCGGGATGGGATCGCGAAGCAATTCCTTCCCTATGAGCTGGAATCGGCGCCTGTGCGCATTCCGCATTACATGGACGCCGGGCTGACGCCGTTGTTCCTGTTTTCCGGCGTGTTCGTCTTTCCCGCGTTCTATCTGTTGTCGTTGATCCTGCCCTGGGTCTGCAACCAGTTGCAGGCGGCGGGGCATCGGCTGGGCAAGGCCTATGCGATCAACACCTTCGCCTTCTGCGCCGGCTTGTTCGGTTTCTCGTTCCTCGCGCCGCGGGTTGACCTCTTCTACGCCTTCAAGTTGTTCCTGGTCTTCTTCGTCCTGGCGGCCGGGACGATCGCGGCGTTGGGGAATGAAGCGTCGCGGGTCCGCAGGAAGCTCGCTTTCGGCGTCGTGGCGGCGGCGCTCGCGGCCGGCTTCACGCCGCGAGGATTTGATGGACGCTTCTTTGACGCGAACACGGCGCAGAACATCACCGGTGTCCGGGCCCTGCGCAGCAACGGCGCCAGCACGACCTATGTGGTCCAGGACGCGAAGTATCCCGGCGAGCGGCTCTACTTCGACGGCTATTCCATGTCCGGCACGGCGCCGGGAGATCAGCAATACATGCGCCTGATGGCGCACTTTCCCCTGTTGGCCCAGCCCAATCCAACCGCGGCCCTGCAGATCGGATTCGGCGTGGGCAGCACGGCGTCGTCGATCGCGCTGCATGACAGCATCGCACAGTTCGACATCGTGGATCTGAATCACCAGGTCCTCGCGACGGCGGGGGAATTCGCGGCGAACAACCGCAATGTCCTGAAGGATCCGCGCGTCCGCCTGTTTCACGATGATGGACGCAACTTCCTGCGTTTGACGACCAACCGCTATGACCTCGTCACCAGCGAACCGCCGCCGCCGATCTTCGAGGGCGTCTTCCGACTCTACTCGAAGGAATACTACGAACTGGTCCTGGAGCATCTCACTCCTTCGGGGATGATGACCCAATGGCTGCCAATGAATCAGCTTTCGCAGGAGGCGGGCGACTGGATCACGCGCAGTTTCGTGCAGACCTTCCCGCACTCGCTGGCGTTTGTCGGTTACGCGGAGCACGTGATCCTCGTGGGATCGCCGCAACCGGTTTCATTGGGCATGCTGGAACGGCGGCTGGCCGCTGCGCCGAAGATTGCGGCGGAACTGGCGCGCTTCGGCATGCCTGCGCCCCCGCATATGCTCGCCCGGGTGTTGGCCGACGACGCGTCGTTGAAACAGGACTACGGCGAGGGGCCGGTCATCCACGACGCGCGCAATCGATTCGCTCATCTCATTCAACGCGCGGACCAGCCGAAGCTCAGCTTCCGGCCCGCGCAGATGATTGAAAGAATGGGCGGCCTCCAATCGCGCGACGATCTCATCGCCATCTGGAGCAACCAGGCGGCCTTGGCGCAGGTTGCGCCGGATTATCCGTTCTGGCTGGTGCGCTTGGAGGAGAATTGAACGAGGAACCTGCTGAATTTCGTAGCCGCAACCTTCAGGTTGCGCGAAGCGCGTCCGGCATGGCTGCTGATCCTCCGCATTGCTGAAGACGTCGATTCATACGGTCGCTTGCATCCGCTGCGGTCTGTCAACGCCGCCGGGGGCTTCCGCACGTTGGGTCGGCCATGCTGGGCGCCCCGGGGCGCAACCTGAAGGTCGCGGCTACGATTGGAGAGGCGCCTCAGCCGTTCAACCACTTGTCGCGGTGTTTTTCGACGAAGGCGTCGTCGTTGAGTTGCGGGTAGGCGGCGTAGATGCGGTCGATCTCCTTCTTCTGGCCGGGGCTGAGAACCTCGTCGGGGTCGAGGCACCAGGTTCCGGCGAGGAGGCCTTGTCGGCGGAGGACTTCGTGCAAGCCGGGGATGCAGCCGCGAAAGTTGTTGGCCGCGTCGAAGAAGACGGCGTTGCAGTCCGTCACCGCGATGGCGTGGGGGAGGACATCCTCGGTGGCGAAGCCGAATTTCTTTCCCGCCCCGGCCTGGTGGTCCTTGACCGCGTTCAACCAATCCACCGCGCCTTTGGTCCAGACCGCCCAGTGGCCCAACAATCCGCCGGCGAATCGGCGCGTGGCCTTGCGGCCGTTGACCATGAACCTGTGCGGCGTGATGAGATCGAGGACGATGTTGTCGTCATTGCCCGTGTAGAGCGCGATGTCCTTGCGGCCGGCTTCCGTGACCGCGCGGATGACGTCGATGGTCTGGTAGCGGTTGAAGGCGGCGATCTTGATGGCGACCACGTTTTCGATTTCCGCGAACTTCCGCCAGAAGGAGTAGGGGAGTTCCAGTCCGCCAACCGCGGGTTGGAGATAGAATCCGAATACCGGGATGGTCCGCGAAACAGCCCGGCAGTGATCGAGGATTTCGCGTTCGGTCTTTCCCCGCATGGCGCCGAGATTCAGCAGGCCGGCATGATAACCGATGTTTCCGAGCAGTTCCGCTTCGGCGACGGCCTGCTTGGTCTGTCCGCAGATCCCGCCCACGCGGATCAGCGGTTGGCGATCCTTGATCGCATCCGCGCGATCCATCTCCTCGGCCGCGATCCGCAGGACCGGCTCGAACAAGCCGTGTCTGGAATCGCGGATGGCAAACTGGGTCGTGTGCACGCCGACGGCCAATCCGCCCGCGCCCGCCGCGGCGTAATAGCGAAACAGCGCGCGCTGCCGACGCTCGTCTAGTCTGCGGTTGCGATTCAAGGCCAGGGGACACGCCGGGATGGCGACGCCGCGGTCGAGGATGCGTTTGATCTTCTTTTTCATGGGAGCGGGAACTCTTGGGAGAAATCGACTCGCGGGAGTGTGGCGAAACGCGCGGTCATTGTCGAAATGACAATTGGGAAATGAGGGCCGCCGGAGCCTGTCCCGGGGCGATTGAAAGTGGATGGCGATTGAAAACCCGGAGCGCTTGGGTGATTCGTCATTTCGGCGCGGCTTGGGCCGCCCATTTTCAACTGCGCGCTGCCGGTCCGGGCGCTCCAATTCCGCTTTGACACCGGGCTGGGCGGTTGGCAAGGTCGCGCCTCGTTTCAACCAAACCGGGGCGTTTTGCGGCGACGGACCGTCGGAGTGCGCCCCTAGAAAATCGAGAATTTATGTCTGAACTAGTTGGAAATCTGTTGGTCGCCCAATCGGGCGGGCCCACTTGCGTCATCAATGCCAGCGTGGCGGGCGTCGTCCACGAGGCCGGCAAGCACATGGACCAGATCGAAGAGATCTATGGCGGCCGCAACGGCATTCTCGGCATCCTCAACGAGGAACTCATCGATCTTTACGAGGAAAAGCAGTCCTCGATCGACGACCTGAAGCACACGCCCGGCGCGGCGCTCGGCACCTGCCGCTACAAGATTGATTTCAACGGCAACCCGGAGGAAGCGGCCAAGGACATGGACCGCCTGTTCCGCGTCTTCGAGGCTCACAACATCCGTTACTTCTTCTACGCGGGCGGCAACGACTCCCAGGACACCGCCCACAAGGTGCACCTCGAAGCCGAGAAGCGCGGCTACGACCTGCGCGTCATCGGCGTGCCGAAGACCATCGACAACGACCTGCCCCACACCGACCACACCCCGGGTTACGGCTCCGTGATCAAGTACAACGCGACCACCGTGATGGAGGTCGCCACGGACATCGCCAGCATGGCGACCGATTCCGGCGCCTGCGTGATCATCGAGGTCATGGGTCGCGCCGCCGGCTGGATCGCCGCCGGCACTGTCCTGGCGCAGCAGAATTGCGAAGCGGGCTCCCCGCACATGACCCTGCTTCCGGAGATCGCCTTCGAGCAGGACAAGTTCCTGGAGAAGCTCAAGTCGATCATCGACGAGAAGAAGTTCGCCGTGATCGTGGTGGGCGAGGGGTTGAAGGACGCCGACGGCAAGGAAGTCGCGGCGGACGCGACCAAGGTGGACTCCTTCGGGCACGCCGTGCTTTCCGGCGCGGCCGACTATCTGAAGGACATTGTCGAGGAGAAGCTCGGCACGAAGACCCGCACTGTGAAGCTCGGCTACGCGCAGCGCGCGGCGGCCCATTTCGCCAGCGGAACGGACGTGGAGGAAGCCTTCGCCTGCGGCGTCTCGGCGGTCAAGGCGGCCATCGGCGGCAAGAGCGGCTACATGGTCACGCTCAAGCGCACCAATGCCGACACCGAGCCTTACGCCTGGACCACCGGACACCAGCCTTTGGGCGATATTGCCAACGTCGAGAATCTCATCCCGCGCGAGTGGATCACGCCGGACGGGTTCCTTCCGAACGAGAAGTTCATCAACTACGCCAAGCCGTTGATTGAGGGTGATTTGGAAATTCCCATGGAGAATGGCCTGCCGCGATTTGCCGCCCTGTCCCGCGTGGCGGTTGAGAAACAGCTTCCGGCGCGCGGTTCGGCCGAGGATGTCGCGGCTCCGGCCCCGGTCGCCGAAGCGGCGCCTGAGCCCGCGGCCGAAGAACCCGCGGCTGAAGCCGCCCCGGCCGCCGAGGCTTCCGAAGCTGAAGGCGCCGCCGAGCAGCCGGCCTGACCGCCTGGATTCAATTCATCTCATCTTCAAAGGACGCCCAACCGGGCGTCCTTTTTTTTGGGCTGTTCTACAGCGCTGACAAAGGGGCGCGCTTTCCGTAGAAACTGAGGCCACATGAAAGCCCTCCGTTCCTGTTTCTTCCGTTGGTCCGTCCTGACCGCCTCGATCTTCAGCCTTGCCGGCGCGTCCGCGGCCCAAGATGCCAAGCCTATCCGTGTCGGCATCATCGGGCTGGACACCGGACACGTCATCGCGTTCACCAAGATTCTCAACGATCCCAACGCCGCGCCCGAGGTCGCGAACTGCCGCGTCGTCGCCGCCTATCCGAAGGGCAGTCCCGACATCGAAAGCAGCGTCAGCCGCGTGCCGAAATACACGGAGGACATCCAGAAGCTCGGGGTCAAGATCGTGGATTCGATCGAAGACCTGGTGAAGCAGGTGGACGCCGTGTTGCTGGAAAGCAACGACGGGCGCCCGCATCTCGAGCAAGCGCGGCCGGTCATTGCTGCGGGCAAGCCCCTGTTCATCGACAAGCCGATCGCCGGATCGTTGAAGGACGCGATCAAGATCTTCCGCGAGGTGAAGAAGGCCGGGGTTCCGGTGTTCTCGTCGTCGTCGCTGCGCTACGGCAAGAACAGCCAGGCCGCGCGCGCAGGGTCGTTGGGCAAGATCCAATCCGCGGAAACCCACAGCCCGGCCAGTCTCGAGAAGACGCACCCGGACCTGTTCTGGTACGGCATCCACGGCGTGGAATCTTTGTTCACCGTCATGGGCACGGGCTGCGAATCCGTCGTGCGCACGAGTGTGGACGGAAAGATCGTCGTCACCGGGAAGTGGAAGGGCGGTCGGACCGGGGTCTTCCGCGAGGGCAAGGGCTACGGCGGCAAGGCCAAGGGCGACAAGGGCGAGGGCGCGGTCGGCTCCTACGACGGTTACCGCCCCCTGGTCGTGGAGATTGTGAAGTTCGTCCGCACGCGCAAACCGCCGGTCAACTCCGAGGAAACGCTGGAGATCTACGCCTTCATGGAGGCGGCGGATGAAAGCAAGCGCCAGAACGGCGCCGAGGTATTGCTTGAAAGCGTGATGCGCGACGCGGCTGAAGGCGTGGCCGAGGCCCTGCCGCGCGTCCCGTCGATGTCGCCGGAGGAATCCCTCAAGGCGATGGTCGTGCAGCCCGGAATCCGGGTGGAACTCGCGGCGGCCGAGCCCTTGATTCACGATCCGGTCGCGGCGGCCTTCGACGAGCAGGAGCGTCTGTATGTCGCGCAGGTTCCCGCCTACAACGCCTACGTCCTCCAGGATTTTAACAAGCGCGGCTCCATTGCCATGCTGGAGGACAAGGACCGCGACGGCCGTTACGACAGCAGTGTGATCTTCGCGAATGATCTCGACTACCCGACCGCGGTGGCCTGCTGGGACGGCGGGCTGTTCGTCGGCGACGCGCCGGACCTGCTCTGGCTCAAGGACACCGACGGCGACGGCAAGGCCGACGAGCGCAAGGTCGTCTTCACCGGCTTCGGCACGGACAAGGCCGGCGAGTCGCACCTCAATTCCATCTGGTGGGGCCTGGACAATCGCTTCCACCTGTCGACCAGTTTGTCGGGCGGCAATGTCGTCGCCACGGCGGCGAAGGGAGCCAAGCCGGTGTCCGTCCGCGGGCGCGGCTTCATCTTTGATCCGCGGGACCTGACGAAGTTCGAACTCACCACCGGCGGCGGACAGCATGGCATGAGCGTGGACGACTGGGGACGCGTCTTCACCTGCGGCAACAGCAAGCCCGCCCTGACGTTGATGTATGACGATCGTTATGTGGCCCGCAACCCCCACCTCAAGGCGCCCAAGGCCGAGGTCAACATCGCGCCCGACGGCAAGTTCACCACGCTGTTCCGGATCAGCCCGCCCGAGCCTTGGCGACAATTGCGCACGCGCTTGCGCAAGACCGGCAAGTTTCGCGGTTCCGACGAGGGCGGCAAGCCCTTCGGTTTCTTCACCGGCGCGACCGGCATCACGGTCTATCGCGGCGACGCGCTGCCCAAGGAATACCTCGGCAATGCCTTCGTGGGAGAAGTCGCCAACAACCTGATCTATCGGGCTGACGTTGCCGCCAATCGCGTGGGCGTCACGGCTTCGCGCGCCGACAAGGATGCGGAGTTTATCGCGTCGAAGGACATCTGGTTCCGGCCTGTTCAGTTCGCCAATGCGCCGGACGGATCACTCTATGTCCTAGACATGTATCGCGAGTTGATCGAGGGCGCGGCCTTCCTGCCGCCTGAGTTCCTGAAATACATCCCCGCCGACAGCGGCAACGACATGGGGAGGATCTATCGGATCACTTCAGCCAAGCCGCGAAAGCGCGCGAAGAGGAAACCGCTCAGCGCACAGCCCGCCGCCGCGTTGGTCGCCCATCTCGGTTCCCGCAACGGCTGGCATCGCGACACGGCCCTGCGATTGATCTATCAGGCGCAGGACAAAACTATCGTGCCAGCCCTGAAGAAACTCGCCGCCGAAGCCAAGCTCCCGGAAGGCCGCGCGGCGGCAAGGTCGGCCTTGGAGGGCCTGGGCGCGTTGGATGAGGATGTGGTTTTCGAAGCCCTGAACGACGAATCGCCCGAAGCGCGCATCCACGCGTTGCAACTTGCCGAGAAGTTTGCCGCCGATTCGCCTGCGATCCGCGCCAAGATCCCCTGCATGATCCCCGACCTCTCGCTGCCGGTCCGCTATCAACTCGCCTTCTCCCTAGGCGCGATGCCCGGCCCGCAGGCCGCCTCCGCGCTGGCCGACATTGCGCTGCAGGATTCCGGGGACAGCTGGATGCGCATGGCGATCCAGAGTTCGCTGGAGCGCGGCGCGGATCTGGTTTTCGAACGACTTGCGGCGGACGCGTCTTATCGGAAGACCTCGCACGGGACGGCCTTGTTGTCCGCGCTGGCCGAGCAAATCGGAGCCGCCGGGCGCGACAGTGAAATCGCGGTCGCGTTGAATTCGATCCAGGAGTTGAGAGGGGGCGACAAGGCGTTGAGCGAGAAACTGGTCAAGGCCCTGGTCTCCCGCCAAAGCGGAGCCAAGCGCAAGCAGACCCTGGCGGCCGCCGGCGGCGAGGCTTCGGCAATCATGGCGGGACTGCTCAAGAAGGCGAAGGCTTCAGCCGGCAATCCGAAGGCAAAGGAGGTTGAACGCGTCGAGGCGATCCGCAGCCTGCGATTGGCCGCCTTCGGCGATGTGCGGTCGCTGATTGCCGGACTGCTGAAGCCGACCGAAGCGCCGCCGATTCAGGCTGCGGCCTTGGAGGCGGCGTCCGGGTTTTCAGATCAAGGCGTCGCGGACCTGTTGCTTGGCGCCTGGCAGGGCTTGGGTCCGAAGGCCCGCGCGGCCGCGGCGGAGACGCTGCTTTCGCGGCCGGCGTGGTTGGCGAAGCTCCTCGATGCCGTTGAGGTGGAGAAGGTGAAATCATTTGAGATCGATCCCGCCCGCGTGCAGTTGCTGCGGCAGCATCCGGACAAGAAGATCGTGGCCCGGGTGAATCGTCTGTTCGTCGACGCGCGCAAGTCGCGGCAGGAGGTGGTCGAGCGTTACCAGGCGGCGTTGAAGAAGAAGGGCGATCCGGAACTCGGCAAGATGGTCTTCCGTGGAGCCTGCGCGACCTGCCACCAACTTGAAGGCGTGGGAAACGAAGTGGGCGCGGATCTCAAGGGCATTCGCCAACGCGGCATGGCCTCGGTGTTGTTGAACATCCTCGATCCCAATCGCGAGGTGAAACCCGAGTTCATGGTCTATGCCTTGGAGACCAGGGACGGCCGCATCCTCGCCGGCATGATTGGCGCGGAGACCACCAACGACGTGACCCTCCGCCAGATCGACGGAACCTCGGTGGATGTTCGACGCGTGGACATCAAGTCGCTGAAGAGCCTCGGCATGTCCTTCATGCCCGAAGGACTGGAGTTCACCCTGGATGTGCCGAAGATGGCGGACCTGCTGGCCTACCTGGATTCGGTTCAATGACCGCCGCGAAACTGATTGTGTCTTTATGAAGAAATCCCTCGTTGCCTTGTCCGCCTGCCTGATGTCTCTCGCGTCCGCCACTCACGCCGCCGATCCGCTGATTTTCGTATCCGCATTTGCGGCCGGGGATGATGGCGCGATTCTGGCGTATCGCCTGAATCTCAAGACCGGGGTTTTGCAGCCCGCACATCGCACGACGGATGTTGAACACCCGTTCTTCCTGGCCTTGTCGCCGGATGAGAAGTTCCTCTACTCAATCCACGCGAAACAGTTTGGCGGCGAGGAGAACGAGGAGGTCGCGGCCTATGCGGTGGATCGCGGCTCCGGTCGGTTGAAACTGTTGAACCGGCAATCGGCGCTGGGAACGGCGTCATGCTTCCTCGAGGTCGACGCGACTGGAAAGACGGTCCTGCTGGCCAACTACTCCACCGGGAGCGTCGCGGCGTTGCCGGTGAAGGCCGACGGCTCGTTGGCCAAGGCGGCGTCCTTCGTGCAGCACGCCGGTTCCAGCGTGGACCCGAAACGGCAGAAGGGGCCGTACGCCCACGCCATCATCGTGAGTCCGGACAATCGCTTTGCCTACGCGGCGGATCTGGGCATCGACAAGATTCTCAACTACCGGCTCGACGCCGCCAACGCGAAGCTGACGCCGAACGCTCAGCCCTTCGTCCGCACGCCTCCCGGCTCCGGCCCGCGTCACCTGACCTTTCATCCCACTGGCAAATACCTCTACGTCATCAACGAACTGGCGAATTCCGTGACCCTGTTCGATCAGGATCCGGAGTCGGGCATGCTGATCGAGCGTCAGACGCTTTCCACATTGCCGGAGGACTTTGAAGGCGTGAGCCATTGCGCCGATTTGAAGATCACTCCGGACGGGAAGTTTCTCTACGGCACGAATCGCGGACACGACAGCCTGGCGATCTACCGGTTGGCAAAGGACGGGGGAATGACGCGGGTCGGAATCGAACCCAGTCTCGGCAAGGGGCCGCAGAATCTGCTGATCACGCCCGATGGCGGAATGCTGCTTTGCGCCAACATGGCGGGCGACAACCTCGCGGTCTTTCGCATCGATCAGAAGACCGGCGGTTTGAAATCGATCGGTGAGCCGGTTGAACTGCCAAAGCCTTCCTGCATTCGTTGGTTGGGGGAGTGAGGGCCGGCGCGCGGCGGTTTGGCAGGTCGGAGATCTGGGGGCGCATGCGCGGGTCGCGCATTGCCTGGTTAGCGATGACGGCCTAGAATCCGCCGCATGTTGAAGAGACTTCTCCCCCTGCTGGTTGCCGCCTCCATCCCCGCGCTCCACGCCGCCGATGACGGCAAGAGTCGTTACCTCATCGGCAATTCCCTGACTTGGGACACCGTTCCCTCCAAGCTTGATGGCGATGTGCAATGGCATGTCGATTGCGGCAAGAGCCTGCCCTACATTTACGACAATCCGGAGAAACCCTGCGTCAAGGCATCGACTGTCTGGCCCAAGGCGTTGATCGAGAAGCAATACGACTTCGTCTCCGTGCAGTCGCACTACGGCGCGACGCTGGAAGAGGATGCGGCGACAATCTCCAAATGGATGAAGCTGCAACCCAAGGCGGTCTTCATCGTCCACACGGGCTGGGCGCGCGAGGCGACGCGGGCGGAAGAGTTCGCGAAGACGAAGCCGGGCGAGAAGATGGAGCACAGCGTCGCCTACATCGAGGCGCTGGTCGCGCGCCTGAAGAAGGACCATCCGGGACGCAAGATCCGCCGGACCCGGTGCATGGACCTGCTGGATCGCGTCGCCCGCGAAGCCAAGGCGGGCAAGGCTCCGTTCAAGGAGGTGAAGGAGATCTACCGTGACGCGATTCACATGAACGTGGTGACGGGCCGTTACATGATGCACAACGCCATGCGGCATGCGTTGGGGCAACCGCGCTCCGTAAAGGGTTTTGAAAAGCTGGATCCGAAGTTGAGGGAATACTTCGACAAGTCGCTGGATTCGTTGGGTGAGAAGTGAGCCAACACCAGCGCAGACCGATTCAAAGTCATGAAACGATTGAATGTTCTAACCGCCGTCGCGGGGTTGTTATGCGCCGCGTCTTTCACCTTCGCCGCCGCAAGCTCCCGTCCCAATCTCATTGTCATCATGGTCGACGACATGGGCTACGAGGGCGTGAGTTGCTTTGGTAATCCTTACTTCAAGACGCCGGAGATCGACCGCCTGGCGAAGGAGGGGATGCGGCTGACGGATTTTCATTCCTCGGGAACGGTGTGCTCGCCGACGCGCGCCGGCTTGTTGACCGGACGTTATCAACAGCGCGCCGGGATCGAAGCGGTGATTCATCCCTATTCCGACCATCCGGAACATCGGAAGGGGCTGAAGTTGTCCGAAACGACCTTCGCCGAATCGCTCAAGGGCGCGGGCTATGCGACCGGCCTGATTGGCAAATGGCACCAGGGATACCCGGTCAATTCTGACGATTACCATCCGCAGAACCACGGCTTCGACGAGTTTGTCGGCTACCACAGCGGCAATATCGATTTCGTCAGTCATGTCGGCGACCACAACGTTCACGATTGGTGGCACGGCAGGAAGGAGACGCCGGAGGACGGCTACACCACGCACCTGATCAACAAGTACGCGCTCGATTTTGTGAAGCGGCACGGCGCGTCGAAAAAGCCCTTCTGCCTTTACGTCGCGCACGAGTCGATCCACAACCCGGTGCAGGTTCCGGGCGATCCGGTTCGCCGCACAACGGAGAAGTGGGACCGCTGGAAGTGGCGCGAGGTTTCGAAGGAGGAGCGCATCGCGAAGTACAAGGGCATGACGATGCCGATCGACGAGGGCGTCGGGCAGTTGCGCAGGGCGTTGATCGATCTGGGCATCGAGAAAAACACCTTTGTCCTGTTCTTCTCGGACAACGGCCCGTCCGGCGATTTCCCCAGCGGAAGCCCGAAGCTGCGCGGCGGCAAGGGCACGGTCTACGAGGGGGGACACAAGGTCCCGGCGATCGCCTGGTGGCCGGGGCGGATCCAGCCGGGCGCGGAATCCGATCAGCCATTGATCAGCATCGATGTCATGCCGACGTTGATCGGCCTGGCCGGCGCGCAACTGCCGAAGCGCGCGCTGGACGGCGTGGACATTTCCTCCGTGTTTCTGAAAGGCGCGACGTTGGAACCCCGTCCGTTCTACTGGGCGTCCCTGTCCAACCGCGGCGGTCGCTCCGAAGCCATGCGTGATGGCGTGTGGAAACTGGTCGTGCAGCACCCCAAGGCAAAGCCGGGAACGTTTGAGAATGAACGCGTCGAACTCTTCCGCCTGGACCGCGATCCCTCGGAGAAGACGGACCTTTCCAAACGCCAGCCCGAACGAGCCGCGAAGATGCTCAAGAGGCTCAAGGCCTGGTACGCCAATACGCAAGAGACCTCGACCAAACAGCCGGGCGGTTGGTTGGCGAAGGAGCGTTGATTGGCGCGGGAATTGCCGGCGGAGTGGGAATGATATGAAATTGATTGCGACGAGAGGCGATACAGTTGAGAAAGGCTCAATGAACACTTGGATTGTAGTTTTATTCCTGGCGATGTGCGTTGGTCTGTCAATGGAATCGACGCGCGCACATCCCCAACCGGATTCAGCAGGAGATGAAAAACAACCAAAGAAGCAGACTCCCAACGAACCTGCGGGCAAGAAGGTGAAGAACAAGAATGAACGAGACGCGCCGGGGTGGGATGCAATCGACGCGGCGTTTGCCAAGGTCTACGGTGATCAGAAGCCCATTCACGTCGCCCCTCAACTCCCGCCGGGCTTGGAAGGCGGCGCATCTCTCTACGGGGTGAGTATCTATCTTTCAGAGAAGCCGGCGAGGCACTGGCACTATGTTACGTATGGAATGACGGAGCTGTTCAAGAAAGAGTCTGACGATCCGGCGACAAGCGGTTGGGGGTTCGAGTTTACCGTGCGCGTGGCGGCGGTCGGCGATGAGCCGCCATCCTGGCCAACGAATCTTCTCATGAAACTCGCTGATTACGTTTTCCGATCGGGTAGACCTTTTGCGTCTGGTCACCGGGTGAATCCAGGCTCCGCAATTGCACCTAGTTCTTCCCTGAACGCCATCGCATTCACGAAGGATCCCGGGCTTGGCGGCATTGCAACTCCTTTTGGATCGGCCCACTTTCTACAGCTTGTCGGAATTACGACGGACGAACTTGCGCGCATGAAGGAGAGTTCAACCGACATTGTCCTGAAAGAGTTGTCCAAGAACAACAACCTCCTGATCACTGACCCCAAACGGAAGCACTAGGTTGCGTCGATTCCTGCTTTGCCCGTCTGTCGCGCATGCCGCCAAGCATGAGCGGTGAGCAACTCCGGCCACCCTCTTGTCGTCCGTCGAGCCCATTTCAATGCCCCGAAGGGGCGCAAGAGACATTGGAATGACCGATGATTCGGGCGGGACCTCGAAGCGACGGGCGCCAATCAAGGAGCGGCGACATTCCTGTCGCCGTGGCCCAGCAAGGGCCAGAGACGCGCGGCCGTTGTGTCGGAGGTTTGGGGGATTTCCTCGGCGGTGTGGCATGCCGGACGGTTCTGTGCCGGCTTCGCCG
>JAYPGD010000037.1:0-17752 GCA_038126655.1 Verrucomicrobiales bacterium
GATGAATCGTGAGATCAAAGCAATCTGGAATTCATGAGAAACGCGACCGTCATTGCCCTTGCTCTCGCACTGTCCGCCGCCTCCGTTCAAGCGGCGAAGAAGACAGCCTCTGATCCGTTGGACTGGTGGTCCCTGCGGCCCATTTCGAAACCCGCTGTTCCATCGGTCGGCGACGATTGGGCGCGCAATGAGATCGACGCCTTTGTCCTGGCCGGATTGAAGGAAAAGAAACTCTCGCCATCACCGCAGGCCGACGCGCGCACGTTGATTCGCCGCGTCACCTACAACCTCACCGGCCTGCCGCCGACGCCGAAGGAGGTTGAGGCCTTTCTCGAGGAGTCGAATGCGGATCCGGACGGCGCTTACGAACGCCTGGTCGAGCGTCTGCTGAATTCGCCGCACTATGGCGAGCACTGGGCGCGCTTCTGGCTCGACGCCGCGCGCTACGGCGAGTCGCACGGCTACGACAAGGACAAGGCGCGCTTCAACGCCTGGCCTTATCGCGACTATGTCATCCGCTCGTTCAACGACGACAAGCCCTGGTCGCGTTTTGTGAGGGAGCAGATCGCCGGCGACGCGCTTTATCCCGGCGATCCGGACGGCGTGATTGCGCTGGGATTTGTGGCTGCCGGGCCGTGGGATTTCATCGCCCACTTTGAGGTGGGCGAGGGCAAACTGGATGGCCGCATCGCCAAGCACATGGATCGCGACGACATGGTCAGCGCGGTTTTCAACACCTTCATGAGCGCCACGGTGCAGTGCGCCCAATGCCACGACCACAAGTTTGATCCCGTTTCGATGGAGGACTACTACCGGCTGCATTCGGTGTTCGCCGCCGTGGATCGCGCCGACCGGGTCTACGATCTCGATCCGGAGATCGTGAAGAAACGGCGCCGGTTGCAGGACGAGAACGCCTCGCTGGCCGCGGAACAACGCCGGTTGGATCAAAGCGTTGAGAAGGCCGGCGGAGTCCGGTTGGCGCAGCTCCGATCGAAGATCAAGGAACTGGAGAAGAGCCCCAAGGCGAAGCTCAAGGCCGTGCCTGAGCACGGGTATCACAGCCAGATTGTGAAGAGCCCGAAGGAGGTGAAATGGGCGCAGGTCGAACTGCCCGAAGCGACGGCCATCGATGCCGTCGAATTGATCGGGTGCCATGATGACTACGCGGGGATTGGAGCGGGGTTTGGCTTTCCTGTGCGGTTCAAGGTCGAGGTTTCGAATGATTCGGCATTCAGGGAGGGCGTTCACCTCGTCGCCGATCATACCGGCGCCGATTTTGTCAATCCGGGCGTGACGCCGGTGCGTGTCGAGGCGAAGGGCGTCACAGCCCGGTTCGTGCGGGTCACCGCGACGCGGTTGGTTGAGCGGAAAAAGGACTACATCTTCGCCCTGGCGGAGTTGCGTGTTCTTGACGGCCTCGGAGCAAACGTCGCGGCCGGAGCCGGGGTCGCGGCCAAGGACAGCATCGAGGCGCCTTCGCGCTGGCGACGGGCGAACCTTGTCGACGGGAAGTTCACCACGGCCGGCGATCCTGCGGTGATGAAGGAGTTGGCGGCGCTCAAGTCCGGATTGCGCGACTTGATGGGGGAGCTGGAAACGACGGAGATTCGTAGGCGACGCAAGGAGATTTCAGCCAGATTGGCGGCAAACAAGAAGGAGATTGCCGGACTGCCGGCCGGAAAGCTGGTCTACGCCATTGCGGCCGATTTCAAGAAGTTTGGCAAGGTGACCCCGACCGAGGGCAGGCCTCGCGAGATTCGTTATCTGCATCGGGGCGACCTGCGTTCGCCCGGCGATGCGATGCGGCCCGGAGCGCCGGCGCTTTGGCGGACGGCGACGCCGGAGTTCAGTCTTGCCGACCCCGACAACGAGGCCGCCCGTCGAGTGGCCCTGGCAGAGTATCTGACCTCACGCGACAACCCGATGACCTGGCGTTCCATCGCCAACCGCATCTGGCTCGGCCACATGGGGCGCGGCATCGTCGAAACGCCCAACGATTTCGGTCGCATGGGCGGCCAACCCACGCACCCGGAATTGCTCGACTGGCTGGCCGCGACGTTGCGCAACGATCCCGGTCAGTCGTTGAAGGCGCTGCATCGCCTGATCGTGATGAGCGCGACCTACCGGCAGGCCTCGACTCACGACGAGGCGAAGAGCGCCGTCGACGGCTCCAATGCCTTCTACTGGCGGATGAACCGTCGCACGCTGCGCGCCGAGGAACTGCGCGATTCCGTTCTGCTTGTCGCGGGCAGATTGGATCGGAAGATGGGCGGGCCGAGTTATCGCGACTTCAAGTTCAAGGACGATCATACTCCGAAGTTCTGGTATCACCTCCACGATCCGAACGATCCCGCTGCGCACCGCCGTTCGATCTACCGTTTCATCGCCCGCAGTCAGACACAGCCCTTCATGACGACGCTGGATTGCGCGGATCCCTCACAGATGGTCCCCAAGCGCGATGAAACCACGACCGCGCTGCAGGCCCTGACCCTGATGAACAATCCGTTCATGACCGCGATGGCGAAGCAATTTGCCGCGCGGGTTGAGAAGGCGGCCGATCCGGTCGGGGAAGCGGTCCGATTGGCGTTTGGCCGTGAGGCGACCAGGGAGGAGAAGGAACTGATCCCGGAGTACGCCAAGGAACACGGCTGGCCCGCCGCAGCGCGCGCCATCTTCAATCTGAACGAGTTCGTGTATCTGGATTGAGGATTGGGGCGGCGTCAACCGTCGGAAGTTCTCTTCGGTATCGAAATCGAACTGTAAGCAGCGGGCGTCGAATTCGGACACGCCTGCGATTTCATGGACTTCCGGTCGCTTGAGGGCCGAGGCCTTCAGCCTTTGTTCAGGCGGGCCTTCAGTTCAACAAAATCGATCAACCCCAGCAGGTCTTTCCTGTTTGCCTCCAGTTTCGAGAATTCAAAAAATGGGTTGGATTCCCCGATGTAATCCCCGAGCGGTTGCCCTGGCGACAGGATGCCGACGCCAAAATCGGCGTCAACGCAGCACGACTTGGCAGAGGCGGAAGAACGCCATTTCAGAAAGGCTTTCCAGGTCGTCCCGTTCCAATAGTCGGCCGCGGGCGTGTGGTGGAAATCGTATGTTTCCCGGGCGTGCCATTCAGTTGGGGGATTGCAGTCGTGCAACGCCACAAAGCCATTCTCAGTGACGTATTTCAGGGAATTGCGGATATCGCGGTCGACCTGATCCGCCAAGTGCAGGCCGTCAATGAAGATCACATCAAAACGAGTTTTAGGATCCAGGATTTCGCCGTTGGACAACTTCTCGAAGAACGCGTCGCTCGTCACCTTGAAGTCGGCGGTGTTTTCGGCAATCTCGACGCCCGGATCCACGGAATACTTCTCCTTCGCGTCTATGAGATTGAAATTGCTATCAGGGTCTCTCACGCCGATTTCCAGGTAACGGGTGAGACCGGAAGGCAACGAGAGCAAAAAGTTCAGTATTTCCGTCCTTGTCGGCCGCTTTAGGGCTTCTGCGCGGTTGGCCGCCTGCCCGGCCGCGAAATAGGGAGAACCCAGCAGATTCCGGCCAGTCCAATAGGTCCCGACTAGGGGCAGGCTCTTCAGTAGTCGTTTGATTCGATTCATGGGTGATCGGTCGCCATGGTGTCTCGACCTCGCCCCCCGGTCAATGGCGCCCGGAATAAGCCCTCCCCCGGAAACACAATCGTGACTGTGCGCGGCGCGCTCGGGGCGCAGCCTGAAGGCTGCGACTACGGCAGCTTTTCGGGCCAGACGGCGCCGTCCCGGATCCACTGGATGATGGCGGTGATTTCTTCCTGGGTGAGCGGTTCCTTGCCTTCGGGCGGCATGACGAGGTCGTCGTCTTCGGGCAGGAGGATGGTTTCCACCAGGAAGCTGCGCGCGGGGTTGAAGGGCACGATGCCTTCGACCTCGCTTTCCCCTCCCTTGAAGGCGATCTCCTTGTCGGTCAGGGTGTAGTCCGCCTTCTGCTTTTCCTCGCCGTGGCAACGGACGCACTTGGCCTCCAGGGCCGGCCAGACCTTCTCAAGAAAATGCGCCATGCGAGGATCCTCGGCGGATTCCCCGGCAGTCGTCGCAGCCACGGCGCCGGCGGCCTTTGCCTCCTCTCCCAGCAGCTTCTTCACAAACTCCGGGGCGTTGGCCACAAGGTATTCGGAGCCGTAGGTGAGATTGCCGCCCGAGTGGCCGGTCATCGAGAGGATGAAGAAGTTGGAGGCGAGCAGGAACCGATAGACGCCTTTCAGGGCCCCGATTTCCCTGTCTTTCCGGAAGGCGACATGATGAATCGCGATGGTGACGAGGGCCACGATGCCGGCCGCGACGCCCCACCATTTGTGGTCGGACAGGGTGTGCTCCTCGTAGCCGCCCCCGACGCCGCGCATCAGTCCCAACGCAATGGTGACGACCATCGCCAGCACGGTGAAGATGTGGATCACCGTCATGATGCGACGCCCCTCGTCGCTGGCGCGCCGCATGTTGTAGAGCTCCAGAATGCAGGCCAGCAACACGAAGCCGATCGGCAGGTGCAGGACCACCGAATGAAACGGCGCCAGGAAGGGGAATCATTCAAACGGGCCGCCGCCTTCGCCGGAAGCGCCGGCTTCCGATGCCATGGCCGTGGTGGTGAACAACAGGAACGCTGTCGCAAACAACGACAGCGCCCGTCCGCGTGAGGTGCAAGTGGTTTGACTCATGATGGGCGCCAATGATTCTGCATTCGACGCGAGTTTCATAATTCCGTCCCACCCGTAATTGCCCTATACAGGGCAAGTATTGACTGGTCGGGGATCGGTAATCGGTAATCAGACGTTGGTCAGGAATCCTGAAGTATTCCCTGTGCTGTGTCCTGACCAACTGCCCGAACACTGAATACTGGTTACTGATTACTGAATACTGGTTACTGAATACTGGTTACTGATTACTGGCTACTGATTACTGATTACTGGATGTCTTGGCCGGCGCTCACCCTGTGGCAATTCCCCCGACTCACCTACCTGTGCGGCTGCCCCCCGACTACAACAGCCGATTCGGCCGGTTCCAGCGGATGCGCGCGGTCAGTTGATCCCCGCGGGCGCCCATGCGGGGCAGCCATTCGCCGACGGTCACCCAGGATTCCTCCCGGCTGACATTGACGACATGGAAGTTGCCCATCAGCGCCACGCCGTTGGGATCGTCCACGCCGTCTCCCATCAACGGCAGGACGACCCGCTCCGTCGCGCGGATCAGATGGCGTTTCTCCGGATCGACCCGCGCCACCCAGAGCGGGGACCGCCAGCGGATGACGTTGGCGTTGGTTTTGTCCTTGCGCGTATAGACGAGGAACAAGCCGTCCGAATGCGTGAGCCAATGTTGCTGGGTGGTGGACATGGTCAGCGGTTCGCCGTCGTCCCAGGTCCATGGCTTCTTCGGGGCCCAGTTGAGTCCGTCGTCGCTGACGCTGTTGTAGCCGCGGTTGTCCTCGGCGCGGATGGTGATGAAGAACCTGCCGTTGAACTGCGTGACCGAAGGCTCCAGCAGGCCGCGCTTGTGCTTCAGTTCGAGGGGCGGCCCGACCTCCCTGATCTTCAGGACCTCGCCGTCGAAGGAGCAGCGCACGCCTGCGACCTTCCGGAAGTTTGCCTGATCGCCGAAGGTGAAGGACATGGCGATGTCGCCGTTGGGCAGGGTGACGCGCTGACCGCAGTTGTTGGTGTAGATGAAGGAGCCGCGGGGATCGTCCCACTTGAGAATGCGGCGTTCGGACCAGGTCCCATCCGCGCGCCGGACGGCGTAGACAGGATAGCGCGCCAATTGATCGCCGCGGGAGAACTTCGCGCCGCGGTAGAAGACCACGTGCCCCAGGGCCAGGACTGTTCCGGTCTGTGGGTGATGCTCCGGCACGATATCGCAGACGCCGGCCTTGAGCCCCTTGAACTTTGGATCCATCTCGTGCCAGCCCAGAGCGGGAATGGGCTCCGGCTTCGACCATGTCTTTCCCAAATCTGTGGTCTCGGTCCAATGCACGGGGCCGAAGTAATCCGAGCCGCCGATGGATTGCAGCGTCATCAGCGTGGAATCCGGTCCGCCATCCCTGCCTGGAACGCGGCAGGCGCGGGGATGAAACCAGGTCGTCCCGCCGCTGCCGTCGCGATTGCGCCGGACGGTCTCCTTGGCAATGGATTGGATGAGCGGAGGCTCGGCGCCGGATGCGACCGACAGGCCGGTGAGAGCAAGAGCGGACGCCCCCAGGAAGCGTCGCCGGGACAGGATTGTGGAATTGCTGTTCATCGATTTGAGGGGATGTGTCTCGTTTGTTGAGGATTGCGGCGTCGTCGACCTCAAGGCCCGACGATTTCAAGAGGAATCTTGCCATGCAGGTCGATTCCGCTCGCGTGGATGCGCGCGCGGACGCTCCAACGAACGGGGCCGTCGAACGTTCCCGCCGCCATGCCCAGCGCGGTGTTCCGGACAACGTGGATGGCTGTTTCGACGGCTCCGCCGGTGTCCAGATTGTCTGGGTCCGGCGCGACGAGGGTGAATTCGAAGGAGTGCATTTCGCCGGCGGCGTATTCGCCTTCGACCTGCAGTTCAAAGTCGGCGCGAAAGATCTCCACCGTGCGATAAGATCGGCGTCGGCGTCTCCTGCGTCGGGGCGTGCGTTGCGTGGCGGCCACCGAGACCACGATCTTCTCGATGGCGATGGGGCGGCGCGATTTCAGATAGACCCAGCCGGTGATCGTTTCACCCGGCCGATACTGATCCCGCTCCAGAACCACCTGGACCTTGCCCTTCAGTCGTAGAAGCGCGTTGTAGACGATCAGGCCGACCACCAGGACGGCCAGTCCGACACACATCAACTTGAATGCCTGGTCCGGGTTCATTTGAATCGACGGCGAGTATGCCCGGTGGAACAGGACTTTCAAGGCGCGGTGGCGGCGGGGCGGGCTTGCGGGTGAGTTGCGCCCGTTCAATCGCCACCCACTTTCGTTCACGTCCCCTGGGCAATGTGGCCCCGTTCCCCGCTGGCGTCGGGGCCGTTGTTCGGCTAACGTCCCGCCGGAATTGGAAGCGCGCGCATGGCCCAGGAATTTCAACCAGGCGAGAAGGTCGGTGCCGGCCGGTATGTCCTCGAGAGGGAACTCGGTCGCGGCGGCATGGGCGTGGTGTGGTTGGCCAATGACATCGAACTCGGCGAGTTGGTGGCGCTGAAATTCATCCCCTCGGAGATTCGACATGACGCCATGGCGCTCGACGACATGCGTCGAGAGACCCTCAAGAGCCGTCGGCTGACGCACCCGAACATCGCGCGCATCCACGACTTCTGCAATTTTGAGGGCGAGGCCCCGTTCATCACCATGGAGTTCATGGACGGACCGAATCTCTCCGCCCTGCAGGTGCGGCAACCGGACCGCGTCTTCAAGTGGGAGGAGATCCAGCCTTGGATCAAACAACTCTGTTCGGCTCTGCAATACGCCCACGAGGAGAACGTCATCCACCGGGACCTGAAGCCCGGAAACCTGATGATTGATTCCAAGGGGCGCATCAAGCTCTGCGACTTCGGTCTCGCGGCGTCGGCGGCCGACAGCCTGAGCCGCGTCTCGCGCGACATGGGCTCCAGCGGCACGCCTCCCTACATGAGCCCGCAACAACTCGACGGCGGCGCGCCCTCGCCTTCGGACGACATCTACAGTCTCGGCGCGACGATCTACGAACTGCTCACCGGCAAGCCGCCGTTTCACTCGGGCGATATTCCTCACCAGATTCGTTCCAACGCGCCGAAGTCGATCCCCGACAAACTCGCCGAGTTGGGCGTATCCAATCCGGTTCCCGAAGCGGCCGTTTCCCTGGTCATGCAATGCCTGGTCAAGAATCCGGTTCATCGTCCGGTCGGAGCCGAGGCTGTTGGGGAGGCCGCGTCCGGCATTGCGACAGGACCGCCGCCGTTGCCGGCGACGCCGGCGAGCGACCCTTCCGCGGTTGACGTCGATTCAGAATCCGTTGTCGAGGCTTCAGACGAGGATGTGATCATCCCGGAAGCGACCGAGCTTTCGGAACCTGAACCCTCGGAGCCGCCCGAGGAACTGAAGAAGCGCGCGCGCCGGAAGAAGATCGCGATCTGGGCCTTCATCGGGTTCGTCCTGTTGTCGGCTTTGAAGAAGGGGAAGGAGCGGGAAGGCGATCGTAGTCCGTCCGGTTCCGCTCCGGCGGGTCAAGTGGGCGTCGCGAGCGACGGCCCGGCCGAAGGGGCGTTGTCCTTCTCCCGCGCGACGCCGGTCAGTCTGATCCCCGCGAAGGGGCTGAAAGGATGCAAGGTCTACAATCTGCGGCAACGAAATGGCGAGCTGGTCTCGTTCGAAGGCCCGCTCGATTGGACGGAGGAGGAACCGTGGGGTTGGTCGGTTAATGACGAGCGGGTCATTGAAGGCAGAATCGAGGCCGGAGCCGGCGAAGCGGCCAAGTCCTACCTGGTCTTCGACGAGGATTCCATTCAGGACTTTGAACTCGGATTCAACCATGAGTTCCACAATGAAATTGACGGCATGCGGATGGCGCCGCGTCGTCTGGCCGGCGTTTTTTACCGAAGCCGTCCGGTCGGGTAATGGCATTTCCACGGGATATCACCCTTGTTGAACAGCGCCGACATCTTCACCCATCCGCCGAACGGGACGACTCCCGCCCCGGATGACTTTGCGGGACGGTTCTGGAATGAGATCGACCCGGAAATCTCCGATCGGCTCGCTCCTCCCGCGCCCTTGGCGAGCAGCGGCGAGTCGTGCGTCATCAAGGCGAGGGGGGGGCGCATTCGCCACTTTCAGAATGGCGAGGCCGTCTTGAGCCATACGATCGTGGCCGAGGAGCTTGCGCCCGGCGGAAAGAGCGCGATCGAGATATGGGCCGAGGGCCCGGGCTGGAACGTGGTTGAGTTCGAGGGGTTCCATCTCAAGGAATACCAGCCATGACCCCGGAATACGGTCCATCTTCCCCGCCGCGTCTTCCCGAACTCCTCTCCCCCGCCGGAGATTGGGAGTGCGCCAGGGCTGCGGTGGAAAACGGCGCCGATGCAATCTACTTCGGCCTGGAGCGCTTCAACGCCCGCATGCGCGCCCACAACTTCACCGAGGCGGACCTGCCTGAGTTGATGGCCTTTCTGCATCTGCGCGGGGTCAGGGGCTACGTCACCTTCAACACGCTCGTGTTCGAGAACGAATTGGCTGACGCGGAGCGTTTTCTGCGTTCCATCATCGCCGCGGGAGTTGACGCCGCCATCGTGCAGGACATCGGCGTCGCGCGCCTGATCCGCCGGTTGTCTCCGGACTTTCCCATCCACGCCTCCACCCAGATGACCATCAGCAGCGCGGCCGGCGTTGAATTCGCGCGGGAATTGGGCTGCAATCTCGTCGTTTTCGCGCGGGAATGCTCGATGGAGGAGATTGCAAGGATACACGACGCGAGTGGCGACATGCCCCTTGAAGTGTTTGTCCATGGCGCGCTTTGCGTCGCCTATTCCGGCCAGTGTCTGACCAGCGAGGCCTTGGGCGGACGTTCCGCCAATCGCGGCGAGTGCGCCCAGGCCTGTCGCATGCCCTACGAGTTGGTCGTCGATGGCGAACAGCGCGAACTCGGCGACCGGCGCTACCTGCTCAGCCCCCAGGATCTGGCGGGGATTGAAGTTCTTCCCCGGTTGATCGAAGCCGGTGTTGCGTCGTTGAAGATCGAGGGCAGGCTCAAGTCCCCGGAATACGTGGCCAACATCACGCGCGTCTATCGCGAGGCGTTGGACAGGCGCTCGAGGAACCATGAGCTTCCGAATCGGCGCGCCGAGGTTTCCCAGGAAGATCGCTACGATCTCGAAATGGCCTTTTCCCGCGGGCTTCATACGGGTTGGCTCGAAGGCATCGACAATCAACGGCTCGCCCATGCGCGTTTCGCCAAGAAGCGCGGCGTCTACCTGGGCGAGATTGGGAAGGTGAACGGGCAGGTTTTGACCTTCAGGCCCGAGGCCCCGATCAAGGCCGGCGACGGAGTCGTCATCGATACCGGGACCGGCGACGACCACGAACAGGGCGGCCGTGTATTCACCGTCGATATCCAGGGGGGCGGCGTCGCGCGGCTTCGTTTTCGCGACGGGCAGATTGATCCGCGTCGCGTCAGGCGGGGCGACCGGCTGTGGAAGACCAGCGATCCGGAATTGGGCAAACGCGTCCGCCAGACCTTCGCCGGCGAGAAACCGCGGCGGGCGCGGCCGGTCGACTTCGAAGTCCATGGCGCAGTCGGACTGCCGTTGACGATCATTGCGCGGGACGAGCGCGGACATGTCGCGAAGGTGGACTCGAAAATGGATCTGGAGCGGGCGACGAATCGGCCGTTGAACGATGAAGTGTTGCGCAAGCAGTTCGGTCGCCTTGGCGGAACGCCGTTTTGCCTGGGTTCGCTCGACAACCGACTCGAAGGCGAAGTCATCCTGCCGGTGAGCGAACTGAACCGGGTGCGTCGCGAACTGGTCGCCGATCTGGAAGCGCAGCGAAAACGACCGCTGCGGTGGGAACTGCGTTCCCGCGCGGCGCCGGCGTCTTTGCCCGCGGGTGCGCCGGGCGTTTCCGACCGGTCTTCCGAAACTGGCGGCGAGACGCCGCCACAATCCGCAGCCGGGACGGCTGCGCTACGAGAGGCCAGGGTCGCCCCGACAGGAGCGGGAAATCCCGTCCTCATTGCCTTGATCCGAACCCTTCCGCAACTTGAAGCCGCCATGGATTGCGGCGTCCGGACGATCTACTGCGACTTTGAGAACCCCAAGACCGCGCGCGATGCGGTGCGCGTCTTTCGCGAGCGTTTGCCGGAAGCGGTCGACTCCTCCTGCGCCGGCATTTTCATCGCGCCGCCGCGCGTCTTCAAAACGGGGGAGGAAGGCGTCTTGCGCTCCGTGCTTGCAAGCAAGGCGGACGGGTATCTGATCCGCAATCACGAGGGGCTGGGCTTCTTCAAGAACGAACGTCGCATCGGCGATTTCTCGCTTAATGTCGCCAACAGTCTCACGGCCGAACATCTGCTTTCAGACCACGGTCTGGAAACCATCACTGCGTCCTACGACCTGAACGCCGATCAGTTGGCGGACTTGCTGCGCGCGACGCCGGCGCACCGGATCGAGATCACTGTTCATCAACATATGCCGATGTTTCACATGGAGCACTGCGTTTTCTGCGCCTTCATGTCGGACGGAAAGGATCATCGCGATTGTGGGCGACCCTGTGAGGAGCACGACGTCAGGCTGCGGGACCGGGTTGGCATGGAACACCCGTTGAAGGCGGATGTCGGTTGCCGCAACACGGTCTTCAATTCCCAGGCCCAGACCGGCGCGGAATATGTCGCGCGGTTCTTGGGGTTGGGCGCGCGTCGCTTCCGGGTCGAATTCCTGAATGAATCGCCAGACGAGGTCCGGGAAACGATCGACCGCTACCGACGGTTGTTGAAGGGGGAGATCGAAGGCGGCGACCTCTGTCGCGCCCTGAAGCTGAAGAATCAACTTGGCGTCACCCGCGGCCAGATGGCCGGGGTGTAGACTGCAAGCAGAGGGGCGCGGGATTCATCCCGCTTCAACCTTCGGATGAATCAGGTCTGCGTCTTTTCTCCCGGCCAGGCCGACGACGGAGTTGAAGCGGAATAAATTCCGCGCTCCGCAGAGCATGCGCCGTCACGCGTCCTTGATCTCGAAGATCGCCTCGACCTCCACGGCCGCGCCGGTGGGCAGGGCGGCGAATCCGAGCGCGCTGCGCGCATGATAACCGTCGCCTTCCTTGCCAAAGATCTCGTGCAGCAGGTCGGACGCGCCGTTGATGACGAGATGCTGATCCGTGAAGTCCGGGGCGGAATAGACGCAGCCGAGGAGCTTGATCACGCGAAGGCCGTTGAGTGTCCCATGCTCCTGACGCACGGAATTCAGGATCTTTTCGGCGCAGTTCTTCGCGGCCGCGTAGCCCTCCTCGACAGTCAGGTCCTTCCCGAGCACGCCGGATTGGTCGCTGACGTGGCCGGAAGTCATCAGGAGATTTCCCGTGCGGATGCAGAGGTTCAGGTAACCCGGCTCGGAAGTGGTGAATTCGAGGCCGAGAGCGGCGGCTTTTTCTTCAGGTGTCATGGATGTTTCTTCGTTGGCGGCGATAAAGCCAGTGTTTGAAAGGCGGGACGATAAGGCTTGGACCGCCTTCAGGTCACGGGTTTTCAAGCGGCGTTCAAACCAATCCCGTCAACCGCCCCTGGCTGTCGCTGAAACTTCCGGCATCGACATCCATGGCCTCGGCCATGGTGCGGAGGACGTTTGAGAAGGGCGGGTGGCGGTCGGAATCGTGTTTCAAGTGTTTGCCGTGCTTCAAGCCGAGTTTGTGCCCGCCGGCGATCAGGAGGGGGAGGTTCTTGGGCGAATGTCCGCCGCCGGAACCGGAGTTCATCCCGGAGCCGAACAGGACCATGGTGCGGTCGAGCATGGTCCCATCCGCTTCCTTGGTGGCCTTGAGGAACTTGAGGAAGCGGGCGAGGCAGCCGAGGTGAAAGCGGTCGATCGTGGCGAGTTGTTTGAGCATGTCGGCGTCGCCGCCGTGATGGGAAAGTTGGTGATGATTCTCGCCGCCGCCGCCGCGGCCGCCGGCCTCGCGCGACCACTCGTAGCTGACGACGCGCGTCGTATCGGTCAGGAACGCGAGGTAGTTGATCTCCATCATCACATCGATCCACATCGGTCGGTCATGCGCGTTGCTGGGCTGCATGTTGAGCTGAAGGAACCTGCTGTCGACCTCGGGCTTGGGCACATCGACCCATTCCTCGAGGCGCTGAACGCGCAGTTCAGTCTGCCTCACCGAGGCGAGATATTCCTCGAGCTTCTCCTGGTCGGGGCCGCTGAGTTGTTTGTTCAGCTTCTTCGCCTCGCCGAGAATGCTGTCGAGGATGGATTTCTTTTCGGCGTAGCGACGCAGGGTGGCGGCGCGGTCGGCCGCGGTTTCCGGAACGAAGAGCCGCTCAAACAATCGTTGCGGCGAATTCTCGGCGGGCAGCGGCGTGCCGGAGCGATCGAAGCTCAGGGTGTGGCTGTGGCCGGCCGAGCCCGTGCCGGAGTTGTCCGAAAGTTGCAGGGAAGTGAAGCGAGTCTCCTTGCCGTGCCGGGCGGCGATGAGTTGGTCGATGGATTGCGAATTGGTGTAGTCCGAGCCCGGGGTGGATTTCAGATCCGCGCCGGTGAGCCAAGTGTCGGCGCCGCTGTGGCCGCCGGTGCATCTCGGATGCCCGAGTCCTGAAAGCACGGTGAAATCCGACTTTTCCAACGCCGGGAGCGAAAGCAACGGATCCTTGTGCTTCACGAGCGTGGATAGCGACGGCGACAGCGTGTAGTCAGGCCCGGCCTCCTTCGGCAGCCATTCGGCGATGTTCACCCCGTTGGGGATATAGCAGAAGATCGCGCGAGGCTTGACGCTGTCCGACTTCGCCAAGGGCTTGAATTTCGACGGGGCGGCGAATCCGGATGGAATCATCGCGTCCAGCAAGGGCAGGGAAAGGCTGACTCCCAGACCGCGCAGGGCGTGGCGGCGGGACAGGGGTTTGTGCAGAATGTTCATTTCGTCAGAAACGGTTGCGATGTGGCGATGTAGTGGATCAGGGCGCGTATCGTGTAATCGTTTGCCTTCATGGCAGCGACGGCCTCGTCGATGAAGGGCTGGTCCGCGACGCCGAGTTCGCGGCCCAAGGCATAAGTGAGCATCTTGCCTGCGAGGCTCTTCAGGAACAGGTCCTCCTTCTGCAGCAGGGTGTTCTGCAGATCCTCCACGCCGTCGATCTCCGTCCCATCGGGCAGCTTGGAGGCGGCGTTGATCTGAGGGTCATTCCTCTGGATGCGGCCCTTGTAGCCGAAGCCTTCCTGTTCGCGCCATTCGCCGGCCGCGTTGAAATTCTCGAGGGCGAAGCCGAGCGGGTCAATCTTGTCGTGGCAGCGCGCGCATTGGGGGAGTTCCCGATGGATCTCAAGTCGCCTGCGCACCGTGGCCTTGTCGATGCCGGGGACCTTGGGCTGAAGGTCGCCGGCGTTGGCGACCGGGAGCCCGGGATCGGTCCCCAGGATGTTCTTCAACAACCAGACGCCGCGGCTCACGGGCGAGGTCCGCGTGCCGTTCGAGGTGATGCTCAGGATGGACGCCTGCGTCATGACGCCTCCGCGTTTGACGCCCGCGGGCAGCGACACACGACGGAATTGATCTCCCCGCACACCATCGATGCCGTAGAAGCGCGCCAGTCGTTCGTTGATCACCACGAAGTCCGACTTGATGAGGTTCATGGCGTTGAGATCGTGGCGCAGGATTTCCGTGAAGAAGCGTTCCGATTCCGCCACGCTGGATGTTTCGAGGTGGCGGTCGTATTTCGGATAAAGATCCCTGGCCGGCGGATTGGCTCCGACCTCGCGCAGCCCCAGCCATTGACCGGCGAAATTCCTGGGCAGCGCCGCCGAACGATCGTCAGCCAGCATGCGGTCGACCTGGCTGCGAATGGTCTTGCGATCCAGGAGCTTGTCATCGTTTGCCAGGCGCATGAGTTCCTCTTCAGGCATGGTGGACCAGAGGAAGAATGAGAGTCGCGAGGCGATCTCGTGGCTTTTCAGGATGCGGGGCTTGCCGTCGGAGCCGGCGCCCGGTTCGGCCAGGTAGAGGAAGCCGGGCGAGGCGAGCGTCGCGGTCAGTGGGATCTTGATCACCTCGATGAAAGAATCCTTCTCTGGCCGGACTTTTTCAAAGAGGGAGAGCTTCTCGTCGACCTCCGACGCGGCGACCGGCCGGCGATAGGCGCGCGCCATGAAGCGTTCGAGAACCTCCCGCGCATAGCCAACCTCGTCTGTCTTCTCCTTTGGCGATTCATGCAGGATCTTGCGGTGGCTGGGCGGCGGCCAGGATTCGTGGATCGGGCCCTCGAGTTCGAACCAGTCGAGCCAAACTTCGGGGCGGGCGAAGGTGTCCCCGGTCTGGCACCAGAAATTCTCCAAAACCGAGGGAATGCTGTAGGCGTATTGCAACCTGATGCCCGCCTTGACCGTGGTGAAGCGCGTCGTGAACTCGTAGATCTTGGGCGCGGACTTCGGGGCGTCGACATCCCATTCCGCCACCGGGCTGGGCTGGCCGCCGAGGTTCACAATCAATCTCAGGCGGGGCGGGCCGTAGTCGTAGATCCGGTCCGTCTCGAAATGCTTCAGATCCTGGGGCAGATTCCGCCTCCGATTCTGGATGTCGCGCGTCCGATTCTTTTTCTCCGCCTCCGAGATTCGCCATTCCAGGGCCTTGCGCGCGCCCTCGACGACTTCCGCCCGATTCGGAACACGTCCTCCGGCGCGAACCCGGATGATGTAATCACCTTCGGTGAAGACGCGAAAGTCCCGGGCATTCGGCACGAGGTTCCAGGAGTCGTGATGCATCACGGTGAAGTCGCCTTCCTTGCGGTTCTTGGCGCCGTGAACGATCGGTCGTTGCTTGCCCAGTTGAATCCGGTGGCGGTCGCCGGCGCCTTCCTCCGGCTGGAAGCGCCACTTGATGGTCTCCGGGCGTTCGCCTTCGACCAGGGCGCGGTCCAAGACATCGCCAGCCATCTCCAGATAGAGCTCGAGGTGCAGCGGCGAGATGGTGAGGGCCTTGGCGTTGTTGTCGAAACCGCCCGCCGGAGGATCCTGCGGGAAGGCCGAAACGTCGAAGTCCACCCCGGTCAGGTCGCGGATCGCGTTCTGATATTCTGTCCGGTTCATCCGACGCAGGACGATGGCGCCGTCGCGCCGCACCAACTCCGCGGCGACCATTTGTTTGGTGATCCAATCCACGACCCTGGCCGTTTCCTCGGGCTTGGGCTGAGGTTCGTCCTCCGGAGGCATTTCGTGGCTGTTGAGCACATCGACGACCTCGCCCCATTTCTCCTTGGTGGCGGGGTCGAGGAAGTTCGTCGTCAGGTCGCGATCGACGCGGAAGTTGGCCTTGTCCTTCTCGGGACCGTGGCAACTCAGACAATGCTTCTTGAGGAACGGGGCGGCGGTTTGGCCGAAGCCCGATTCGTCCTGTTGGAAGGATGCGCTCTCACGCGTCGCGACGGCGTCGGTCAGTTCGGTCTTGAGATCGCCGCCGGAATCCTTCCCGCGCATGGTCATGGCGACGCCGGCGATGACGATGCAGCCCGCTGCCGCGCCGGCCAATTTGACCATGGCGGCTTTCGCCCTGCGTCTTGACGGGGGCGGGGAAGTTGCGGCCGCGCATTCGGTGATGCAGTCAAGGTCGGCCACTCGAATCCAATCCGCCAGTCCGTCGTGCCAGGCCTTGTCTTCGAGTGAGAATTCATGGCGGGCCAAACCATCGCGGATCTCCTCGACGGTATACGGCCCCTGATCCTCCCCGTTGCGATGAACGAATATCTGCATGGCGTGTGACAGCCGACATTCCGTCAGAGTTTGATCATTGTAAAACTCCGATTGTTCGAAACGGCCCGACTACAGGGCTTACGGGTATGAGTTGCGAAAGCGATCCCGGAAGGCTCGTGGCGCCGCGTCAGCGCAGACGACAGCAGTCGCATGATTGTTCCGCTTTTCGGCTGACACAGCCGACGCTACATCTGTGAAGCTGTTGCGATTGCTGTTCATGCGAAGGCCCAGGGAACGACTGTGTCGCGCTTGCCAATCCCGTCCCGGCGGCGCAATGTCCGAGTCACACGTCCGGAAAACCTGTTTCTCACCTCAATTCCATTCCTGCCATGTCCGTCCATTTTCAGCCCGAAGGCTATCATTCCGTCACCCCTTACATCATCGTTGAAGGCGCCAATGCGGCGATCGAGTATGATGCCGCCAACTTTGGCGCGAGCGAGGTCCTGCGCATCCCCGGCCCCGGCGGCAAGGTCATGCACGCCGAGATCCAGATCGGCGACTCGCGCGTCATGCTCGCTGATCCCTGTCCCGAAATGGGCGCGGAGTCGCCCGCAAAGTTCGGCGGTTCGCCGCAGCACCTGATGATCTACACCGAAGACTGCGACGCCATGTTCAACCAGGCGGTCGAGGCCGGCTCCGAAGTCCTGCGGCCGCTGGACGACCAGTTCTACGGGGATCGTTCCGGCACGTTGAAAGATCCCTACGGTCACCAGTGGACCATCGCCACGCACGTCGAGGACGTGAGCGAGGAGGAAGTAGCCAAGCGAATGGAGGCCATGATGGAGCAGGGCGGCGGGGCAGAGTAGAACGTCCCCGCCTGCGGATTCGCCGGGCGTTCGCGCCCGGTCGTTCGGCCCTCGCGGCGGGACGCCGCAACAACCCGCAGCCGGGACGGCTACGCTACAGCGACTACACTGACGGGCTCATGAATTCCTCGGCGTTCGACGATAGCAAGCCGTGTAGCGCAGGCGTCCGCGCCTGCGGGGTCGCCGGGCGTTCGCGCCCGGTCATTTGGCCCTCGCGGCGGGACGCCGCAACAACCCGCAGCCGGGACGGCTACGCTACGATAGTGGCGCTCGCCTGCCTTGCCTGGCTGACTTGTTCCTCCCTTGCCGCCGCCGCATCCTCTGGCGCCCATTGGCCCCGATGGCGCGGGCCGCTCGACACGGGCGAATCGCCCAATGCCGATCCACCCAGCGAATGGAGCGCCGACAAGAACATCCGCTGGAAGCTGGAGATTCCCGGGCGCGGACATTCCACCCCGGTCATCTGGGGCGACCGGATCTACCTGACCTCGGCGAGCCCCGTCGGCGATTCGTTGCCCAAGCCGCGTTTCAGCGGTCGCGAG
>JAYPGD010000037.1:17762-20535 GCA_038126655.1 Verrucomicrobiales bacterium
CGGCCGCGAGGGCGCGCACAACAATCTCCCCATCACCAACCGGCAGGAGTTCGCGGTCATCGCGGTCAGTCGTTCGAAGGGGGAGATCGAATGGACCAAACCCGTGCGCCACGAGATTCCGCACGAGGGAGCGCATGAGAGCGGCAGCCTGGCCTCCAATTCACCCGTGACCGATGGGACGCATGTCTACGCCCATTTCGGGTCGCGTGGACTGTATTGCCTGGACGCCAAGGGTGGAGTGGTCTGGGAGAGGCAATTCGGTAAAAAGCACACCAAGCACGGTCACGGCGAAGGCGCTTCGCCGACCCTGCGTGGCGAAACCCTGGTCGTGAATTGGGATCATCAGGAGCAGTCGTTCGTCGTCGCGTTGAACAGGAATACCGGGAAGGAAATCTGGAAGCGTGAGCGGAATGAGCTCACCTCCTGGGCGACGCCGATCGTGGTGAAGGAGGCGGGCCGGCAGCAGGTGATTGTTCCCGGGACGGAAAGGGTGCGCGCCTACGACCTGAAGACCGGCGAGATCATCTGGGAATGCGGCGGATTGTCCGCCAACATCTGCGCCTCGCCCGTCGCGGCCGACGGGATGGTCTTTGCAGGCAGCAGCTACGTGAAGCGCGGGTTCATCGCGGTCAATCTGGCCGGAGCCAAGGGCGACATCACCGGCACGGACCACGTCGCCTGGACGCGCGTCCGCGGAACGCCCTACGTGCCGTCGCCGCTGCTCTACCAAGGACGTCTGCACTTCTTCAATCACTACCAGGGCGTCCTGACGCAACTGGACGCCAAGTCCGGCGCCGACGCTCCCGGCCCCTTTCGCCTGCCGGGGATTGGCAACATCTACGCGTCGCCCGTCGCCGCCAACGGCCGGATTTACATCGCGGATCTCGACGGCTCAACGCTGATCATGTCCGCGGCGGCAAAGCCGGAATTCATCGCGCTCAACCGCCTCGATGACAGCTTCGCCGCGTCGCCGGCCCTGGCGGAGAAGGAACTGTATCTGCGGGGGCGGAGCCATCTGTATTGCATCGCGGAGTACGCAGAATAGGCGGTGGCGCAGGCGGAATTCGGGCGCTTTGTTGAATGTCGTGAAAAGCGGGGATTTCAAGACGGTCTCGTTCCAGTTCGCCCGAATCGCTGCGGTCGGCGTCTTTGCGATGCATGCAGTCGGATGCGGTCCGGGACGGGAGTACAAGGTGGAAATGCGCGTCGAGGGCGCGCAATTGGTGCGCACTCTCACCCTGACCGAGAGCGGCGGCGCGATCGAAGTGAGTGGCGATTCATCCGGGCATCGTCCGATCCACAGGAACGCCTTCATCGGGAACTGACGAGGTTGGCGGCCGTTTATGGCGTCGAGGCAAAGCCGCAAACCGGCGATGAACTCCATTTCGAAGGGCGGTTTTCGGGAGCGCTTCCCAATGATCTTGGCGGCGCTGGATCGTTCACCCGCTATTCCAGTCCGCTCGGGAAATCGTTTGTCTATGTCGAGCGATTGCGCGGCGATGACAATCCGCTGAAGCGGTTGGAGGAACGGTTGCAGGCGGTTGACGTCTGGGTGGATCACACGGTCGCTTGGAGTGAAAAGGCGTTTGGCGGCGACGCCTCGTATCCGAAGTTGCGCAGGTTCCTGCACGAGGATTTGCGTCGCGATATCAAGAACCTGGGATTGCATGGACTCAAAGACGGCGTGCTTGACCAGAATCTGAATGAAAAGTCGCTCACGTCGTTCCTTTTCCTGGTCGGGTTGTTTCTTGCTGAACGGGGCTATTTCAAAGTCGCCGATCTGCCGCGAATCGTCCGGGTTCTGGAGGAGGATGACGAACGGGCGGTTTCCCGATTGGTCATCGACTTGCTGGCGCGGCGCGCGGGAATGGATCGGGCCGATTTGGCTTTGCTTGAACAGCCGGACGAGTTGAACGCCTCGATTGAGGCCTACCTGCGTGGCGCTCCCGAATACAAACAGCTTGTGGTTGATTGGACGGCGAAAAAACGGACCGACCCGCATCTTCCCAAACCAGATCCGGGTGATGTTTTGGGATCGGCTACGGAGACGCTGATGGCTGCGTTCCCGATTTTCATGCAAAAGGATCCCGTCAATGTTTCCATCGCTGTCCCTGACAAACCGCTGGTGACAAACGGGGACTGGGATGGGGAACGCATCAGATGGGAGCATTCCATCGAACGTAGCGGGACGAATACGGTTTCCACTCCGGCAGTGTTCCACGCCGCCTGGTGCAAGCCCAACGAGATTCTGCAGAAACGTCACTTTGGCGACGCGGTCCTGACGGGGGAGTCGCTATTCCAGTTCTGTCTCCGATACGAAGCATTTACCGATGATGAGCGCCGGCGTTTCCGCGAGGGGTTGGCCAAGCTTCCCCCGGTCGATGAGATGAAGCGGCGCTTTGCGGAAATCCGCGAGAAGCATACGACCTTGGACAACGATGGGGCGCCGAAATTCGATGAGGCTTTGTTTTCCAAAGCGGCATTTGCGGAATTCATCTCATTGATGCCGACGACGCCGTTTCATCAGGATTGAAGTGGGACGACTGCGACGAGGCGTTCCCGTCTTCGGTTGGCAGGGGCTTTTGGTCCCGCAGTCGCGGGACCAAGGTTCCCGGGATTTTAACCGTTGATCCCGTGAGGTCGTTTTCCCATGATGCGCGCCTTTTCTCGCCGGAGGACTGGCGGGGTTTTGTTGAAGAATTTGAACGATGTTAACGCGACGCGTCATTCCATGTCTTGATGTGCACGACGGCCAGGTCACCCGCGGCCAGCA
>JAYPGD010000038.1:0-16630 GCA_038126655.1 Verrucomicrobiales bacterium
GGCGAGGTGTGTTTCAACACCTCGATGAGCGGCTATCAGGAGATCCTGACCGATCCGTCCTACACGGCGCAGATCGTCACCATGACCTATCCGTTGATCGGCAATTATGGGGTGAACACCCAGGACATTGAGTCCTATCGTCCGCATGTGTCGGGATTTGTGATCCGCGAGCTTTCGCCGATCGTCAGCAGTTGGCGGGCGGACATGTCCCTGGAGAAATACCTTGAAGAGAACGGCATCCCGGGCATTCAGGGGATCGACACCCGGGCGTTGACAAAGAAGCTCCGGGTGCGCGGCGCGATGAACGGCGTGATCGCCACCGGGGAGATTTCCGAGGAGGAGGCGGTGGCCCGGGCCAAGGACTGGCATGGCCTGGTCGGGCATGACTACGCCTCCAAGGTGACGCACAAGGAGGCGTTTGACTGGGACGCCGACGACGAGCAGAGCGCGGAGTTCCGTCTGGTGGAGGGCTCGTCGCAGGAGGACCCCCGGCAGGCCCGCAAGCCGCTGCCGCCGGCGGAGGTCCCGATAGTCGCCTACGATTTTGGCGTGAAGTACAACATTCTTCGCATGCTTCGGCAAAGTGGATTCAAGGTGCGTGTCGTGCCGGCGCAGACGCCGGCCGAGGAAGTCCTGAAGTTGAAGCCGGCCGGGGTGTTTCTCTCGAACGGCCCGGGCGATCCGGAACCGTTGAGTTACGCGGTGAAGGCGGTTTCAGAGCTGCTCGACCACGGCATGCCGATGTTCGGCATCTGTCTCGGTCACCAGATCATGGGGCAGGCCTTGGGCGGAAAGACCTTCAAGCTCAAGTTCGGTCATCGTGGCGGCAACCAGCCCGTGCAGGACGTGGAGACCGGCAGGATCGAGATCACCTCGCAGAATCATGGTTTCGCCGTGGACGCCGATTCGCTGCCCTCGGATGTGGCGGTGACGCGCATCAACCTGAATGACCGAACCGTCGAGGGATTGAAACATCGTTCCAAGCCCGCCTTCTGCGTGCAGTATCACCCGGAGGCCTCGCCCGGTCCGCACGATTCGGCGCCCTTGTTTGACGAGTTCCGGGAACTGGTCGAACGGGCGTGAAAAGACCCTGAACGGGCGTCTTTCAGAGGCAAATAAAGCTTTTCGAGCGTCCGGATCGGTGGTTCACTTCGTGTCCTGGCTGTTGGAAGACGTATGTTCACCTGTTTGGCCGGAGGCTCCCGGGAGTTTCCGTTTGACGGTGCCGACGTCTGGAAGTTAATTCAAGAAACACCGACCAAACGTATGGCAAGACTCGTTGTACTCAGCGAAGGATTCACCGGAAAATCGTACGAGTTGAAGATCGAGCGGACGACAATCGGCCGCGTGGATGACAACTCGTTCTGCATTCCCGACGGCTCACTCTCGAGTCATCACGCGGAGGTGCTGCTCCGGGGTGAGGAAATCATCATCCGGGATCTGGATTCGACCAATGGCAGCTTCATTGACGGCGAGCCGCTGGAACCCAATGTCGACGCTCCGATCAAGCCGGGGCAGATCCTGCGGTTGGGCGAGGTGGACGTCCGCCTCGAGGACGGCGCCGCGGGTGAAAAGCGCGAGTCCCTGGACCAGACCAAGGTGATTCCCAAGCCGCAGCAGGGCGTCAGTCTCGACAGCCTCGGGGCCGGAGCCAAGAGCGGCACGCCGCAGACCTCCCAGTTCTTCAAGCCCAAGGCGGGCAAGGCCAACAAGGTCTTCATCGGCATCATTGCGCTCCTCGTGATCGTCATCATCGTGCTGCTGGCCGTGGCGATGATCGCCATGGGCGGCAAGTAGGCTGTCGATCCGAAATCAATTGAAACAGGAAGCCGGCGGCCTGAAGGCCGCCGGCTTTCTTGTGTCTTGAAATAGGCTTCAAATCGGAGTTCGGAGCCGGACCGCGTGTCACGGGCCCGGTTGAAACCGGGATGAGGCAACGTGAACCGGAGCGCGACTGTGTCGGAGACCAGTCGCAGCCGCGCGGCAAGGCGCCGGCGTTCAGGTCAGGCCGCGGGCGCATCCGATTCCCGGGTTGCTGCGGCTGGTCCCGAAGACCTGAAGACGGGACACAACCGCTCTGCTCAATTCAGCCTTCCTGTCGTTCCTTTACTTCGCCCAGAAATCGACGACGAACACGTCATCGAGGATGGGCTTCAGGACGCCGACGAAGGCCTTGTGTTCCGGGTGGGGCAGGTAAACCTCGCGGGCCTTTTCGTTTCTGAAGGTCACGATGAAGATGTGCGTGAAGTCCTTGTTCAGGCCCTCGGGACTGTTGTTGACGCCGGCTTCCAGGGAGACGATGCCCGGGATCTTGTCCTTCAGCGCGCGAAACTCCTTCTCGACCTTGTCGATCTGGGCCTTGGTCGCCTCTTCCTTGTACTTGAACACGACGACGTGCCGGAGGCGGCCCTTGCCTCCGCTCTTTTTCTTCGCGGCGGTCTGTTTCCTGGCGACGGGCTTCTTTTTGTCGGACTTGTCGGCGGCCATGGTTGTCTGGAGGGTGGTGAGCGCGACGAGCGCGCAGAGGATCAGGGTCAGTTTCTTCATGAGGTTCGATTTGTAGGGGTTCTGGGTGATGGGCGGCATGAGAACAGGTCAACGCAGGTCGGCGCCCCCTTTTTCCGGGGACGCGGCGTTGTAGCAGCGGATGCGGTCGTCGAGGCGCAGGAGGATCCTGCCGTTGGAAACGGTGGGCGAGGGGCACCACATGGCGCGCACCTTGGCGGCTCCGAGTTCCTGGCGTTCATCCGGCGTGGCCTTGACCATCTGAAGGTCGCTGGCTCGTTTGCCAAAGACGAAGATCTTGCCGTCCGCCAGCATGGGCGAGGAAATGTTGGAATTCTCGGGATGCTTCCATTTGACCTCGCCGGACTCGAGGCCGACGCACATCTGGACGCCGCCGCCCATGAAGTAGACGTGCCCCTCGTGGATGATCGGGCTGGACTGCGTGCGACGGGCGTCCAGCGCGTGCGACCAGAGCTTCCCGGCCCCCTTTTCCGAAAGCCGGTAGGCGGACAGGCCGATCGCCGTGGTCCGGCTGTAGACGGCCGCGAAGTCGCCGGAGACGCTCGGTGTGGAATCACCGCCGCCGGGCGTGGTCCAGAGAATGTCGCCGGTTGCGGGATCGACGCAGGCAAGTTCGCGTCGGCCGTTGCAAAGGAGGCGTGATTTGCCCTGGGAACGCCACACTGCGGGCGAGGCGTTGCCGCCGGAGACCTTCTTCTGATTCCAGACCAGCTTCCCGGTTTCAGCGTCCAGCGCGGTGAGGCTCCCGGCGATGAAGACGACCAGGCCATCCACCACCGTCGGCGAGGTTGCCGTCCCCTTGGCGGCGGTTTCGGCGGACCAGATCAGCCTGCCGCTCTTGGCGTCCATGCAATGCGCGTGGCCGCTGCCGATGGAATAGACCCTGCCGTCGGCGATGCAGGGCGTGCTGGAGGAATTGCGGCCGGTCGCCGTCCCGGGCGCCGCGGTCTTCCAGAGCGTCCTGCCGGATTCCATGTCGATGCACACGACGGTGTCCTTGGCGACCTTCATGGTGTTGGGCACGGCCTTCAGGATCTGCCGCTCCACGTCCTCGCCAAAATTCTGTTCACGCACCCAGGTCATCATCTCCGCCTCGTCGGCGAAACGGCGTTTGCGGACGGCGTTGAGCCTCTCCAGCGTCTCAATCGAAATGGCGGCCCGGCCCCTCTTGAACCGGCCGACAACCCAGCTGCCCAGATTCTGCTTTTGCTTCTTGTCCAGGGTGTGGTCCACCCACTCGTTGGCCCAGGCGTCGAGGCGACTGCCGCGCAGCCGCGGATTCAGGTTCATCCGCTCTTCCTCCATCCTGGCGACCAGGTCCTTGCCGAGGGAATTCACGCCGCGATAGCCCAGCTTGCGCAGGACGAGGTTGTCGATGGCGCGCGTCTCGGTCGGCGTGTCGACGTGCCAGACCACGGAGATGTAGGCCCGACCGTCAGCGGCGACGACGCTGCCATGGCCGCCGTCGTCATTGCTGGGAATGGATTCGCTGTCCCAGAGGACGGCGGGGCCGTCGGACGGCCATTTGTCGGCCAGGGGCGGACTGTCGGGGAGGACGCCGTTGCGGTTGGGGCCGCGCCATTGGTTCCAGTCCCCGGCGGCCTGGGCGTTCAGGGCGATCAGCAGGGCGGGCAGGACGAAAAGTCGGCGGCGGTTCATGTCGGTGGTGGATGGATTGCAAAGGATGAATCAGGGACGCCCGCGCCGGTCGCCGAAGTCAGGTCGCATTGAAGCCCCGGTCCTGCCGGGGACGCGCGCGGATCAGAGCGCCGGGGCCGCGGCGTGCGACTTGGCGACGCCGGGTTTGCGGGCGTAGAGCGGCGCGGAGGCGGCTTCCAGGCCGTCCACGGACAGATCCAGCACGTGTTCGCCGTAGTTGTTGAACTTGAGGTCCTGAAAACGGCCGATGAACTTGACGAAGTGGGCCGGCCCGTCGTCCTCGAACTTCACCTTGAACTTGTGGTCGATCGGCTTGCCGAACTCGCGGCCGTCGGGATCGACCATCTTGATGTTCAGCGAGTGCTCGCCCTCTTCAGCGCGGGAGAAGCGCAGTTGGACGGTCACGTAGATGCCCTCGTGAACCAAGGGGATGGACTTCACGGGGATGTGGGAGAATGTCCCGAGAATGTTGAGCTTGCCCTCGGCCTCGAAGGCGTAGTCGCTGATGGTGAAGACGTCGACTTTCATGGTTCTTTCAGAGAAAAACGGATTCTCGACGAGCCCGGCGGCGGCGTCCAGCCTTTTCCCGGATCGTTGAGGGTTTGCAGATCAAAGTCATGCCGCCTTCGCATGGCTTCAGCGCGCCGGGCCGTTTGACGTTCGTCTTCTTCCGCATCGACAAATCCAGCCCTCGTGAACACATTCCACCGCGTGAAATCGAAACCCTTCTTCCTCCGTTCCGCCCTCCTGGTCTCCCTGTTCGCGTTCGCCGCTTCCATCCACGCCGCCTCCGGGCACAACACCCTTTCCGCCAGGGAAAAGAAGAAGGGTTGGAAGCTGCTCTTCGACGGCAGGAAGATCGAAGGTTGGCGCAGCTATCGTTCGAACACCTTCCCCAAGGACGGCTGGGTCGTGGAGAACGGAACCCTGCACAAGCAGGCCGGCAAGCGCCCCGGCGACATCATGACTGTCGACGCCTACGAGAACTACGAGTTTGCCTGGGACTGGAAGCTCCCCGAAAAGGGCAACAACGGCGTGAAGTATTTCATCATTCAGGAACGCAAGGCCGCGGTCGGGCACGAATACCAGATGATCGACGACTCCACCGTGAAGGACGACTACTCGGGCAACGCCTCCTTCTACCTCGTCGTCAAGCCGCGCAAGGACAAGCCCAACAAACCCATGGGCCAATGGAATTCATCCCGCATCGTCGTGAAGGGCGATCACGTCGAGCACTGGCTCAACGGCATGAAGGTCCTCGAATACGAATGCGGCAGCCCCGAGATCATGAACCAGGTCCCCAAGACCAAGTTCAAGAAATGGCCCGGCTTCGGCAAGAAGGTCAAAGGCCACATCCTCCTCACCGACCACAAGGACCCCTGCTGGTTCAGGAACATCAAGATCCGGGCGCTGGATTGATCTTCCTTTCCAAATGAATCAAATCCCCTGTAAATCGTCGTTCCTTTCAGAAATGCCAAAGAATCCGATGAAGAAACCCGCTCTCACCCTTCTCCTCCTTGCGGCCTGCGCCTTTACGGCGGTGGCCAAGCAACCCAACGTCGTCCTGGTCATCACCGACGACCAGGGCTATGGCGATCTGGCCTGCCACGGCAATCCGGTCCTCCAGACGCCGAACCTCGACGCCCTGCACTCGGAAAGCGTGCGGTTGACGGACTACCACGTCGCGCCGACCTGCGCCCCGACGCGGTCCGCGTTGATCACCGGGCATTGGACCAACCGCACGGGCGTCTGGCACACGATCATGGGCCGCTCGATGCTCCGGGCCAACGAGGTCACGCTGGGCAAGATCCTCGGCGACGGCGGCTACCACACCGCGATGTTCGGCAAGTGGCACCTGGGCGACAATTATCCCTACCGCCCCGAGGACCGCGGCTTCCAGGAGGTTCTGCGCCACGGCGGCGGCGGCGTCGGCCAGACCCCGGACTACTGGGACAACGCCTACTTCGACGGCTCCTACTGGCACAACGGCAAGCCCGTTCCCGCCAAGGGATTCTGCACTGATGTCTTCTTCGACTACGCCGCCCGCTTCATCGACAAGGTGAAGGACGACGAGAAGCCCTTCTTCATCTACCTCTGCACCAACGCCCCGCACGGCCCGATGCACGCGCCGGAATACTACGCCCGCAAGTATCGCGACCAGAATCCCAAGCTCGCGCACTTCTACGGCATGATCACCAATATCGATGACAATGTCGGCCGCCTGCGCGCACATCTGCGGACCAACGGCCTGGAGGATGACACCATCTTCATCTTCACCACCGACAACGGCACTTCTTCCGGGGCGAAGGTCTTCAACGACGGAATGCGCGGCCAGAAGGGCAGCGAATACGACGGCGGTCACCGCGTTCCGTTCTTCATCCATTACCCCAAGGGCGGCCTCACCGGCGGCCGCGACGTGGACATGATCACCTCCTACGTCGATGTCGTTCCGACGCTGATCGACTACTGCGGCGTCCCTGTGCCCAAGGGCGTGAAATTCGACGGCGTGAACATTCGTTCGCTCTGGGAGGGCACGGCGAACAGCTGGCCGGACCGGATCCTGGTCACGGATTCGCAGCGGGTCCGCGATCCGATCAAGTGGCGCAAGAGCGCGGTCATGACGGACCAGTGGCGCCTGATCAACGGCAAGGAGCTCTACGACATCAAGGCCGACCATGGGCAGAAGAAGAACGTGGCCGGGCAGAACCCCGAGGTGGTCAAATGGTTGACGAAGTTCTACGACGCCTGGTGGGAGGAACTGGTTCCGAGCTTCGGCCAACCCACCGCCATCTACCTCGGTCATCCGAAGGCGAACCCGGTCCGCATGACCAGTCATGACTGGATCGCCGACGGCGCGACGCCCTGGAACCAACGCCATATCCGCAATGCGGAAAAGAGACCCTCCAACACCGGTTTCTGGGCCGTGGATGTGAAGTCGGCGGGCGAGTATGAGGTCGAACTTCGCCGCTGGCCCAGGGAGGCCGACGCGCCGATCACCGGCTCGCTGCCGGCCGGCGAGGACGTCCCGGGCGACACGGCCTACCGCGCGGTCGAGGGCAGGGCCTTTGCCGCGACCCGGGCGCACCTGAAACTCGGCGGCAAGGAATTGGCCAAGCCGGTCAAGGGCAACGCCACCGGCGTGACGTTCAAGCTCAAGCTCAAGCCCGGCCGCGACGAACTTTGGGCGAAGTTCACCACCGCCGAGGGCGAGACCATGGGCGCCTTCTACGCCTACGTGACCAAGGTGAAGTAGCCGCATAAACACAGTTCACATTTTTTGCTGAGCGGTTAGATTCGGGGCTCAGCATGATGAACCGTTTTTCCTCCGTCCTCCCCGCGGCGATCGCGGCCGGCGTGTTGCTGTCGGCATTGCCTGTCCACGCCGATACGATCCAGTTCAACCGGGACATCCGGCCCCTGTTGTCCGACGCCTGTTTTCAGTGCCACGGCCCGGACAAGGCCGCGCGCAAGGCCAAGCTGCGGCTGGACATCGAAGCCGAGGCCAAGGCCGTGCGGGACGGCGTCGCCAGCATCGTCCCCGGCGACCCCATGGCCAGCGAGTCCTTCCTGCGCATGACCACCCATGACGAGGACGATCTCATGCCGCCCGCCGAATCCGGCAAATCGCTGACCAAGGATGAAATTGCCCTGATCAAGAAGTGGATCGAACAGGGCGCTCCCTGGCAGGGCCATTGGGCCTACGTCCGCCCCGAACGTCCGACGGCTCCCGAGGTCAAGACCGCCGACTGGCCGCAGTCGCCGATCGATTACTTCGTTCTCCAACGGTTGGAGCAGGAAGGTCTCAACCCCTCCGCCGAGGCGGACAAGCGCACCTTGATCCGCCGCGCGACCTTCGATCTGACCGGCCTGCCGCCGACGCCGGACGAGGTCGGGGCCTTTCTCGATGACGAGGGGCCGAATGCCTTTGAGAAAGTGGTCGATCGTCTCCTGCGCAGTCCGCGCTATGGCGAGCGCATGGCCATGCATTGGCTGGATCTCGTGCGCTACGCCGACACCGTGGGTTATCACGGCGACCAGGACTTCAGCGTCTGGCCCTATCGCGACTACGTGATCCGCGCCTTCAACGACAACATGCCCTTCGACCGCTTCACCCGCGAACAACTCGCCGGGGACCTGCTGAAGGATCCGACGCGCGACCAACTGGTCGCCTCGGGCTACAATCGCCTGCTCATGATCACCGCCGAGGGCGGCGCGCAGGACAAGGAATACCTGGCCAAATACGCCGCCGACCGCGTCCGCACGACCGGCACGACCTGGCTTGGCTCCACCACCGGTTGCGCCGAATGCCACGACCACAAGTTCGATCCCTATACCATGGAGGATTTCTATTCCCTGGAGTCCTTCTTTGCCGACCTGGATGAAAAAGGTTTCTACGGCGGCGCCAATCGAGACGGTCGTTGGGGGCCCAGCATGCAGTTGCCCACGCCGGAGGAGACCGCCCGCATGAAGCAGTTCGACGGTGAAATCGCGCGGTTGGAAAAGGTCCTCAGCACCCAGACTCCGGAACTGGACAAGGCGCAGCGCGAATGGGAACAACGATTCCGCAGTCTCCGCGCCAACCTCGAAATCGCCTGGCAGCCGCTCAAACCCATCGAAGCCAAGGCCGAAAAAGGCGCCAAGCTCCGGCGCAATCCGAACTACTCCGTCCGCGCCATTGGCGACAAGATCCCGCACGACAACTTTACTGTCACCCTGGAGACCGACCGCGAGCTCATCACCGGCCTGATGCTGGAAACGCTCACCACCGGCAAGGGCGACAAGAAGAAGGTAGGCATGAACAGCGGCAACTTCATCCTGTCCGGTTTTGAAGTCGAGGCGCTGCTGCCCGACAAGGACAAACCCGCCAAGGTTAAGCTCAGCTCCGCTGTCGCGGATCACTCGCAGAAGGGCTTCGAGATCGCCAAGGCCATCGATGGCAAGAAGGACACCGGCTGGGCGGTCGACGGGCAGTCGAAGAAGGAGACGCGCAAGGCGGTCTTCACCTTCGCGCAACCGTTGAAGGCCGGACCGGGCACGAAGCTGATCGTCCGGCTCAAGCACGAGTCCAAGCAGAAGAACCACGTCATCGGCCGCTTCCGGATCAACGTCAGTTCGGCGGAGCGGCCGACCTTCGACAAGTTTGCCATGCCGTTGAAGCGTTGGCAGGTCATTCGCGCGAAGGAGAGCGATCGGAAGTCGGAGCAGAAGGTCGAGCTGGCGAAACATTTCCGGTCCATCACGCCGATTCTCAATCCCGCGCGCGCCGCCCTGGCCAAACAACAGAAGGATCGCGCCGCCTTTGACAAGACGATCGTGACGACCCTGGTTTCGCGCAAGCGCGACAAGCCCCGCGAGATCCGCGTCCTGCCGCGCGGCAACTGGCTCGATCAATCCGGCCCCGAAGTCACGCCCGCGACGCCGCGCTTCCTGAACGGTCCCCGCAGCTCGAAGGACGCGCGGTTGACCCGCCTCGATCTCGCGGACTGGCTCGTCTCCCGCGACAACCCCCTGACCGCGCGCGTGTTCGTAAACCGTTTGTGGAAGATGTATTTCGGCACGGGGATCTCGAAGATCCTCGACGACCTTGGTTCCCAGGGCGAGGCGCCCACCCATGCCCGGCTGCTTGACTGGATGGCGGTCGATTTCATGGAGAGCGGCTGGGACGTCAAGCGAGCGATCAAGCAGATCGTCATGTCGGCGACCTACCGCCAGTCGTCAAAGGGCTCGCCGATGTTGGATGAGATCGACCCCTACAATCGCCTGCTGGCCCGGCAATCGCGCATCCGCCTCGACGCCGAGATGGTCCGCGACAACGCGCTCGCCGTCAGCGGACTGCTGGTTGAGAAACTGGGCGGCAAGAGCGTGAAGCCCTATCAACCGGCGGACTACTACGCGCAGTTGAACTTCCCCAAGCGCACCTACAAGCACGACTCCGGCAGCAACCAGTATCGTCGCGGACTTTACACCCACTGGCAGCGCACCTTCCTGCATCCCATGCTCAAGGCCTTCGACGCGCCCAGCCGCGAGGAATGCACCGCCGAGCGGCCGACCTCCAACACGCCGTTGCAGGCCTTGACCCTGCTCAACGATCCCAGCTACGTCGAAGCCGCGCGCGTCTTCGCCGAGCGCGTCATGACGCATGGCGGCGTCGATGTGGATGCGAAGCTCGATTACGCTTATCGCGTGGCGCTCTCCCGCGAACCCAAGGACGCCGAAAAGAAGCTCCTCACAGCCCTCTACGAGAATCACAAAAAGAAATACACGGCCGATGAAGAAGCCGCGAGGGCATTGCTCAGCGCCGGCGAGTACAATCGACCGGCGGAGCTGCCCTTGGCCGAGGCGGCGGCGTGGACCTCGGTGGCCCGGGCGATCCTGAACCTGCACGAGACGATTTCGAGATACTGATGGAAAACCTCAAGGAAGCCTGATGGAAAGCTCCAAGCTCCAAGCCCCAAGCTCCAAAGAAGCTCCAAATCCCAAGCTCCAAGGGGCATTGGACGATCTTGGGGATTGGGATAACGAGTTGAGGTTCAGCGACCATGAGATGATTCTCAATGACGGGGACGGCAGGCATCCCTTCGATTTCGAGGAACGCACTTCGGTCTTCGGCGAGGCAATCATTCGCCTCTGCAAGAAGCTTCCCCGAAACCCCATCAACGATCGATTGACGGGACAATTGACCGGTTGCGGGACAAGCGTCGGAGCCAACTACTGTGAGGCAAACGAATCCGTTTCGAAGAAGGATTTCCGTTACAGCATCAGCCGTTGCAAGAAGGAGGCGAAGGAAGCGAAGTTTTTTCTCCGCATGATTGCCGCATCTGAACCGGGCGTATCGAACGAAGCCCGTGAACTTTACCGCGAAGCCACCGAGTTGATGCACATTCTCAGCGCCATGCACAAGAAATGAGAGTTTCCCAATTCCCAACGAACGCGCCCAAGACGAAGTCGAGCCCATTCGAGTCCAGCATGTATTGGAGTTTGGGGATTGGAGCTTCTTTGGAACTTGGGATTTGGAGCTTAAGACCTCCCAGCATTCCATCTAAACCGACGACGCCCCATGAACATCCCCAACCCTTCCCTCCTCCGCTCCCTCACCCGTCGCTCCTTCCTTGCGCGCTCCGGCGCGGGCGTCGGTTCCGCGGCCCTGGCTTCGCTCATGAATCCCGGCCTTTTCGCGGACAACGCCAAGGCCGCCCCCGACAAATGGACCGGCGTGCTCGACAAGCTGCATTACCCGCGTCGCTGCAAACGCGTGATCCATCTCTGCATGGCGGGCGGCATGACGCATCTGGAGACCTTCGATTACAAGAAGGTCCTCGGCGAAATGCACGGCAAGCCGATGCCGGAATCAATGACCAAGGGGCAGCCCATCGCGCAGCTCCAGGGACGCAAGCTCACCTGCATGGGGCCGCAGCACGAATTCAAGAACTACGGCCGGTCCGGGCAGCACATGACCTCGCTGTTCCCGAATATCGGAAAGGTCGCCGATGACGTCTGCATCGTCCGTTCGCTGCACACCGAACAGATCAATCACGATCCCGCCCATACCTTCATGAACACCGGCGCGCTGGTTTCCGGGCGCCCGAGCATGGGCTCCTGGCTGCTCTACGGCCTCGGCGCCGAGGCCGACGATCTGCCGGGCTTCGTCGTGCTGACCTCGCTCGGCAAGGGCGGTCAGGCGCAGCCCATCGCCGCTCGTCAGTGGCACAGCGGATTCCTTCCCAGCAACTTCCAGGGCGTGCAGTTCCATTCCAAGGGCGATCCCGTGCATTACGTCGGTTCGCCCAAGGGCGTCGATCGCGCGGGGCAGAAGGACGTCGTGGACACGGTCAATTCACTCAACCGCGTCCTGCAGGGATCGATCGACGACCCCGAGATCGCCACGCGCATCGCGCAGTATGAAATGGCGTTCAAGATGCAGGCCAGCGTGCCGGACCTGATGGACACCTCCAAGGAACCGCAGAAGATCCTCGATCTCTATGGAGCCAAGCCCGGCGACGGCTCCTACGCCTCCAACTGTCTGCTCGCCCGCCGGCTCGCCGAGCGCGGCACCCGCTTCATCCAGCTCTACCACCGTTCCTGGGATCACCATGGCGATGTGAAGGGCAAGATGAAGGTCAGCGCCAAGGAGGTCGATCAGGCGACCATGGCGCTGATCACCGATCTCAAGCAGCGCGGCATGTTGGATGAGACCCTGATCATCTTCGGCAGCGAGTTCGGCCGCACGCCGATGGCGCAGGGCAGCGGCCGCGACCACCACATCAAGGGCTTCTCCATGATGCTGGCGGGCGGCGGCATCAAGCCCGGCTCCAATTACGGCGCCACGGACGATTTCGGCTACAACGCCGTGCAGGACAAGGTCCACGTCAGCGACCTCCACGCGACCATGCTCTACCTGATGGGCGTCGAGCACACGAAGTTGAACTACCGCTTCCAAGGGTTGGATTTCCGCCTCACCGGCGTGGCCGGCAATGTGTTGAAGCCGTTGGTGGGGTAGGCCGGTGATTGTGCGCATTTGAGCCCGGAGCCGGAACCATGGGTCAAGCCAGGAGCTTTCCGCGAAACCTCGGTCGGAGCGACGAGCATTGCTCGGCTGGGGCGCAGGACGTCGGCCGATGCCGAGCAATGCTCGGCGCTCCGCTTCGGGACGAAAGACCTTTTGCTGTAGCGAGAAGCGGCGTAGTTGGAACGACGGGAGACAAAGCCGCGACGCCTCTGCGTGACTCCCCGGACCGCGTGGAACGGAATCCATTCCGTCCCTTGGCGTTGGGCGTTTTCAGCGCGCTGGCAAACGGGATGGAACCCGTTCTGCTCTGCTGTGCGCTCCTCCTTCTTGTATTCCAACCAACCGCCCCCGCCGCCGAGTTCGATTCCTCCGTCCAGCCGCTTCTCTCCAAGTATTGCCTCAACTGTCATTCCACCGAGAAGCCGAAGGGCGAACTGGACCTGGAGCGGTTCAAGTCTCCGGCCGATGTGCGCAAGGAGCCCAAGGTCTGGGTCCAGGTCCTGCATCAATTCGACATCGAGGAGATGCCGCCCGAGGGCAAACCCCAACCGACGAAGGAAGAACGCGCCCGGTTGATCAAGTGGATCGAAGGCGAACTGCATACCGTCGCCATGGAACAGGCCGGCGATCCCGGGCCTGTTGAGCTGCGGCGATTGAACAACGCCGAATACACCTACACCATCCAGGATCTCACCGGCGTCGCCCTGGATCCGGCCCGCGAATTCCCGGTCGATGGAGCGGCGGGTGAAGGCTTCCTCAACACCGGCGCCTCGTTGTCCATGTCGCCATCGATGGTCGACAAGCAACTCGCCGCGGCCAAGGAGGTCGCTAGCCATGTTGTGCTGACGCCGACCGGCATGCGCTTTTCCGAAAGCGACCTGCGCGGCGATTGGGTGGATGGAATACTGGCTCAGATCCGCGCGATCTATCTGCGCCACACCGGCGGGAAGAAGTTGGATTTCTCGTATCGCGAACAGGTCGTGCCGGCGACGCCCCGCACGGCGGGCGATGGACGGTTGGATGTCGCTCCCTATCTCCAGGCGCTGAGCGCCCATCGCGACGCCATTGCCGCAAAGCCGGAAGCGGCGGCGGCGATCGCAAAGTCCGCCGGCCTCAACGCCAAGTATGCCGTCCGGTTGGCCCGCGAGCTTTCGCCTTCCGGCCCGAACAACCCCCTGTTCAATCAACTTCGCGAACAATGGAACTCCATTTCCGACGGAAACGTTGATCCGCTCGCCGCCGAGTTCCGCCGCTGGCAGGATCAGCTCTGGAGCTTTCAACCTGTCGGACATTTCGGGCGAATCCGTCCCTGGCAGTCGCCGAAATCGGCGTTGGTCGAAGCGCGTGAATTTGCGCTCGAACTCAAGGAACCGGCGAAGTCCGGCGATCCGACGATTCATCTCTTTGCCGGAACGGCCGGCGATGGCGCGGAGGGCGATGCTGTCATCTGGCGTCGTCCGCGCATTGTTCGGAAGGGACGGCCCGACATTCTGCTGCGTGATCTGCGCGGCGGCCTCGCGGCCTTGCAGGCCAAGGGAGCCGCGGTCATGCGCGACACGGAGAAGTATCTCGCCGCCGCCTTCGAACTGCGCGGCGGCGCGAAAGCCACCGTCAAGGAAACGGCCGCCAAACATCGCATCGATCCGGTCTTTCTCGAACTCTGGTTGGACAGCCTTGGCATCGTCGCGGAGGGCGCGCCGCGCATTCCGGAATACCTGCACGAAAAGACGAAGAACGTCAGCGGCCATGCGGCGGTCAATGGCTGGCGGTTCCCCGGGCAGTCGGCTTTGTCGCTCGTGGCGAACAGTTCCGACCAGTTCTTTCGCATTCCCGGCGACAGTCGCCCCGGCCAGATCTGCGTGCATCCCATGCCGGACCGTTGGGTCGCGGCGGGTTGGTTGAGTCCTTATCAGGGCGAGGCCCGCATCGTCGCCAAGGTCCGCGACGCCCACAACAACTGCGGCAACGGGATCAGTTGGCGGCTCGAACGCCGGCGCGGCCAACGACTGGAGATCCTCGCCAACGGCAATGTTGATCTCGGAAAGATCGCCGAGATTGCACCGATCGAGAAACTGACGCTGCGCAAGGACGACCTGCTTTCGCTCGTGATCCTGGCGCGGGATCGCAGCCATGTTTGCGACCTGACCCAGATCGACCTGGAGATCCATCCGCTGGGCGACCAGGCCGACGCCGATCGCTTCTGGTCGCTTTCCAAGGATTGCGCGCCTGACATCCTCGCCGGCAATCCGCATGCGGATCGGTTCGGCAATGAGAAGGTCTGGCATTTCTACACCGGCCGCGATGAGGGGAAGGCGACCGAGGCCTTGTTCCCGCCCGATTCACTGGTCGATCGCTGGACGAACGAAACCGACGCGGCAAAGGCGGCCAAGCTGGCGAAGGACATTGCGCGACTGCTGGCGCCATCGCCGCTTCGGCTCAAGGAATTCATGGCGGCGCATCCGGAATTCTCCGGTTCCGACGAGCGCGTCCGGTCGAGGGTGGTCTCGCTGCATGGCCCCTTCTTTTCCAAGGTGGATCCGGGCGTCTTCGCCGGGAACGCCTCGCCGGAGATGCTCGGCAAATCGGTGCATGGACTGGATCCCGGAATGTTCGACGAGGACGGCAATCTGCGGTTGAGGGCGCCGCGGACATTGTCCTTCAAACTCCCCGCGGGATTGGTCCGCAACGGCGAGTTTGTGACCGTTGGAGCCTTGGACAAAGACGCCGGCCCCGACGGCAGCGCCCAACTGGACGCGACCCTGTCGCCGCCGGCCTCGCCGGATGTCCTCCACTCCCATCTTCCGATCCTCGTGCAGGACCGAGGCAAGGCGCGCCCGCAATTCGAGAAGACCTTCGCCGCCTTCCGCGAGACTTTCCCGGCGGCCTTGTGCTTCTCGCGGGTGGTTCCGACCGACGAGGTGGTGACGCTGTTGATGTTTCATCGCGAGGACGAGCATCTTGCCCGCTTGATGCTGGACGACGCGGGGAAGCGCGAACTCGACCGGCTCTGGGAGGAGTTGGAATTCGTCAGTCTGGAGCCGCGCCGGATGATCGCCGCCTACGAGCAATTGTGGCAGTTCGAAAGCCAGCTCGGGAATCCGAAGCGTTTCGAACATCTGGAGGCTGGTATTCGTGAAGCCGCGGCGCGCTATGAGAAGAAGCTGATCAAGGCCGAACCGGCGCATCTCGACGCGTTGTTGGAGTTCGTGGATCGCGCCTGGCGGCGGCCGTTGAAACCGACGGAGAAGCACGGGCTGTTGTCGTTGTATCACCAGCTGCGCAGCGGGGACCTTTCACACGAGGCGGCGTTCCGATTGACCTTGGCCCGGGCCTTGGTCGCGCCGGCCTTTCTTTACAAGGCCGAGAAGCCATTCAGCGGCGACGGGCAGGGCCCGGTCAGCGCGCGCGAGCTCGCCACACGTTTGAGCTACTTTCTCTGGTCCTCCGCGCCGGATGCGGAACTCCGCGCGCCGGCCGATTCCGGCGCGCTGCTGAAAGACGACGAACTGCTCAAGCAGACCCGACGCCTGTTGCGCGATCCGAAGGCGCGACGGTTGGCGATCGAGTTCGCCTGCCAGTGGCTGCACTTGCGCGGATTTGACGAACTGGACGAAAAGAGCGAGCAGAAGTTCCCCCAATTCGCCGAGCTCAAGGGCGCGATGTATGAAGAGTTGGTCCGTTTCTTTGCCGACCTGTTTCGAAACGACGGCTCGGTCCTTTCCATTCTCGACGCGGATCATACCTTCGTGAATCCCGCGCTGGCCGGCTACTACGGATTTGAGCCGGCGGCGCAGGAAGGTTGGCGGCGTGTGGAAGGCATGAAGGCCAGGCGCCGCGGCGGGATTCTTGGACAGGCCGCCGCTTTGGCGCGTCAATCCGGCGCCTCGCGCACCAGTCCGATCCTGCGCGGGAATTGGATCGTGGAAACCCTCCTTGGCG
>JAYPGD010000038.1:16640-20532 GCA_038126655.1 Verrucomicrobiales bacterium
TGGCGAACGCCTGCCGCGTCCGCCCGCCGGCGTGCCGGTCATTCCCGACGATCCCGGAGGCCCGGAGTTGAACATGCGCGAACTCACCGAACGCCACAGCAGCGAACCCGCCTGCATCAAGTGCCACCAACGCATCGATGCCTTCGGCTACGCCTTGGAGCAGTTCAACGCCATCGGCGCTTTGCGCGCGGACGAGCGCAATGTGAAGACCACACTGCCGGACGGCGCGGAGATCGAAGGGCTGGAAGGGCTGCGCGAATACCTGATGACCGCGCGGCGCGACCAGTTTGTTGAAGTCTTCTGCAGGAAACTGCTCGGTTTCGCCTTGGGGCGGCCGGTTCAACTTTCCGATCAACCCCTGGTGAACGAGATCACTGGGGAATTGGCGAAGAGCGATTACCGGTTCAGCGTCGCGGTGGAGAAGATCGTGACAAGCCGGCAGTTCCGGGAAATTCTGGGAAATGGCTTTGGGCAGGCGGGGCAGTCGGCAGCGCGATGACGGCGTGCCGGAGGCGAGAGTCTTTTCTTAACGCAGAGCGGCCTGTGAGGGGATGGCGCATCGGAGGCCCAAAGGAAGCGTGAAGCCGGTGGGGCGAGAGTCTCTCGAGCCCTGACTGAAATCCCGAAGGGATGAGAGCGGCGCGCGAAGGGGGGGGGGCGCGATCCGCAGGCCGGGTGAGGAGATGCCGAAGGCGCGGGATTGTCGATGGCCTCTGTCGCTCCTTCAGAGCTTTGAAATGGGCTCGAAGGACTCTCGCCCCACCGGCTTTTCGATGCCTTGCGCGCGCAATGCGCGTTGAACATTCCCTGCCGAACCGCTAATACTTTGATCAGTCGAACAGAATCGCTTTTTCCATGAACACCCACCGCTTTTCCCGTCGGACGCTGCTGCGCGGCATGGGCGTCACGATGGCGCTGCCCTGGATGGAATCGACCGCTGTCTGGGGCGATGAGCCCAAGGGGCGCGACAAATCGAGCGAGCCGCCGTTGCGCCTGGGCGTTCTCTTTGCCGGCAATGGTTTTCACGCGAAGGAATGGCGGGCCGAGGGCGAGGGGAGGAACATGGAATTGGGCCGTGTTTTGTCGCCGCTCAACGATTTCCGCGAGCGCCTGCTCTTCATCAAGGGGCTCTACAACGCCGAGGCGTTGAAGGGCAATATCCACAGCTCGATGACCGGCAACCTGCTTTCCGGCGCGCCGCTGGAGCCGGGCGGAGGCATTCGTTCGGGCACGAGCTTCGATCAGATCATTGCGCAGCGCCACGGAGCCTCGACCAAGCTGCCCAGCCTCGTGTTGGGTTGCGAGAAGGCCAATCCCACGGTCCACAAGAATTACTCGATGATCTACAGCTCCCACATCTCGTGGAGCTCCCCGACCACGCCGACACCTTTGGAAGTCTATCCGGCATTGGCGTTCGACCGTTTGTTCAAGACCGAAATCGGACGCGGCGATCGCAGCGTGCTGGACGCGGTGTTGAACGACGCGAAGGACCTGCGTCGGCAGGTCAGCCAAAGCGACCAGCAGAAGCTCGACGAATACCTGGACTCCGTGCGCGAGGTCGAACGGCGCATCGAGAACGCGGGCAAGCGCGGCGAACTGCAGGGTTGGCGACCGACTCTGACGAAGCCGAACATCCCGCGCCCGGCCGACGGCTATCCGCAGGACGTTGGCGAGCACATGCGCCTCATGTGCGACATCCTCGTGCTGGCCTTCCAGACCGACGCCACCCGCGTCTGCACGCTCAAGCTGAACAACGATCATTCCTCCCTGCGTTTTCCCAATCTCAACGTGGACTACATGATTCACCACCTCCTGTCGCACAACGACACCGAGGACTGGTTGAAGGTGAATCGCTTCTTTGTCGAACAGCTCGCCTACATCGCGCGCAAACTCGACGCCATCCAGGAAGGTGAACGCACGCTGTTGGACAATTCCGCGCTGATGTTCACCTCCAGCATGCTGACCGGCCACCATGACGCGACCAAGCTGCCGGTTGTCGTGCTCGGCGGCGCCGGCGGGCAGATCAAGGGCGGCCGCGTCCTGGATTACCTCGGCAAGCCCGATCGCCAGATGTGCCGCCTCTTCCTCTCGTTGATGGACAAGTTCGACGTGCGACTGAAGCGCTTCGGCGACGCCGATACGCGGTTGGAAGAGGTCTGAAGACGCTGGTTCAGACCCGGATCAACGCATCGAATTCCTTGATGCGTTGATCGATGCGTTCGCGTTTCATGCCGGCCGTGCGCTTCAGGCCGAAGCCCTCGCAGCAGAAGGAGCCCATCACCGTGCCGTGCACGATGGCCCGGCGCAGATGCCGGTGGAACGGTCCCTTGCAGGAGGCCAGGTAGCCGATCATGCCGCCGACGAAACTGTCGCCGGCGCCTGTCGGGTCGACCACGTTCTGCAGCGGAAAGGCGGGCGTGATGAAAAGTCCGTCCGGGCCGGAATAGACGGCGCCATACTCGCCGCGTTTCACGATGACGAAGCGCGGCCCCATGCGATGAATCCTGCGGATCGCCTTCACCACATTCTCCGTCTCGGTGAGTTGGTGCGATTCGCTGTCGTTGAGCACGAGCATGTCGACGCGCTTCATCAGTTTCACGACGTCGTCCATGGCGATGTTCAGCCACAGGTCCATGGTGTCGGCGACGACAAACTTCGGCTTCTTGACCTGGTCGAGGACGTGCAGTTGCAGGCTCGGGGCGATGTTGGCCAGGAGCACATGCGACGAGCGCTGATAAGACTTCGGCAGTGTCGGCATGAAGGTCTCGATGACGCCCAACTCCGTGTGCAGCGTCTCGCGGTTGTTCATGTTGATCTCGTATTCGCCGGACCAGTGGAAGGTCTTGCCGTCCTTGATCACATCCAGGCCCTCGAGGTCGATGCCGTGCCGTTCGTAGAGATTGATGTAACGCTTGGGGAAATCGCCGCCCACCGCGCCGACCAGCCGGACGGGGGAGAAGTAGCTGGCGACAACGGCCGCGTGACTGGCGGAGCCGCCGAGCAGTCGCGGGTTCTCCGCCTTGGGGGTCTTGATGGAATCCAATGCCGTGGTGCCGACGACGAGTACGCTCATGAGATGATTTGAGATTTCAGATCTGCGATTTCAAATTGAGGTTCCCGAGCCGATGCCAATGCCGCCGGCCCGCGATTTACAAAGGGGCGGAACTTAGGCGATCGCGGTATTTCTGACAAGCGCGCGCGATGTCCGGCGCATTCAGGATCGCCGAAACCACGCAGATGCGGCGCGCGCCGGCTTCAAGGACATCGTCCAGGTTGGTCAGGTTGATCCCGCCGATGGAGAACCAGGGAATCGTCACATTCTCCGCCGCCCAACGCACGTAATCGAGGGTCACGGGTTTGGCCGTCGGCTTGGTGCCGGTGGCGTAGACCGGGCCAATGGCGATGTAATCCGCCCCGGCGGCGATCGCGCGTTCCGCCTGGTCCGGCGCATGCGTGCTGAGGCCGAGGAGAGTTGAGGGTTGAGCCGCCATCGCGTCGCTACGTCGCGCCAAGGAGTTGGTCTGAGTTGAGAGGTCGGACTTGTGCGCGTGGCCCGCGTCGAAGAAATCCTCCTGTCCCAGGTGGCAGATGTCCGCGCCGAGGCGGTTCGCCAGTTCCCAATGGTCGTTGATCACCAACCGAACGCCGGCCTCCCGGGTAATCGGGAGAATCGCCTCCGCCAGGCGAGCGACCTCATCAACCGGCGCCTCCTTCGCGCGCAATTGGATCAGGTCGGAGCCGCCATCGCACAAGGCCCGGGCGATATCGACTGGTTCCCGCCCATTCAGATAGGCCGAATCAACAAAGGTGTACAGACGACAGTCAAAAAGCGGTTTCATTCGACGGCAGGCTTTTAGTCGCGCAACACGCAACACGCAACACGCAACACGCA
>JAYPGD010000039.1:0-13693 GCA_038126655.1 Verrucomicrobiales bacterium
GCGGGGGTGGGGCGGTTGCGCCCGCCACGGCCGGGAATTGCTCGGCGCTCCGAACCGCATTGTCGGCCGCTTTCAATTGGCTTTTACTCATTGAGCCGCTGCGACAAGGCCGATAGATTCCCGACTCTTGAATGCCGGTTTGCGCGGGATCGTGCGCCGGCGTGTCAGTTACGAATTTGAGTGTGAAATGAGTATTCGCCGTCCAAACGCCGTGCAAAAGAGAGCCAACGTCATCCTGTCGATCGCCGCGCTGATCACGGCGTCGGCCTGGTCCGCCGGCGCCGCCGAATCCGGCAACGACAAGGAAACCATCGCCTTCTTCGACCAGAAGGTGCACCCGATCCTGGAGAAGCATTGCTACGAATGCCATGGCGCGAAGGATCGACTCAAGGGCGGCCTCCGTTTGACCAGCCGCGAGGGCCTGATCCACGGCGGCGACAGCGGCAGCGCGATCAACCCCAGCAAGCCCGCCGACAGCGTCCTGCTCCGGATGCTCAGCTACAAGGACGACCACCACCAGATGCCGCCCGATGGCAAGCTGCCCAAGGCGCAGATCGACACGCTCGCCGAGTGGATCGAAATGGGCGCCCCCTACAATCCGGTTCGCGAGATCAAGGGCATCGCGGAACACGAGAGCGAGTACAACAACAAGGTCAACGACGAAGCCCGCCGCTACTGGGCGTTTCAATCCATCGGCCGCCCCCAACCGCCCCAGGTCGCCAACACCGCCTGGTCGAAGAACCCGATCGACGCCTACATCTTTGCGAAGCTTTCGGAGAAAGGCCTGAAGCCGAACGCCGCGGCCTCGCGTCGCGCGTTGATCCGCCGCGCCTATTACGATCTGATCGGACTGCCCCCCACGCCCGCCGAGGTGAAGGCCTTCGAGAACGATCCGGCGGCGACCGCCAAGGCCTTCGAAACGATTGTCGACCGCCTTCTCGCCAAACCGCAATACGGGGAGAAGTGGGGACGCCATTGGCTGGACCTGGTGCGCTACGCCGAGACCAACGGCTACGAGCGCGACAATCCGAAACCCGAGGTCTGGCGTTATCGCGATTACGTCATCCGCGCGTTCAACCAGGACAAGCCCTACGATCGCTTCATCAGGGAGCAACTCGCCGGGGATGAGTTCGAGAATCCGGACGCTGACGCCATCATCGCCACCGGCTTTCATCGCCTCGGCCTCTGGGACGATGAGCCCGTCGATCCGGACCAGGCCTACTTCGACAGCCTCGACGACGTGATGCGCGCCACGGGCGAGACCTTTCTGGGCATGACGGTCGGTTGCGCGCGCTGCCACGAGCACAAGATCGATCCGTTTCCGATGGAGGACTACTACCGCATGCAGGCGTTCTTCAACAACACCTTCAAGAACATCCAGCAGCGCAAATATGAGAAGACCGCCTTCACGCTGAACACCACCACGATCATCGCCTCCAAGGCCGAGCAGGCGGAGCACGCGCGCAAGGTCGGCGAACTGAAGAAGGAACTGGGCGACCTGACCAAACGGATCGACACCTTCGAGAAACGGATCTTCGCGACGTTCTCCAATCCGGAAAAGGAGGACGCCGAAGACAAGACGACCCGCGAGCATCTGCTGAAGACGAAGAGCCGCGACGCGCTTCCGAGACCGGAGCATCGGGAATACACGAAACTGAAGAAGGAGTTCGAGGCGCTGAAGGCGAAGCGGATTCCGCCTTTGCCGCGCGCGTTGTCGATCAAGGAAAACGGCCCCAAGGCGCCCGAGACCTTCGTTCTCATCCGCGGCAACGCCCACGTTCCCGGCGACAAGGTGGAGCCCGGTTTTCCGCAGGTGCTCGGCCTGAAGGACCCCGTCATCCCCGAGCCCAAGCCGGGAGCGCATTCCTCGGGCCGCCGCAGCGTCCTGGCCGACTGGATTGCCAGCAAGGACAACCCGCTCACCCCGCGCGTCATGGCCAACCGCGTCTGGCAGTTCCACTTCGGTCGCGGGATCGTCCGCTCGCCCAGCAACTTCGGACAGAATGGCGAGGCGCCCACCCATCCGGCGCTGCTGGGCTGGCTGGCCCGCGATTTCATGAACCAGGGCTGGAGCCTCAAGAAGCTGCACAAACGCATCATGCTTTCGAAGGCCTACCAGATGTCCTCCGCCGCAAACGAAAAGGCGCTGGCGCAGGATCCGAACAACGACCTGTTCTGGCGCTTCGACATGCGTCGCCTCACCGCCGAGGAGATCCGCGACTCGATCATCAACCTCACCGGCAAATTGAACCTCAAGCAGGGCGGCCCCAGCATCTACACCGAGATGCCCGCCGAGGTGCTCGCCACCGCCTCGCGTCCCGACAAGGCATGGGGAACCTCCTCGCCCACGGAACGCAACCGCCGCAGCGTCTACGTCCATCTCAAACGCTCCCTCAACGAGCCCATGCTCAAGGCCTTCGACCAGGCGGACACCGATTCCCTCTGCGCCGTGCGCTTCGCGACCACCGTGCCGACGCAGTCGCTGACCATGTTGAACAGCAAGTTCGTGAACGACTCCGCCGAAATCTTCGGCGACCGCCTGCGCGCGCATTCGAACGATGTCCGCGAGCAGGTGAAGGAAGGGCTCAAGCTTGCCTTCTGTCGCGAGGTGACGGAACAGGAGATCAAGAACGGCCTGGCCATGATCGAGGACCTGAGGGCCAACGCAAACCTCGACGCCGATCAGGCGCTCAACCGCTTCTGCCTGATGGTCCTTAATTTGAATGAATTTGTGTATCTGGACTGAACAAGAAACGTGCCGCGTGCCGCGTATTGCGTGAAGAGGCTCCGACGCCCTTGAGCGAGCATGGAGTGATACGTAAGACGCAGCGATCGCCACGCAACCCGCAACACGAAACACGCATCATGAAACCCAAGAACACTTTCTGCGGACGCACGGACCGGCGCGACTTTCTGCGCACGGTCGGCGGCGGATTCACCTCCACCGCCTTGGCCGGCATGCTGGCGCAGGATGGATTCCTCGCGAACCAGGCCGTCGCCGCCGATGGGACGACCGCCTGGCGAAATCCCCTCGCGCCGAAGCAACCGCATTTCCAAGGCAAGGCCAAGCACGTCATCTTCCTGTTCATGTATGGGGGGCCGAGCCATGTGGACACTTTTGACTACAAACCCAAGCTCTATCCGCTCGATGGCAAGACCATCCAAGTGAAGACCTTCGGCCGCGGCGGCCACAAGAGCGAGGGCCGCGTAGTCGGGCCCAAATGGCAGTTCAGCCAATACGGTCAGAGCGGCAAATATGTCTCCACCCTGTTTCCGCACCTCGCGCAACACGTGGACGACATTGCCTTTCTGCATTCGATGACCGCGGATTCGCCGATCCACGGTTCGGCGATGTTGATGATGAATTCGGGCAGCATCGTGAGCGGCAAGCCGACCATGGGCTCCTGGGTCAACTACGGCCTCGGCACGGTCAACCAGGACCTGCCCGGCTACGTGGTCATGCTCGACAAGAAGGGCGGCCCCATCAGCGGCGCCAAGAACTGGACCAGCGGCTTCATGCCCGCCAGTTACCAGGGCGTGGTGTTCCGCCCCGAAGGCACGCCGATCCTCGACCTGAAGAACGCCCGCGGCATGAACGATCGCGAACAGCGGAAACTTCTCGATCATCTGAACCGGTTCAATTCCAATCACCTCGCGGATCGCGTCGACAACAGCGACCTCGCCGCCCGCATCGCGAGTTATGAACTCGCCTACAAGATGCAGGTCTCCACGCCCGAGGCCGTGGATCTCGACAGCGAGCCCGAACATGTGAAACGGCTCTATGGCCTGAACGAGGACCGCACCGACGATTTCGGCCGCAAGTGCCTGCTCGCCCGACGCCTGGTCGAGCGCGGCGTGCGCTTCATCCAGATCTACTCCGGCGGCAACCACAACGACGCCAACTGGGACGCCCACGGCGACCTGGAGAAGAACCACAATTATCACGCCGGCAACACCGACAAGCCCATCGCCGGCCTGCTCGCGGACTTGAAGCAACGCGGCATGCTGGAGGACACCCTGATCGTCTGGGGCGGTGAGTTCGGCCGCCAACCCACCGCGGAATACGCGAAGGGCACGGGCCGGGACCACAACGCCTACGGCTTCACCATGTGGATGGCCGGCGGCGGCATCCAGGGCGGCGTCAGCGTCGGCGCGACGGACGAACTCGGCAGCGCGGCGGTCGAGGATCGCTTCCATGTCAGCGACCTGCACGCGACCGTCCTGCATCAGCTGGGCTTCGATTCCGAGGCCCTCACCTATTTCTACGGCGGGCTCGACCAACGCCTCACCGGCGTCACCGGCGCCGTCCCGATCAAACAGATCGCTTCGTAGGACTTTTCCGCTTGCGCCGGAAAAGGCCGTTGGTACAGTCCGCGCCAACCCCACAACAGTCGGCGGTTCGTGTGCGCGAACGCCTTTTTGATTCCTTTATCCGACCGCCTTGTGAAAATATTCGCCGGCACCTCCAATCAGCCCTTGGCCGAAGCCATCTGCGATTCCATTGGAATTGAATTGGGCAAAGCCACCACGACGCCGTTTCCGGACGGCGAGAGCTTCTGCAAGATCGAGGAGAACGTGCGCGGCGAGGATGTCTTCCTCCTCCAGTCCACCTCTCCGCCGACCAACCCTCACCTGATGGAGATGTTCATCATGATCGATGCGCTGAAGCGCTCGAGCGCGTCGCGGATCACGGCCGTCCTGCCGTTCTATGGCTATGCGCGGCAGGATCGCAAGGACCAGCCCCGCGTCCCCATCACAGCGAAGCTCGTGGCCAACCTCCTCGTCGCCGCCGGCGCCAACCGGGTCCTGACCATGGATCTGCACGCACAGCAGATCCAGGGCTTCTTCGACATCCCGGTGGATCATCTCTATGCCGCGCCGGTGATCTACGATTACCTGGAAAGCAAGGACCTCAAGAACCTGGTGGTGGTGAGCCCGGACGTCGGCGGCCTGAAGATGGCGCACGCCTACAGTGAGAAGCTGGACGCCGGCCTCGCGATTGTGGCCAAACGCCGACGCAGCGCCACCGAGGTGGAGACCGACGCCGTGATCGGCTCCATCCGCAACAAGACAGCCCTGCTGGTGGACGATCTCACCGAAACGGCGGGCACGCTCTGCAACGCAGCGCAGGTCCTGAAGGACAAGGGAGCCAAGCAGGTTCTGGCCTGCGTTTCGCACGCAATTTTGGGAGATTTGGGCATCGAAAGATTACGTAATTCAGTGATTGACGAATTGATTACGACTGATAGTGTCCAACGCCCGCCAATCGAAGGGATCAATATAACGACCCTTTCTGTGGCGGAGTTGTTGGGCGAAGCCATCAAGCGTATTCACAGCAATTCGTCGGTGACTTCGCTGTTTAAATTCAAAGGCGGGCGCACCAGTTGAACGCATCAGGCGCCCGTTTGTCCGATCAGCGAAAATTATGAAATCATTGCCGTTAACCGCCAACCCGCGGTCCTTGGTCAAGAGCACAGGCGTCAAGAAACTGCGCCGCGAGGGCCGCGTGCCCGCCGTCGTCTACGGTCGGGGTTCCGATCCCGAGAATCTGGAGATCGACGCCAAGGAACTGACGAATCTGATCAACAGCACCGTTGCGGAGAACATCTTGGTCGAGCTCTCGGTCGACGGGAAGAGCCGCCTGGCCCTGTTGCAGGATGTCCAGCACCACCCGCTGAAGGGCGACGTCCTCCATGTCGATCTGCATCAGGTCGCCGAGAACGAGGTCGTTGAGGTCATCGTTCCGATCCAGACGGTCGGCGAAGCGGTCGGCGTCAAGGTCGGCGGCGGCCTGCTGGAACACGTGCTTCACAAGGTGCGTGTCCGCTCGCTGCCGAAGGATCTCCCCGAGTCGATTCAGGTGGATGTCAGCCCGCTGGAAACCGGCCACACCCTGCACGTCGGCGACATCGTCGCTCCCGAGGGCGTGACGGTCCTGGGCGACAAGAACATCCCGGTCTGCTCCATCGCCAAATCGCGCGCCAGCCGCTCCGAGGAAGGCGCCGCTGCAGCCGCCGCGAAGGCGGAGGCCACGTCGGGCGAAGGCGAGGAGAAGGCCGAGTCCTGATCTGTTTTCCCCGGCGGAGTTCCTGATGGAACGCCGCCATCCGGCCCATGGACAATCTGTTACTTGTCGTTGGGCTGGGCAACCCGGGCCGCAAGTACGAGAACACGCGGCACAATGCGGGTTTCATGCTGGTCGAACTGCTCGCCCGAAGGGCGGGCGCCGGCTGGCAGGACGACAAGCGATCCAGGTCGCGCGTCGCCAAAGTTGCGCTCGGCGGACGCCGGGCGGTCCTTTGCCAGCCGCAGACTTATATGAACTGCAGCGGCGAGGCGGTCAGGGCGCTTGCGGATTTTTACAAAATCCCGCCGGACAACGTCCTGGTGGTTGTGGACGACGCGAATATTCCGCTGGGCGCGGTCCGGATGAGACGCGGCGGCGGTTCGGGCGGACACAACGGGCTGAAGTCGATTGAAGCCCATCTGGGCGGAAAGACATTCGCCCGGCAACGCATTGGGATCGGACGGCGGGACGGCTCGCGCGAGATCATCGGGCACGTGCTCGGCGCGTTTGCCGCGGATGAGATGAAGGTTTTGGAACTGGCCCTGGCCAGGGCGGCCGACCAGGCCGAATGCTGGTTGACCGCGGGAATCGAAAAGGCAATGAACGAACATAACGGTGCGGTCGACGCCCCGAACGACGCGAAGGAACAGCAGTGAGAAAGTACGAAGGCTTGTTTATTTTGAATAGCGCCGCCCAGGAGATGGGCATCCCCGAGGCCATTGAAAAGGTCTCCGCCGAGATCGTCGCCGAGGGCGGCAGGATCGAGAACGTGCAAAAGATGGACAAGCGCAACTTCGCGCGGGTCGCCAACAAGAAGAACCAGTCCGGCTACTACGTGAACATCGCGTTTGAGGTTCCCGGCGAGGCCATTGCGAAGCTGAACGCGAAGTATAATCTGAGCGACCTGGTCTTCCGCGTCATTTTCACCAGCGCGCCGGCGGAACCCGCCCCCGCGCCAACCGCCTGATCCACCGTGGCCAGCTTCAACAAAGTCATCATCGCCGGGAATCTCACCCGCGACCCCGAACTGCGCTACACCCCCAAGGGCACTGCGATCGCGCGCATCGGCATGGCCTTGAACCGCCGTTGGAAGAACGACGCCGGCGAGACGCAGGAAGAGGTGACCTTTGTTGACGTGGATGCCTTTGGCCGCCAGGCCGAGGTGGTCGCACAGTACCTGAAGAAAGGCCGGCCGCTGCTGGTTGAAGGCCGTCTGCGCCTGGACCAGTGGGAGGACAAACAGAGCGGCCAGCGCCGCAGCCAAATGCGCGTCGTCCTGGAGTCCTTCTCCTTCATGGACGGCGGCGCCGGCGGCAATCGCGGCGAGACCTCGGATCCGTTCGAGCAGTCCGCTCCCCAATCGCGCCCGGCGGCCCCGGCCCAGGGACGCCCGGTCCCGCCGCCGGTTCACGACGACAGCCTTCCCGAGGACGACGACGTTCCCTTTTGATAGACGACCGGTTCGCCCCGGTCTGGAAAACATCCATTTAACCCCGACATATCATGGCCAAGACGAAAGTAATTCTGACATCGCATGTTGAGAGCCTGGGCGGCGAGGCGGACACCGTGGAGGTGGCCCCGGGCTACGCCCGCAACTACCTGATCCCCCAGGGACTCGCCGTTCCCGTGACCCGCGCCAACAGGCGTCAACTGGACGCATTGCAGCAGCGGCGCGCCGAGCGCGAAGCCAAGGAACTGAAGGACGCCGAAGAGCTGGCGAAGAGCGTCGGCAAGCTCATGCTGACCGTCAAGGTCCGCACCGGCGACGACGGCAAGATGTTCGGCTCCGTCACCTCGGCAATGGTCCTCGAGGAACTCGAGCATCAGTTTGCCGTGCATCTGACCAAGAAGCAGGTCCACCTCTCGGACCCGATCCGCCATACGGGCGAGCACGACGTCGAACTCCGCCTGCATTCCGAAGTCACCTGCACCCTGAAGGTGAACGTCGAGAGCCTGAACCCCAGCCCGCAGGAGGAGGAAGCCGCCGAGGCTCCCGCCGCCGCGTAGTTCAACGATTCCGCCAGGAAGCGATCTACAACAACCCGCCGCCCGAAAGGACGGCGGGTTTCTTGTTTCGAATCGGCCGCGATTGACCGGCGACCGCATTTCCCGCAACCTCTTCCGCCATATGGGCAACACGTTCGGACATCTGTTTCGCATCACGACCTTCGGCGAATCGCACGGCGGAGGCGTCGGCGTCGTCGTCGACGGCTGCCCGCCGCGCCTTGAATTGACGGAGGCCGACATCCAGCCTGACCTGGATCGCCGCCGGCCCGGACAATCCAAGATCGTCACCCCGCGCAACGAGGCGGACGCCGTCGAGATCCTCTCCGGCACGTTCGAGGGGAAGACCCTCGGCACGCCGATCAGCATGCTAGTCCGCAACAAGGACGCACGCTCCTCGGCTTACGAGGAGATGGCGGAGAAGTATCGCCCTTCCCACGCCGACTACACCTACGACGCCAAGTACGGATTTCGCAACTGGCAGGGCGGCGGCCGCACCAGCGCGCGCGAGACCATCGGCCGCGTGGCCGCCGGCGCCGTCGCCAAGAAGATCCTGAAACAACGCTTCGGCGTCGAAGTCCTGGCCTACGTGAAGCAGGTCCAGAATGTCGTCGGCGAGGTGGATCCGGAGAAGGTGAAGCTCAAGCAGATCGAATCGAACATCGTCCGCTGCCCGGACGCCAAGACGGCGGAAAAGATGATTCGACTGATCGACAGGACCCGCAAGGCCGGCGACAGCGTGGGCGGCGTCATCGAGGGCGTGGCCCGCGGCGTCCCGGCGGGCTGGGGCGAACCGGTGTTCGATCGACTTGAGGCCGACCTTGCCAAGGGCATGCTCAGCCTGCCCGCGACCAAGGGATTTGAAATCGGCTCAGGATTCGACGGCGCCACGCTCACCGGCATGGAGCACAACGACGCCTTCCGCATGCGTCGCGGAAAGGTGCGAACGAAGACCAACCGCTCAGGCGGCGTCCAGGGCGGCATCAGCAACGGCGAGACCATCTTCTTCCGCGTCGCCTTCAAACCCACCGCCACCGTCATGCATCCGCAGGAGACGGTTTCCAAGGAGGGGAAGAACACGACCCTGAAAGGCCGCGGGCGACACGACGCCTGCGTCCTGCCCCGCGCCGTTCCAATCGTGGAGGCCATGACCGCATTGACGTTGGTCGATCACGCGCTGCGCCATCAAGCGCAGTGTGGGGGGTGAGGCGGAGATGGTTCCCCGTTGAAGCAGGGATTTTGGGCGTTTCGTCGAGACTTGGAACAGCGGATGTCCAGAGGTTGATGCGGAATGAATTCCGCGCCCCGTTCACCCCTCGAACCGATACCCCACCCCGTGGACAGTCCGGATGATCACGGGCTTCGCGGGATCGCGTTCGATGCGTTTTCGGAGCTGCGAGATATGCTGATCCAGTGCCCGGCTGTTGGGGAAGTAGTCGATGCCCCAACATTCATCCAGGATCCGATCGCGGGGCATGGCCCTGCCGGCGTTGTCGCGCAGCAGGCGCAGGATCTTGATGTCGCGCAGGCTCACCTCAATGGTCCGGTCGTCCCGATACACGCGCAACTCCGCCGGCGCGACCCGCAGGTCGCCCATTTCGAAGGTCCTGTTCTCCACTGAATCCGCTGCGGCGCCGCGCGCGAGACTGCGTCGGGTCACGGCGCGGATCCGGGCCACGACCTCTTTCACGCCGAAGGGCTTGACGATGAAATCATCCGCGCCCAGTTCCAGCCCCAGCACCTTGTCGATCTCCTCGGACTTCGCGCTGATGAAGAGGATCGGGACCTGGTCGTCGAGGCGGCGCAGTTCGCGGCAGACCGCATAGCCATCGCGGCCAGGCATCATCACGTCGAGGCAGACGGCGTCGGGTTTCTCGCGGCGGAACAACTCCAACGCGGTCTCGCCGTTGTCGGCCACCAGGGTCTCGTAACCTTCGTCGCTGAGAATCTGCGCCAAGCCCTTTCGCGTGTTGGGGTCGTCCTCTGCAAGCAGTATTTTCATGCGGCGTCCTTCGTTGTCTCAAGACTCAGGGTCAACTGAAAGGCGGCGCCTTGGTCCGAATCCACGATCACCAGATCGCCGCCATGAGTGCGCGCCTGTTCCCGGGCGATGGCGAGTCCGATGCCCGTGCCGGCGACGCCTTCGGTCAACTTGTCGCTGAGTCGTTGGAACGGCTGAAACACCCGTTCGCGTTGATCCGCGGGAATGCCCGGTCCGCGATCCACGACCTGGACCGTCAGTTCGTCGCCGCGCGCCCGGCTGACGACCTCCAAGTCGCCTTCGACGGCGGCGTACTTTTCCACATTGCCCAACAGGTTGCCGAGAATCTGCTCCAGGAAGTCCGAGTCCAGCAGCGCTTCCTCCGGCGCGCCGGCCGCGAACGATACGCTGACGCCCTTGGCGTCCAGCGCCGGTCGAAAATGATCGATCGTCGCGCGTATCACGTCGTCCGGAACACAGCGGCGCGGATTGGGCTTCAGGGCGCCTCGTTGATTCTTCGCGAAGGCCAGCACGTTGCCGATCATGCGGCTGAGGCGTTGGCTCTCGCTGACAATCACCTGCAGGTTGTCCCTGGCCGATTCATCCGCCTCCTCCATGCGCGGCTCCAGCATCTCTGCGTACATGCGGATGTTGGTCAGCGGCGTCTTCAACTCGTGGGACACCTGGTTGACGAAACTCACCCGTTGCGCGGCTTCGCGAATCTCCCGCGCATTCTCGCGAAAGAAGTAAACCGCCAAAGCCGCAATCACGAGACTGCTCAACGCCAACGCCGTCCCCACGTTGAACCAGGCCGCGCCGCTCGAAAGCGTCCCCGGCGTCGAGTAATAGTTCAGTGTCCACATCGACAAGGGCGCATCGATGGCCATCCGCACATCCGGCACGGCGTTCTCCGGCGGTTCGTAGGCGCCCCATTGATAGATCGCCTGATTCTGGGCGTTCCGCAGCGCGATCCTTCCATTCAGGCTCGCCGACGGTTCGAACTCCGTGTCCGGCAGACCGCTCACGACATCGGCCAGCAATGCCATCCGATCCACTTCCACACCGACCACATGGCCCGAGTCATGTCGCCGCCAGTGGATCAGGTGGACACCGTTGCCCCAAAACCAGGAATGCCAGCCTTTCTGCGCGTTGTAAGGGTTGGCAATTGAGACGGAAGCGGCGGCCTGTCGCGAAGTCCGCATGGCTTCCCGCCCACGCTTGCCGATCCATGAATCGGTCGGGGGCGCAATCTTCTGGCCGGCGACGTCCCGCTCCTGTCCCAAGCGGATTCCCGATTCCCAGACGGAGCGCGTGCGCTCGAAGAATTCCTTCTCCTTATCTGTGGCGTTGCCATCGAGGAGGGGAAAAAGAAAACCTCCATCGGGCCGAAGGACGAAGATCTGTCGGGCCAGTCGCGAACCGCGGATCTTCTCCCGAATGACGGACGCCTCCACCAAGGATTCCGATTGGGAGCCGCCCTGGACCTGCGCCTTCTTCGGGGCGACCGCCCCCGGCAGATCCAGCAGGGATTCCAGCTCCCGTTCCGTCTGATCCACGACGGCCGCCACGGCCTCCTTGCGGACGGCCAGTTGATTCGACATCAGCTCGCGATATCGCGACTCCATCTGCGCCTGTTCGTCACGCGCGAGCCCGGCTCCCAGCCAAGCCAGGAGTCCGAGCGGCGCGAGAACGATGACCAGATAGGTCGCGAATAGTCGTGGCTTCACTGTTTCTTGGTCGGACTTTCCGATTGTTGGACCGGGATCGAGCGCTGCTGAAGCTGCTGAAGCTGCTGCGCCGACGATTGGGATTGAGGAACGGCTCCGCGGGAACGCAACTGAAACTTGCCTTGTTGAATGGCCTGCTGTTCGTAGCGCATCTGCTTCCGGTTGGCGTTCCATTTCGCCTCGTCCAGATTGTCCGCCGAAATGGAATTCAAGGCCCGGTAGCTCCGAAGAAAATCGGAATTGTAGCGGTCCGCGTTCTCACCGAGGAAGGCGCTGTTGCTCAGCAGAAGCTTGCGCGCCTCTTCGATCCGTCCCTGGTCCCGCAGCGCCGTGGCCTTCTTGTTGTTCTCCACCGCAATCTGGGAAATGCTGGCGACCATGACCTCCGTGCTCACCGCCTTGGCGATCTCCGAATCCGAGGTCGTGAAGCGCGCCGCGACCGAACTGCTCAACCGGTCATCGACTCGGGTCTCCATGTTGAGGTAGCCGAGGTTCACGGTGGCGATGTCGCGAACGGCCCCACTGCGGGTCGCCGGAATCTCCACCTCCAGCAGGACGAACTGTTCCTGGCCGCTGTAGATCTGGTTCATCGTGGTCACGACGGTCTGGCCGGCAATGTCCGCCTCGCGACCCAGTGTCCGGACGGGGCGCACGCCCTCGCGGCAGGTGATCTTGACCACGACCTTCTGGGCCACCACCTGCAAGGCTTCGCCGAAATCCTCGTTGAAGATCTGCGTCAACTGCGCGGGCTCCTCGATGAAGCTGTGGCTGCCGTCGCTCTTCATGGCGAGCTGCGTCATCAGGTCCTCGTTGTAGCCGAGGCCCAGGCCGAGCGTGGTGACCGAGATTCCTTCCTTGGCCAAGGACGCCCCCAGATTGCCCAACTCGCGCGGACTCTGCGGCCCGACATTGGCCTGACCGTCCGAGAGCAGGAAGATGCGGTTGACGCGTTTCGGATCGTAGAACTTCCGAATCTCCGCGGCGCCCTTGCTGACGCCGCCGAACAGGGCCGTGCTGCCGTTGGCATTGATGCGGTCGATCTGTGCGTTGATCATGGCCTTGTCGGTCACCTTGGTGGCCGGCGTCAGCACATTGACCGTCGAATCGTAGGACACCACCGAAACAATGTCGTTGGCGTTCAACCGGCCGATCGCCATCTTGGCGGCCTCGCGCGCCTGGCGGATCTTCTCGCCCTGCATGGAGCCGGACTTGTCCAACACGATCGCGATATTGACCGGCGGCCGCTTGGAAGCGCCGGCCAGTTCGAAGCCGGTGAGCCCGACCTTCAGGTAGGTGGTCTGCTTGAGGCCGGCCTTCAGGACAGGCTTGGCCAGTTCCACGTTGAGGTTGACCTGGTCGGCCGACGCCGACGCGGCCAACGTGATGAGCAGCGCCGCAGCCAGCAGGCGGCGGCCGAGGGATGGAATGGGAGTGTTCATGGCATCCGGTGGGGATTGAAGTTGCAGGTTTGAGGAATCACAAGGTTTCATGTCGCCTCAAACTTGGCGCCATTCCGCGACAACCGGGTCAGCGCCGCGTCAGGGAATTGTAAGAAGAATGTCAGCGGCGGCGGGGCGCGGGACACCATCGACAAGTTAAACGAGTATGAACAGGGCGGCGGGGCGGAGTATTGGATTCTCGATCCCGAACGTCAGGAAGCCAGGTTCTACAAGCTACGTGAAGGTCGCTATGAGGAAGCGACATTGAATGGAACCGTCTTCGAAAGCGCCGTCCTCAAAGGGTTTCGGTTGGATGTGCCCCCTCTCTGGCAGAAGCCGCTTCCGTCGGTCTGGCAGACGCTGGACGACCTGGGGTTGCGGGGCGGTCGCGACTGAACCATTGCACTTCTTCGGAAACGCCGAGCATTGCTCGGCCCGGGCGTGGATCGAAGGCCTATGCCGAGCAATGCTAGGC
>JAYPGD010000039.1:13703-20471 GCA_038126655.1 Verrucomicrobiales bacterium
CAAACGCCACGGCATACCCGCCCAACATATCCCGCCAGAACGCCTGCGTTCCTGGATCCAGAAACATCCAGATGACAGCAGCCAGCGCGATGTAGGGGCCATATGGAATCCGCGCCGACCAGGAGCGCTTCCCGATGGCAATCAGGCCGACTCCGACGAAGGACCCGATCAGCGAACTGAACATCAGCGTGAACAGCGTCGCCTGCCAGCCCATGAAGGCGCCGATCGCCGCCATGAACTTCACATCGCCGAGCCCCATCGCCTCGCGCGGCAGGATGATTTCATCCGTCACGACCTCCATGAATTTGATCGGCTCCGGATCCAGGGTCTCGTCGCCGATGACCAGCGCGTTCTGCGTCAAACGCACCGGAGCGTCGAAATAGCAACGGTCGGTCAGTTCGAGTCGCTTGGCGTGGAAGCCGATGAAGTCGGACTTGCGGTAGAACAACTCATCGTAGGGGACCTCCTCCTCCGGCAGGAACAGGCTGACGTCGGTGAAGGTCAGTTTGGAGTCGGGAGCAAGGTTCACGCGTTTCTTGCCGAACATCAGCTTGCCCATCCGCAGGATCGCATAGACCACGCCGCCGCCGACCGCAATGCCCAGCAGGCTTTGCCCCATGGCCTCTATGGCGCCGGCCGCATTTTGCAGGGAAGGGATCAGCGCCGACATGATGAAGCCGACCGCAACGCCGCCCAGGGTGATTTCATCGGGGATGATGAAGTGTTCGAAGTCGATCAGGGTCGCGCAGATGAATCCGGCCAGGACCACGCAATAGGCCATCGCAAGAAAAGGGGAAAGACGCCCGAACGTAAGCCACGCGGACAGGAAGGCAAAACCCGTCAGCAGTTCGACCAGAAAATATCGCGCGGAGAACTTGGCCCCGCAATTGGCGCACTTGCCCCCGAGTTGGAGCCAGGTCACCAGCGGGATGTTGAGCTGCCAGGGTATCTTGTACTCGCACGCCGGGCAGTGCGATCCGGGATGGACCACGCTCATCCCCAGCGGCATGCGATAGATGCAGACGTTGAGGAAGCTCCCCCACATCGATCCGAATATGAAGAACACCGCCGACCAGTAATGAAACGGAACGGATTGCCAGTATTGCGGATCTATCAGGTCTTCAAGCATCAGTCGAACTTCAGGTCAGCCGGGTCAAGAATGCGATTCAATCATTGCGCAGGTGTCGTTCGAGCGCGGTCCGCATGGTCTGCGCCGGCGCGGTTTTTCCCGACCAGATTTCCAGGGCCTTCACGCCCTGCCAAAGCAGCATGCCCGTTCCGTCCGCAATCCGGCAATCGGCGCTTTGGGCGGCCAGCAAGAAAGCCGTCTTCTCCGGACGGTAGACCATGTCGTAGACCGCCCGCGCATTGCCGATGGGAAACCGGGCCTCGTCCAAGGGCGACGGGTCGGTCGGTTTCAAACCAAGCGAGGTGGCGTTCAAAATCAAATCCAGTTCGGTATCCGACGCCGGATAACCGACGCTTACCTCAACCCCCGGATGCGCCGTCCGGATTTCGTCGGCGATTGCCGCGGCCTTGGACTCCGTCCGGTTGACCAGCCACAAGCGCGCGACGCCATCTGCCGCGAGCTTCAGGGCCGCGACGCGCCCGGCTCCGCCCGCGCCCAGGAGCAGGACGCTGGCGCCCTTGGGCTCGCAATCCAGATCCTCGCGCAGGGAACGCGTGATCGCGTCAGCGTCCGTGTTGAATCCGCGGGTGCGGACTTCGGAGATTTCGCCGCCAGTCCACTGTCCGAGCGGGCGCCAATCACCCGCTTCATTCCGCCCTTCGAACATGACGGTGTTCACCGCGCCCCAGATCCGGGCCGAGTCGTCCAACTCATCCACCAGATCCACGGCGAGGAGCTTGTGCGGGACGGTGAGGTTGAGCCCGATGTAGCGCATCGCGCGCGCGCCCTCGATCGCGGCCGCCAGATCGTCCGGCCTCGTTTCGAAGGCGATGTAGCGCCAATCCAGGTCCAATTCCGCAATGCCGGCATTCTGCATCGCGGGCGACGCGGAATGCCGGATCGGGCGGCCAAGCACGGCGCAGATGCCGGTGCTGGCGGAAATGGGTCCGGGATTGGGTTCGGGCACGCGCGGAGCTTAGAGTTGGTGTTTCGAAGTGCAAGGCGAATGCGGACCGGATCGAGTGAAGAGTCACCCCACGGATGGATTCCTTCATCCGTGGGCCGGCTTTGCCATCCGGGGGAGTTCTTCAATTGGGGACCTACGACTTCGGGTTCCTCGGGTGTCCCGCGCGATGTTGCGAACCCGCGGCGGGACGCCGCAACAACCCGCAGCCGGGACGGCTGCGCTACAACCATCAACCCAACGCGTCCAGAATCGAATCGACGTCGAACACGCACCCGCCCCAGGCGCCGCCGCTCACGGATTGCAGCGCCGCCCACAAGCGGGAGTCCGCGGGGAGATCGGGATTGGGCGCCATGTCCGGTCGCATGGGACGACCCGACAGGATTGCGGCGCCTTCCTCCGGGGAAAGCATCGCCCCCTTTTCGCCGATGAAGTTGGCGGATCCCTTGTTTGTGTTGCGATCGATCTCGATCCGGATGACGTCGTCGTCCTTCAGTTTCCCGATGGGGCCGCCGGCAAGTCCTTCCGGCCCCGCGTGTCCGATGCAGGCTCCGGTCGAAACGCCGGAGAAGCGACCATCCGTGATCAACGCGACATGCTTGCCGAAGGGGAGATACTTCAGCGCCGAGGTCACCTGGTAGGTTTCCTCCATGCCGGTGCCGGTCGGCCCGATGCCGGTCAGGACCATGACATCGCCCGACTTTACCCCGCCGTTCTTGATCGCGGCGATGGCGGCCTTTTCGCTGGTGAACACCCGCGCCGGACCTTCCATGCGATATACGCCGTCTTCGTCCACGACCGAAGCATCGATCGCCGTGCTCTTGATGACGGCGCCCTCGGGAAAAATGTTCCCACGGGGAAAGGTCACCGTGCTGGTGAGGCCGCGTTCCCTGGCGCGCTCCGGCGACATGATCACCTCATCCGGGTCAATGCCGTCGCGCTCCCGCAGAATCTCCCGAAAACGTTTACGCCGCTCCGAAGCCGCCCACCAATCCAGGTTGGCCCCGAGCGTCTTCCCAGAGACCGTCAGCGCATCGAGGTCCAACAATTCCAATTCACGCAGATGAAGCATGACCTCGGGCACGCCGCCGGCAAGGAAGACGCGCACGGTCGGATGATGGACCGGGCCGTTGGGCAGCACGCTGACCAATCGCGGCGTGCGACTGTTCACATCAATCCAATCCTCCACGACCGGCCGCTTCAAGCCGGCCGCGTGCGCGATGGCCGGGACGTGCAACAGCAGATTGGTCGAGCCGCCGAACGCCGCATGCGCGACCATGGCGTTGCGTATCGCCGCATCAGTCACGATGTCCGGCGTCTTCAAGCCGCTCTCATCCAGGGCCGCCAACGCGCGGGCGGAGCGAACAGCCATGTCGGTCCAGACCGGTTCGCCGGACGGGGCCAGCGCCGAATGGGTCAACGAAAGCCCCAGCGCCTCGCCGACCACCTGCGCCGTCGCCGCCGTGCCGAGAAACTGGCAACCGCCGCCCGGGGAGGCGCAGGCGCGACACCCCGCTTCGGCCGCCTCTTCAAGCGAGAGCAAACCATGGGAAAATCTGGCACCGATGGTCTGCACGACGGCCGTGTCCTCGCCCTCTTCCGGCGGCAGGGTGACGCCTCCGGGCACAAGGATTGTCGGCAGGTTCGCCGTTCCGGCAAGCGCCATCATCATCGCCGGCAACCCCTTGTCGCACGTGGCCACGCCCAGGACGCCGGAGCGCGTCGGCAGGGAACGGACCAACCGCCGGAACACCGTCGCCGCGTCGTTGCGGTAGGCGAGGCTGTCGAACATCCCCGACGTGCCCTGGGAGCGGCCGTCGCAGGGATCCGAGCAGCAACCAGCAAAGGGAATGGCTCCAAGTTCCTTGAATTCGTTCGCCGCCGCTTCGGCCAACAGTCCAATTTCGAAATGCCCCGTGTGGTAGCCCAAGGCGATGGGCGTCCCATCCTCCGCGCGAATGCCGCCTTGGGTGCTGAGGATGAGGAATTGCCTGCGGCCCAGTTCCGACGCGCGCCAGCCCATGCCCGCATTCTGCGTCATGCCGAAGATGTCGCCGCTCGGCCGGCTCTTCAACATCTCCTCGGTGAGCGGCAACGCGCCTTCGGGTCCGGCCGCCTTGGTGCGGATGTCGAAGATGGCGTCGTCGCCGGAAAGCAGGGCGTTCATTTCATTCATCAGCGCGATTCAACCGCATTGCCCCCAAAAAAGGCAGCAAGGAATTCAGCGGGTGCGGCGTCGAATTGGGGCAACGTTACCAATGCAACGAAACAAGACACCGGCTGTGGCGCGGGCAATTTCGCCCGTCGGTTTGAGAATGACGACGGGGCGCCGCCGGAACCCACAGCCGGGACGGCGGCGCCATAAACTCCAAACCGCCCCCGGAATCTGTAATGGCCGTCGTCGGTCATCACCGCTAGTCTCCCACTCATGTCGGAAGACCCGGACAAATCCAACGATCGGTTGGAGGTCGAAACCAACGATGGTTCGGCCATGATCCTGTCGCACTCGGAGGAGCGCGATCCGTTGGCGGGATTTCCCCAATGGGTGCGCATCCTGAATCTCTACAAGTGGCCCATCGCCGCGATGTTCGCCTGCGTGATCGCATTGATCGGCTACATGGTCGCGCTCAAGGCCGCCAAGGAAACCGCGGTCTCCGCCGGACAAGCCGTGCAGGACACTATCGACAGCGTCGGCGACGCCGCTGCCCGCGTGGCCGAACGCTTCCATGCCGGTTACATCACCGAGACCTTCACCTCCGCGATCCCCGAATTGAGCTCCACGGGCATGAAGCTCGAACTCGCGATGATGCGCTCAGTCGAGACCTTCCGTCGCAGCGAGGCCAAGACCGCGCTTTGGGATTCCGTCTATCTCGGCACCACCACCACCGAGATTCGCGTGCCCGTGACCTATCGCTACCATCTCGACCTTGTCGGACCGTGGAAACTCGATGTCGAGGGCCAGAGCTGCGTCGTCGAGGCGCCAGCCTTCCGACCAACGCAACCGCCGGCGATCCACACCGAGCGCATGCAGAAGTGGTCCGAACGCGGCTGGGCGCGGTTCAATGAGGAGCAGCAGATGAACGAGCTGGAGCGCAACATCACGCCCAGCATCCAACGCTTCGCCGCAGACCGGAAACACATGAACCTGGTCCGCGAGGAATGCCGCAAGAAGGTCGCCGAATTCGTCCGCGACTGGCTGCTGCGGGAAGACCAATGGCGCACGGATCGCTTCAGCAGCATCAAGGTGATCTTCGCCGACGAGACGGACTACCAGCCCGATCAATTCGCCCCCACCATCCGCATCAAGGAACCGCTGCCGGCGAATTGAGGCCCCCTCCCAACACGGGCAATGCCCGCCGACGCGTCCGTCGATAAAAAAAAGTTGACATATCGTTATATTACGACATATTGGTCATCAAATGGCAGACAAAACGGCGCAGTTGATGGATCTGGAGAGCTTGGGAATGGCGGCGGAATGCCTGAAGACCATCGCGCATCCGCACCGGCTGCGGATGATCCAGATGCTGCTCTCGGGGGAATACACCGTGGGCGAACTGGCCGAGGCCTGCGAAATTCCCAGCCACATGGCGTCAGAACACCTGCGGCTCATGAAACGTTGCGGCCTGCTGCAGGCCGAACGCGACGGACGCAAGACCTACTACAGCGTCGCCGAACCCCATCTCTGCCAGTTGATGAACTGCATCGAGGGCCGCTTCGGCGGCGATTGAGGACCCAATTTCCAAACCTTCCGAACCTCCATGAAAACCACTTCAATAAATAATCGATATATCGGAAACTTTCGACTAATTGATTTCGTTTAATCTCTCGAACACTGAACAAACCGCAAGCGAAGGCAAAACCATGAAAACCACGAACCTCACCATCACGATACTCGCCGGCGCGCTGACCCTGGGCGCCGCAACCACGGCATTCGGACAAGGCATGCCTGTCGAGTCCCGGGAAGCCATCCACAAGCTCTTCAACGGGCACAAGGAGATCAGCCGCGACTACAAGTTGACCGAGCGCGGTTACGAGGCGATCACGGAATCTGACAACCCGGACATCGCCCGCGCGATCAAGAAGCACGTGTCCCAGATGGCGGATCGTTTGAAGTCCGGTCTGATGGTGCGTCGCTGGGATCCGGCGTTCGAGGAATACGTCCGCTACTACGACGACATCGAACACACCTTCAAACCGACGAAGAAAGGCATGAAGGTGATCGTCAATGGCAAGACCGCCGACGCGGTGAAAGTCGCGAAGAATCACGCCAAGGTCCTCGCCGGCTTCGTGGCCGACGGCTGGAAGGCCCACGATCGCAGGCACCCGGTGGCGCTGAAGACCGACGCGGCCCAAACCGCGGCCTACGGAGGGCCGGGAAAGCGCGAATGCTGCCTGGCCGACAAGCCGGGCGAAACCAAGGCCTGCTGCGCGGCGAAAAAGGGAAAGGGCGGCGAACAGGCGGACAAGGCATGTTGCGCGGAGGGAAAAGGAAAGGGCGCTGACAAGGCAGGCAAGGCGTGCTGCAAGGCGGAAGGCAAGGGCGGTGAATGCAAAGACAAGCCCGCCGACGTCAAATCGAAGAATTGACGGACCCCGACGACATCACCATCAACAGACTACGACCATGAAAACAGAGAGAGCGATACGAATCCTGGCGGGGACGATGGTCCTGATC
>JAYPGD010000040.1:0-10396 GCA_038126655.1 Verrucomicrobiales bacterium
TTGAGTGGCCGCATCCTCAGCGAAAGCGGCGCGAGCCTGACCGTGGCCACGGCGGACGGAAAACAGCACGTCATCCTGCGCGACCAGATCGCATCCTTCTCCGGCGGACGCCTCTCCCTGATGCCGGAGGGATTGGAACAAGGTGTATCACAACAGGCGCTGGCGGACGTGATCGCCTATGTGCGCGAAGGGTTGAAGTAGGCGACGGGCGAAGGGGCGGCGTCAAAGCCCGGTGGGGAGAGACTCCGTCGAGCCCAGATCAAAGCTCCGGAGGCGCGCAAGAGGCCTTGGGCGCCCCCGCCCCGCCGGCTTCAGCTTTGTTGATCGGTTCCGAGATTCGCCGCATGCCGGATGTCGCGGCCCTCGTAGAGGAAGACGACCTCCTCGGCGATGTTCTTGGCGTGGTCGGCGACGCGTTCGAGGCTCTTGGAAATCGTCATCAGGTGCAGGCAGCGGGTAATGTTCTTCGGATCTTCCACCATGTAACCGGCGAGCTCCCGTTGCATCTGTTTGTTCAGGGCATCGACCTCCTTGTCGCGCGGGACGATGGCCTTGGCCTTGTTCACGTCGGCGGTCACAAAAGCGTCCAACGCGTCGTCCAGCATCTCCATCGCCATGTTCGTCATCCGGGGGATGTCGATGTAGTCCTTGAGCTGCGGTTCCTTGCCCAGTTCGATGGCGCGGCGCGCGATGGTGGTGGCCTCGTCGCCGACCCGCTCCAGGTCGTGGGAAGTCTTCAGCGCGACGGTGATGAGGCGGAGATCATTGGCCAGGGGAGCCTTGGAGAGGAGCAGGACGGACTTTTCATCGACGAGGATCTCCAGTTCATCGATGGCGTTGTCCTCCTCCTTGACCGCGCGGGCGAGTTCATCGTCGCGCTCGATGAGCGCCTTCACCGACTTGTTGACGACATCCTTGGCAAGCGACGCCATGCGCAGCAGGGTGTCCTTGAGGTCGGCGAGTTCTTGTTCGAAATGTGACATGGGATGGGAAGCGGATTCAGCCGAAACGGCCGGTGACGTAATCCTCGGTCTGTTTGTGGGAAGGGTTGGTGAAGATTCTGGAGGTGGCGTTGAACTCGATCAATTCGCCCAGATAGAAGAAGGCGGTGTCGTCGGAGATGCGGGCGGCCTGCTGCATGTTGTGCGTGACAATGACGATGGTGAAGTCGTTCTTCAATTCCAGAGCCAGGTCCTCGATGCGGGCGGTGGCGATCGGATCCAGCGCGGAGGCCGGCTCGTCCATGAGGAGGATGGAAGGTTTGATCGCGATCGCGCGCGCGATGCAGAGGCGCTGCTGCTGACCGCCGGAAAGTCCCAGGGCGCTGGTGTGGAGGCGGTCCTTGACCTCGTCCCACAGGGCCGCCTGTTTCAGGCTCGTTTCAATCGCCTGGTCGAGGGCGTCCTTGTCCCGCATGCCGTGCAGGCGCAATGCGTAGGCGATGTTCTCGTGGATGGACTTGGGGAAGGGATTCGACCGTTGAAACACCATGCCCACCTGTTTGCGCAGTTCGATGGGATCGACGCCAGGGCCATGGATGTCTTCGCCGCCGATGGCGACCCGCCCCTCAATCCGCACATTGTCGATGAGGTCGTTCATGCGGTTGAAACAGCGCAGCAGGGTCGACTTGCCGCAGCCGGAAGGTCCGATGAATGCGGTCACCACCTTCTCGCGAATGGAAACGGAGATATTCTTCAGGGCCTGGGCGTCTCCGTAATGCAACGAGAGGCCCTCCACTTCGATCAGCGGCGCGACGGCGTCGGCATCGGCATCGGCGTCAGTTTCCGTTTCCCGGTTCTGGACGGTCGGCCGGGTCATGGGCGTCGTGGCTTGGGGCTCGGACATGGGATCGTTTTCAGTCAGTGGCTCTGGCGCATTCCGCGGCGCATCTTGGCGCGGACCAGAACGGCGACGATGTTCAGGGTGAAGGTGAGGAGAAGCAAGACCAGGACGGTTGCGTAAAGGATGGGCCGGGTCTGCTCAATGTTCGGGGATTGGGTCGACAGAATGAAGACGTGGTAGCCGAGGTCCATGAATTGATCGGTCGGCCGGGTGGGGTAGCCGGACATGTAGTAGGCGGCGCCGGTGAACAGGATCGGGGCGACTTCGCCGGCGGCGCGGCTGATCGAGAGGATGCCGCCCGTCAGGATTCCCGGAAGGGCCTGGGGGAGGACGACCTTGGCGACCGTCTGAAGCTTGGTCGCGCCCAGGGCCAGACTGGCTTCGCGCAATCCCGGCGCGATGGCCTTGAGGGATTCCTCGGTGGCCACGATCACCACGGGCAGGGTCATCACCGCCAGCGTCATGGAGGCCCAGAGAATCGCGGGCTTGCCCCAGACCGGTTCATCGCTGTCCGGGTAAAACAGGGCGTCCATCTCGCCGCCCACGAAACCAATGAAAAAGCCGAGTCCGAACAGGCCGAAGACAATCGAGGGCACGCCCGCGAGATTGTTGACCGCGCCCCGGATGATGCGCGTATGGATCGAGACCGGGTTGGCGTACTCGGTCAGGTAGATCGCGGTGATGACGCCGACCGGGATGACGAAGATCGTCATCAGGATAACCCGCGCGGAGGTGCCCACGATCATGGGCAAAACGCCGGCCTTGTTGACATCGAACATGTCCTGGTCCGTGCCGGAGACGATGAAACGCAGCGAGATGCCGTCCCAGCCATGCCAGGTGATGTTGAGGAGGATGATCGCCAGGATCCCGAGAATGATGGCGGTCGCGATCCCGGTGACGCCGGAAAAGAAGAACGAGGCCGCGTCGAATCCCCGGCTTCGAAAACGTTCGGGAGCGCGCGATGGATCCGTCATGTCCGTCCCTCCAACTGCTTCTTGAGGCGGTGTATGATGAGGTCCGCCGCGAGGTTGGAGACAAAGGTGACCGCAAAGAGCAACGTGCCGAGCATGAAGAGCATGCGGTAGTGGTGGTCGCCGAAGACGGTTTCGGCCAGTTCCGCGGCGATGGTGGCGGTGATGGTGCGCGCGGATTCGAAGAGGTCCCAGGAGACGATGCTGGCGTTGCCGCTGGCCATGAGGACGATCATGGTTTCGCCGATCGCCCGGCCGAAACCGAGCACGACCGCGGCGAACACCCCGGGCAATGCGGCGGGCAGGACGATCCGCCACGCCGCCTGCCATTTGGAGGATCCCAAGGCCAGGGCGGCCTGGGTGTAACTGCGCGGCACGCTGGTGAGCGCATCCTCGGCGATGGAGAAGACCACCGGGACAATGGCCAATCCCAACGCGACGCCCGCAACAAAAGCGTTCAATCGGGAGTCATAGCCAAAGACCTTCTGCAACACGGTCGCCATCACCAAGAGGGCGAAGAAGCCCAGCACGACGGATGGAATCCCGGCAAGCATTTCGATGGCGGGCTTGAGCCATTCCTTGACCCGCGGAGAAGCCAGTTGAGAGACGTAGATGGCCGCGGCGAGCGACAGGGGCACGGCAAACAGCAGCGCAACGAGCGTTGCCTTGAGACTGCCGATCAAGAGCGGGATGATGTTGTACTTGTGGATCTCCGAAACGGGCTGCCAGATATGCTCGGGCTTGTCATAGCCCGTCCATTGATGGGGCTGGAGCAGGTATTTCCATTCGGTCGTGTTAACGGAGGCGTCCTTGTCCTCGGGGGCCTCGGCGGCCTCCTCCAGTTTGACCTCCATCATCAGCGTCAGTGTCTCCTCGTCCATTCCGGCGAACTCGTCGTCCGAGAGTTCGAGGTATGCCTGGAGCTCCTTTCTGGAAAGCGAGGCCATCTGATCCGGCTGGATGACCTTGATGGCCACGGAGCTGTCCATCCTGCCCAGAAAGATCGGCAGGGCCTCCCGGCCGACGAACAGGAAGATCAGAAACACCATCAGGATCGCGGAGAGTGAGACGAGGAAGATCCCCTTCTCGGCAAGCCACTCCAACGGCCGGCGCTTCTTCCCGCGAAGAATGCCGGCCCATCGGGCGCTTCTGTTGTTGCCGGATGGCTGGGTCACAAATGCCGCGTTCGTGTAAGACAAGGGCGCCCCGGAATGGCTGGTTCAACTCCGGGACGCCCTGGATCGGACCTGAGGCCTGTTGGAGGACAGCCTCGTCTATTCTCCCGGAGGAACTAGCGAGAGGAGAGTTGCAGCGTTTTCGGAAGCGGGTAATAACCCACGTTCTTGACGATCTTCTGTCCCTCGGAAGATCGGATCCACTTCAGATAGTCGCCGAGTTCGCCCTTGTCGAGCGCGGGGTTGACGTAGACATACAGGTAACGCCAGATCGGGTAGTTTCCGCTGATGACGTTTTCCTCGGTCGGGGCGACGGCCGGGGAATCAGCGTCCTTCTTCACCAGAATGGCCTTGGCCCCGGCCCCATAGGCGGCGCCCCCGTAGCCGATTCCGCTCGGGTCCTTGCCGACGGCCTGTAGAACGGCCGCGGTGCCGGGCATGGTCTGGGCGCGGGCGAAAAAGTCCTTCCCCTTGAGCACGTTCTTCTTGAAGAACTCATAGGTGCCGGAGCTGTTCTCGCGACTGTAGACCGTGATCCTGCCCGCCTTGCCGCCTACCTGGCTCCAATCGGTGATCTTCCCGGTGAAGATGCCGTCGAGCTGGGCGAGCGTCAGGGCTTCGACACCGTTGGCCGCGTTGATGTAGACCGAAAGCCCATCGAGCGCGACCTTGTACTCCGTCGGAGCCTTCCGGAAGGCCTTGATGCAGGCGATCTTCTCCTTGGCCTTGATCTGACGGGAGGCATTGGCGAGATCGGTGGTCTTGTTCTGCAGGGCGGCAAAGCCGGTTCCCGAGCCTCCGCCGGTGACCTGGATGGTCGTGTCAGGATTCCTGGCCATGTAAACCTCGGCCCATTTCTGGGCGAGAATGACCAAGGTGTCCGAACCCTTGGCGGTGATCGTGCCGGCCTCGGTCGCCGCAACTCCCGCGAGCAGGGCCGCGGCGCAGATGGATTGAATCAGTTTTTTCATTTTGTGTTCTTGTTGTGGTTCGCCGTCATCGTCGCATTGGAATGGGTCGCGACCGTGACGGCAATGTTGCCGGTGTGTGACAAATGCCGCTCGCTCATCCTGTCCGAACGGCGGGATTCGATTTCCGATCAATAGTTCATCTGCAACTGGAAGCCTACGCGGTCGGCGTTGGTCGTCGAGGCGTAAGGGAACACGCCGGTGTTCGTGCGCTCGAAGGTCTTGGTGTATTGGATGGCCACCTCGACGAACTTCCAGGGCGACCACTCGACGCCGAAGTCCATTTCGTTGACGACGGAAGCGGGCGCGTTCGTGGCGAACTTGCGGCCGCCGTCATAGTAGTTCCAACGCGCATACGGGAAGAACCGGCCCCAGCCGGTGTCCGCCTTGTAATAGGCCATCAGGTAACCGCCGTGCAGGGATTCGGAGCCCACGCTCAGGGAGTCGCCGCTGAGGGTCGGGCCGCGGCCGATGTTCCATTCCGCCTCCAGACCCCAAGGCTGGGGATAGAGGATGAAGCTGAGGCCGGCGCGCTGATCGCGGACGCCGTCGCGGCCGGCGGCCGGCGCGGCGAGGGGACCGGCGCCGTCGGGATCGGCCGTGCTGACCTGAAACTCGCCGTGATACGCCTGGGCGCCAACCTCAAGGAAGCGGCCATTCTTGAGCTGGAACGGATAGCTCGCCCGGACCACCGTGTGGACCAGCCCATTCACATCGTTCCGGTTGGGGCCCTGTCCGTTGTAGACGCCGAAGCCGAACATGCCGTAGTTGCCGGAGTGCTTCAGCCCCAGTTTCTTGATCTCCTTGAAGCGATCCTGAACGCGCTTCGGCGTCCAGTAGAAGAACGCGGCGAGATCGCGCTCGTTCTCAAGGGCGCTGTTCAAGGCGTCCGCGCGCTCCAGCGGGGCCCGGTTCTGACTGGACTGCAGGTTGACGAAGCCGAAGGGCACCTTCGATTGACCGAGGCGGATGCGATACTCCTTGTCCGCATCGAGTGAGATGTCGCCATAGAGGTCGCGCATCTGGACGCCGAAACCGCCGCCCACCGAAGCCGCGAAGTCCATCTGGGCGTAGAGGTAGAGGCGTTCGGCCACATCGCCGGAGAACTTGATGCGTCCGCGGCGGATGCGGAGCGATTCGCGGTCGCGCGCCGAACCGTCGTTCGGCACGTTCAGGACGGCGCCGCTCTGGTTCATCAGGCTCGTGTAGCGGACCTGGGTATAACCGGCCAACTTGACCTTCTCATACCATTTGTCCTTGGACCGGCTCTTCAGTTTGTCGTCGAGCATCCGGTCCAGGGCGGATTTGCCTTCTTCAGTTTCGGCGTAGGCCTCGAGCGGCCGGAGACTCGTGGTGGTGTCCGCGGGCTTGGCGTCGGCGGCTTCCTTGCGCACGGACGCGGCCTCATCCTTGGTCAGGACGCCCTTCTTGATCAGGACGTCAAGCAGCGCGTCGTTCGACTGCGCCTGGGCTCCAAGGCAAAAACCCGCCAGGGTCAATGTCGCCGTGATGGTCTTCATTCTCATGTCTTGAGGTTGCTTGTGTTCAGTTCGTGTCTGGTTGTGTCGGCAAAAGACTGAAGCCGGCGTGTGGCGACAACATGTCCTGAATGTTACAATCATGTGACGCAGGGAAAGCGGCCCTGTTTCGACGATCCGAGGAAGGGGCGAGGATTCTCCCGCAAGCGATTGAAAGCGGCTGGAGATTGGGCCTTGGAATGGTTGGGTGTTCCGTCAAATCGGCGCGACTTGGGCCGCTCATTTTCAATGGCACGCGGATTCCCAGGATGGAGTGATTGTCCGTTGAATTCATTGCGTCGAGACGCCATAGTGCCCCACGCAACCTCTGATCCGTCATGTGGAAAGAACTCTTCAATATCGCCGGCAATCAAAACCTCTACGCCCAGGCGCACGAGCAGGCCGTGGCCATGCTTGAAACGGACTGGACCATGTTCCAGGCTTCGATCGATTCGCTGCGCAACTCCGACAGCGGTGAAATCGAGATCGACATCTACGCCAAGGACAAGGAAGTCAATCGCGCGGAGCGGGACATCCGGCGGAAGATTTTCACGCATTTCAGCGTGTCGGGAGGCGGGGATCTTTCAGCAGGGTTGGCGTTGGCCACGGTGGTGATCGACATTGAGCGCATCGGAGACTACACGAAGAACATCTACGATCTGTCCCGCAGCCATCCGGCGCGCCTCTTCGCGGCCAGCCTGGAGAGCCGGTTGAAGACGATCGAGGAGGACGTGACCGGCCTGTTTCGCGATATGATCGAGGCCTACAAGAACGAGGACCTCGAGCTGAGCCGCAAGGTGATGCAGGGATACAAGGACGGCCTTTCGACAACCTGCGACGCCTTCAACGAGGCGGTGGTCAAGGGGGAGGCGGAAGATCTGAGTTCGGCCGACGCCGGCGCCGTCGTGCTGTACGTCCACTATCTCAAGCGTATTGCCAGCCACTCGCGGACGATTGTCAGCGGTCTGGTGAATCCGTTTCCGCGGATCGGCTACAAGGAGAAACAGGAAGCGGAGGCGTAGGGGATCGTCCCGTCTTCTCCGCCTTCCCGAAAGGGATGGCGGAGCCGTTGCCCAAAGGCCATCTGCAGAGGACTTTTACACTCCTCGAAACAGCGCGATCATGCCCAACGGAATGGCGAAGAACACCAGCAAGAGGAAGGCAAAGGGCACCCAGTAGCGTTGTTCGGCCTGGGAACTGAGCCATTCCGCGCATTTCACGGGAATCTGGCGCGTTTTGGGGTGGGGCCAGATGAGGAGGATGCCGCCGACGTTGAACAACAGGTGCGCGAAGGCCACGGTCACCGCAGCGGGATCGCCGGTGGCGAGCGAGGCGAGAATGGCGGTGATGGTCGTCCCGACATTGGCGCCCATGGCGTAGGGGAAGATCTGCGCCAGGGTCAGGATGCCCGCCCCGGCCAAGGGCACGGCCAGCGAGGTGGTGATCGAGCTGCTCTGCACCGCGCAGGTCAGCAGCAGCCCGAACAACATGGCGCGCCCCGCATTGCGGAAAAGATGCTGGTTGAAGAAGGCCTCGACCCGCTCCAGCACCAGGCTGCGCAGCAGTTTCACGATGGCCACCAACATGCCGATGATCAGCAGGATCGCGATGATCAGCAGCGCGACGGGCTGATCGCCGACCAGATCCTTCAGAAGGTTGACCATGGGTTTCACCGCCGCCTTGAGCGGATTCGCCAACTTCATCCCGCCGACGCCCTGAAAGGCCGTCTGCATCAGCCCTGCGAGCTTGCCGAGAATCCCGGTCGCCAACTCGAGTGGAAACAGGATGGCGACAGTGATCAGATTGAAGAAGTCATGCACGGTCGCCGCCGCGAAGGCGCGCTTGAACTCGGCCTTCTGGGTGATCTGCCCCATCGACACCATCAGGCAGGTGACCGTGGTGCCAATGTTGGCGCCCATGATCATGGGGATCGCGCCCTCGATGCTGATGGCGCCTCCCGCGACCATGCTCACGACCAGGGTGGTCGTGGTCGAGGAACTCTGGACCAGCGCGGTGGCCAGAATGCCGATGAAAAGACCGACGAACGGGGAGGAAGTGGTTTCCAGCATCTTCTCGGCGAAATCTTTGCCGAAGAGCTTGAACGACGCACCCATGGCGCTGATGCCGACAATAAACGCGTAGAGACAGAGGAGCAGGAGCAGCGCGCGGACAGCGATAAAGATCGGGGCGCCATTCGGCTGCGGAGACGGGGAGGAGGATTGACTCATTGTCGGCTGTGCTGAACGGGGGCTGAATGTCCGGCGGATAATGTCTTTTTATGCCGCGGCGTCAAGCCATGCGTCGCGGGCCATGAAACCCGTCGATACGGGGCTTGAAATGGGCGCTCAAGAGGGCGGGAATGGAAGAGCTCAAGGTTCGCCCGCGACGAAGTCGTCGAAGTGGGTCACGGAGTCCGCCCGGGTCCAGATGCCGACGCGGCCGGCGGCGGTGAAGGTGTCGTCCTCGACCTCGAAAAGCTTCTTGTCGTTAAGAAACACCTCGATCAGCGATCCTTTGGCGATGACGCGCAGGGTGTTCCATCGGCGGGGCAGGACGCGGGTATCGACGCCGAAGGCGGTCTCCTTGCCCTTGACGCCGAGATTGCTCTGCCGACCCAGTTCATGTTTGAAGGCGACCACGTTGTTGTCCACGGCGCTGGCGCGCACGACGTAGTAGGTCTTGCTGTCCCGATAGCGGAAGACGATCCCGGCGGCCTGATCCAGGGTGCCGGTCAGGGTCTTGAACTTGACCGAGACGTCGACATCCGCAGCCACAAAGGAGTTGTGGACGATGTGCGGGTAGCGCGCGCGGATCTGGATGGCGCTTTTCTGCGTCAGGATCTTGGAGCCTGAGGGCGCATCGGACGCCTCGATCACCTTCCATTCCGCGTTGCCGCCCTTGCCCGGGCGTCCCGGGAGCAGTCCGTTGGGCGGGGTGTCGATCGAATTGTTCTCAAAGTCCTCGGTGGTTGCATTGGCGGGCGCGGCCGGGGCGTCGCCGTCGGCCGCGAGCGCCGAAACGCACGGCAATCCGACCAGGCATGCCAGGGCCAGCGCGGGACGGGGAATGAACAGGGAAGAGAGGAAGTGTTTCATGACGTTGTGTATCCGGACATGCAGGTCTGTCAATCCGCCGCGGGGCGGCAATCGAGGATCCCCGAGTCAACGCCGGGCAACAACAACCTTCGACTGCGCGTACGGCTATACGTGCGCGCCGCCCCGATGACAAGTCGATTCTGGCCGGCGAATTTTATTGCAGGGCAATCCGGGTGGATGTAGACCCCGGCTTCTGGAATGAAATGCCGGGATGGCAAGGTTGCCGCCCGGGCCATCATTCCCTTGAATAAAGCGGCCAATAACGGCTTCAGATCAGACTTTCCGAGCTCCCCAATGAACAGAACACGCAAGACATCCCCATGCGTCGGACTGGTCGCAGCGTCGGTCGCCTTGTGCGTCGGCGCGGCTTCCGCGAGCGGCGCCACAGTGGAAACCACGCAGCCCAAGACCGTGACGCTGCGTCGTTCGACCACGCAGCCCGCCACCGTTCACGCGTTCCATGAGGCCGAGCTTTACGCCAAGGTGTCCGGCTATCTGAAGAGCCTGTCCGCGGACATCGGCGATACGGTCAAGGCGGGGCAGCCCCTGGCCGAGGTTGATGTGCCGGAGATGGCCAAGGGTTATGAGAGCCAGCAGGCCGAGGTCGCTCGGCTGGAGAGCGCGCGCAGGCAATATCGCGCCGCGGTCGAGGTCGCCCGCGCCAGGATCGACCAGGCCAGGGCCGATGTCGGCAAGGCGAAGGCGGAGGCCGACGCGGTGGTCCTGGAGTTCAAGCGCATCCAGAGCCTGGTGAAGACCAAGGCGGTCACCCAGCGGCTGGCGGACGAATCGTTGAGCCGAAAACTCGCCGCCGAGGCCGACCTGGCC
>JAYPGD010000040.1:10406-20363 GCA_038126655.1 Verrucomicrobiales bacterium
CCCCCGCGGCGGGCGGACCACTCGTGCCGCCCAACCCCCGCCGCCGCGCCCCCCCGGCCCTCCGTGCCGGCTAGTGAAGTCGTGGCGAAAGCGAACCTGTCCGCCGCCGAGGCGGACGCCGCAGCAGCAGACGCCGCAGCCACCGTCGCGCGCAAGCGGTTGGAGGAGATGGAGGTCCTGATGGCCTACGCCACTCTGAAGGCGCCCTTTGCCGGCGTCGTCACCGAGCGCAGCGTCGATCCAGGCGACCTGGTCCGCAATGCGGAGAACGCGAGTTCGGTCGGCAAACCGTTGTTCGGCGTGGCGCGGGTGGACAAGATGCGGGTGCGTGTCCCCATTCCCGAGCGGGACGCCATCTACGTGAAGATTGGCGCCGGAGCTGAATTCACCTGTCTGGCCCTGGGGCCCACCCCGATCAAGGCGAAGGTGTCGCGAGTTTCCCGACGACTCGATCCCCGGACCCGGACCATGCAGGTCGAAATCGACTTGCCCAACAGCGACGGCCGCCTGCTGCCGGGCATGTATGGCACGGTCACCGTCGAGTTGGAAGAAAAGCAAAGCGCCCTGGTCGTCCCCTCGGGCGCCGTGCGTTTCGACCAGACCGGCAAGGAGAGCGTGGTCTACGTTGTGAAGGGCGGCAACAAGATCGCCCACGTCCCGGTCAAACTGGGCCACGACGACGGGCACAACATCGAAGTCCTGGCCGGCCTGACCGGTTCGGAGCAGATCGTGACCGGCATGCTCGGCCGCCTCCCCGACGGCGCCGATGTCACCGTCGTCAAGTGATTAGGCAGGGCCACACGATGAGCCTGACCAGAACAATCGGCGGCGAAGCCGGCGGGAAGGAGCGCGGAATTCATTCCGCCGCGCCCCGATCGCTTCAGCGCTCCTGCCAATCAAGAATCACCCGTTTCCATTCTTCCTTTCTCCCCGCATGAACCTCGTCCGCTTCGCCCTCAGGAATCCCTACGCGGTCTGGGCCGTGGCCATCGGCCTGTGCCTTCTGGGAATCTCGCAGATTCCCAAGATTCCCGCCGACATTCTCCCCGACTTCAAGACCCCGGTGGTGGTCAGTTATTACTCCTACCCCGGCATGCCGCCGCTGGAGATGGAGAAATCCGTCAGCGCCCGCGTCGAGCGCATCCTCACGCTGGCCAGCCACATCGAGCATCAGGAATCGCGCAGCGTCCCCGGCGCCTGCGTGATCAAGGTCGCCTTCCAACCGGGCGCCGATCCCGCCGCCGCGCTCAATGAGATCATCAATCTCGAGGCCAACGACATCCACCATCTGCCGCCGGACATCGACTGGCCCTTCACCCTGCGCAGCGAACCGGCCAACCTGCCGGTCGTCCTCGCCTCCATTTCGGGCGAAGGCCTCAGCGAGACGGAGCTCTACAAGATCGGCTACTACGCGGTGCGCAACAAGATGGGCGGCCTGAAGGGCGTCCAGATTCCACATCCTTTCGGCGGCAAGTTCCGGCAGATGATGGTCTACGTGGATCCCGCCAAGCTCCGCGCCCATCACCTCGCGCCCTCGGACGTCGTCAAGGCCCTCACCGAGGCCAACCTCGTCATGGCCGGCGGCACGATGAAGATGGGCAAGACTGAATACCAGGTCCACACCGTCAACACCCTGCCCACCCCGAAGGAAATCGACGACATCGTGGTCGCTGTCCGCGACGGCAAGCCAATCTTCGTGCGCGACATCGGCTACGCAAAGGATGACGCGGCCATCCAGAACAACATCGTCCGCGTCAACGGGACGCGCTCCGTCTACTGCCCCCTGCACCGCGAACCCGGCGAGAACACCATCCACGTGGTCAACCGCATCCGCGAGGGACTGGCGCGCGAACTCCCGCTCATGAAGGAACGCGGCGAAGTGCCCAAGGAGGCGGTGATCGACCTGGTGAGCGACCAGTCGGACTACATCCGCAACGCCATCCGCAACCTGGAATACGAGGTGATCGCGGGCGCGTTGCTGGTCGCGCTGGTGATCGGCGTCTTCCTGCGACGGTTGCTGCCCTCGATTGCGGTGCTGATCGTGATCCCGCTGTCCCTCGCCATCGGGATGCTGGGCTTCTATTTCTCCGGCCACACCGTCAACGTGATGACCCTGGGCGGCATCGCGCTGGCCGTGGGCACGGTGGTGGACGCCGGCATCGTGGTGGTCGAGAACATCGTCCGCCATCTGGGCATGGGCAAGAGCGGCGCCGAGGCCGCCCGCGACGGCGCCAGCGAGGTCGCGACGCCCGTGCTGGCCGGCACGGTGACCACGCTGGCCATCTTCATTCCGGCGATCTTCCTGACCGGCATGATCAAGTTCCTCTTCGCGCCGCTTTCGCTGGCCGCCGTGCTGACCATCGGCGCCTCCTACTTCGTGGCGATGACCATCGTCCCCGCCTTCTGCTCGCGCGTCCTGAAAGCCCGCCACGCCGATGAAGAGGCTGCCCGGGAGATGGACGATATCGAGCCCACCGGCCGTTTCGCCGGGCTGTTGAAATCGGCGATGGCTCAACGACCGCTCGTGATCGGCGGCGGCGCGGCCCTGGTGGCGATCTCGCTGCTGCTCTTTCCCCGCATCGGCTCCGAGCTGTTCCCGGACGTCGACACCGGCGTGTTCGAAGTCCGTGTGAAGACCACGCCCGGCACGCGCATTGAAGAGACCGAGAAGCTGGTGATGCAGTTGGAAGAGACCATCAACGGCATCATCCCCGCCAAGGAGATCGAAACCGTCATGGCGAACATCGGCCTGCCGACCGGCAAGGGCGCGGGCTTCTCCACCATGCTCAGCCCGAATTCCGGACCGGACACCGCCTTCCTCGTCGTCACCCTGCACCAGAGCGGGCGCAAGACCTCCACACGGGAATACGTGAAGATCCTCCGCGAGACCTTCGCCGAAAAATTCCCGCGGGAGCAGTTCCTGTTCGTCTCGGGCGGCATGATCAACGCCGCGCTGAACAAGGGCGTCGCCGCCCCCATCAACGTGCAGGTCTCCGCCGGCACGACCGCCGCCACCCGCAAGGCCGCCGAGCAGATCGTTGAGAAGCTCCGCGGCATCGACGGCGCGGTCGATGTGCAGGTGGGGCAGGCCCTGGACTATCCGCAGTTCGACGTGAAGGTGGACCGCGTCCGCGCCGGCATGTTCGGGCTCACGCAGAAGACGGTCGCCGAAAACGTCTCCACCGCGCTCGCCTCCAGCATCGGCCACGCGGAGACCATCTGGGTGGACCAGAACACCGGAGTCGATTTCTACATGGGCGTGCAATACAAGGACAACGAGGTTCGCACCCTCGACGAACTCCGCAACCTCCCCCTGCCCATCGAGACCGAAAATGGGCCGTCCACCATCCCGCTTTCCGAGGTGGCCGACATCGCCCGCGTCAACATTCCCGGCGAGATCGCCCACTACGACCTCTCCCGCGTGAACGACGTCTACGTGAACGTCTCCGACCGCGACCTCGGCTCCGTCGCCCGCGACGTCGAGAAGGCCCTGGGGGAAATGGAGTTCGATTCCGGCGTCGCCACCACCCTGCGCGGCCCGGTGGCCACGATGAAGGAGGACGCGAAGTCGCTGCGCTGGGGCCTGCTCACCGCGGCCATCCTGGTCTACCTGGTGATGATGGCGCAATTCCGTTCGGCGGTGGATCCCTTGATCATCATGCTCGCCGTGCCGTTGGGTCTGACCGGCGTGCTGGGCATCCTCTGGATCTCTGGCACGACTCTCAACATCCAATCGCTCATGGGCACGCTGATGATGATCGGCGTCGTGGTGAACAACTCCATCCTGCTCGTCGATTTTGCCAACCAGCAGATGGCCCGGGGCGTCGATGCCGCCAAGGCCGCGTGGAAGGCGGCCTGCGTGCGCCTGCGCCCGATCCTGATGACGGCCTTCGTGCTGGTCGCCTCGATGCTGCCGCTCTCGCTGGAACTCGCGCCCGGCAGCGAGGCCATGGCGCCGCTCGCCCGCGCGCTCATCGGCGGCATGCTGGTTTCCACCTTCCTCACCTTGTTCCTCGTCCCCTGCGTCTACGCGATGGTGAAGTCCGGCAAAGAACCGGCGGCGCAGGCGGCCTGACGAAGATTGGAATCGGAAATTTGAAATCTAAGATTTGAGATACGCATGATCAAACAAGCCATCATTGTGTTGGCCTTTGGACTGGCTGTGAGCGCTTCGGCGCAGAATGCCCCGGAGGCGAAACCCGCGTTCGACGGGGCCATGCCGATCGACCTCGCCACAACCTTGCGTCTGGCGAACGCCAACAACACCACCGTCGCCCTGGCCCGCGAGCGCATGAATGAAGCGGTCGCGCAAAGCCGGCGCGCCAATGCGATGCTGCTGCCGACGATCACCCTGGGCGCCAGCGTCGACCATCACGAGGGGCGGCTGCAGAGCAGCACGGGCGCCTTGAGCGATGTGAACCGGTCCGCCGGATTCGTCGGTCTCGGAGCGGGCGCGGTCGCCGCCGCCCCCGTTCAACAACCGGGCGTCGCCATCACGGCAAACCTGGCCGACGCCATCTTTGAACCCCTGGCCGCGAAGCAGAACAAGCTCGCCGCCGAGGCCGGCAGCGCCGCCACGACGAATCGCGTTTCCCTCGAAGCCGCCGTCGCCTACTTCGAACTCGTCCGCGCCAAGGCGCAACTGGCCATCGCCGTGGAGGCGCGGAAGAACGCCGCCGACCTGGCTCGCGTCACCGCCAGCTTCGCCGAAAGCGGACAGGGCCTGGAATCCGACGCCTCCCGCGCCGAGGTGGAGAAACTGGTGCGCGACCGCAATGTCGAGCAGGCGAAGGAGGATCTGAAGATCCGGTCTCTCGCGTTGGCCGAACTGCTGCGACTCGACGCCGGCGTGGACCTGGACCCGACCGAGGACGCCGCCGCGTTGATCGCCCTGGCGGACGAGGCCCGCGGCGGCGGCGAGATGCTGCTAGTGGCCTTGGAGAATCGCCCGGAGGTCCGGCAGAACGAGGCCCTGGTCAAGGCCGCCAAGCAGCGACTGCGTCAGGCGAAGTTCGATCCCCTCGTGCCGAAGGTGTCGGTCGGATTCAGCGCCGGGGGGTTCGGGGGAGGTCCCGGCAATTCACTCGGTTCCGAGAACGACCGGAACGACGTGTCGGCTCTAGTCTTCTGGCGCCTGGAGAATTTCGGCTTCGGCGCGCGCGCGAAGGCGAAGGAGCAGCAATCCCGGTTTCAGCAGGCGGAGATCGAGCAGCTTCGCGTGTTGGATCGGATCGCGTCGGAAGTGCGCGGGGCCAAGGCGCGCGCCGAGTCCCGCAAGCGTCAACTGGCCATCGCGGAAAAGGCGGTCGAGCGCGCGCGAACCTCCTTCGAGCTGAACAAGTCGAGGATCTACGAGAACCAGGGGCTGCCAATCGAGGTCCTGCAGGCGATTGAATCGCTGGCCATGACCCGCAAGCTCTACCTCGACAGCGCCGTGGAGCACAACCAGGCGCAGTACAGCCTCTACACCGCGCTCGGTCAACCGGCGCGCGCCGAGTAGCGCAGGCGTCTCGGCGCCAGTGGTTGGCACACGCGACGGAACGGCGCATGAACCCGCAGCCGGGGACGGCTACGCTACATGGAGCCAACATTCGGTCGTTGAACGTTCGCCTTTCCTGGCAAAATCCCTTTTCCCGGACGGAGATTCTCCGCAGTATGCAGGCTTCATGAGTGATGAAGAGATCTTGAATGGCGCGGCGACGGATCGACGCGGTTTTCTGCGGGGCGCGGGATTGGCGGCGGTATCGGCAGCCTTGGGCGCGCCGATTCCTTTTGCCGATCATTTCCCCGCCGGCCTGGTCCCGGTTGCGCTGGGGCAGGATGCGGGCGTCCCGAAGATTCCCGGCAAGGACGGCGTGCGCGTGCTCAACGACCGCCCCATCAATGCGGAAACCGTGGTCACGGAGCTCGACGACGATTTCACGCCCAACAGCAAACACTTCGTGCGCAACAACGGCATCATGCCGGATCGCGCCAACACCGGCAGCCTGGACGGATGGTCGCTGACCATCGACGGCGAGGTGAAGAAATCCCTGACGCTTTCGATGGACGATCTGGAGTCGCAGTTCAAGCGGCACGAGGCGGCGTTGGTGATCGAATGCGGAGGCAACGGCCGCGCCGGCTACAAACCGCCCGCCAAGGGCAATCAATGGACCCTTGGCGCGGTCGGCTGTTCGCGGTACGCGGGTGTGCGCTTGCGAGATGTTCTCAAGTCGGCCGGGGTGAAGGACTCGGCGGTCTACATCGGCTATGAGTCGGAGGACCTGCACCTTAGTCGCGACCCCTCGAAGAAGCCGATCTCGCGCGGCGTGCCGATTGAAAAGGCGATGGACGAGCATACGATGCTGGCCTGGGAGATGAACGGCGAGCCGTTGCCCGCCTTGCATGGCTTTCCCCTTCGCCTGATCTGCCCGGGGTGGCCCGGTTCCACCGGGGGGAAATGGCTCAAGCGGATCTGGGTGCGCGACCAGGTGCACGATGGCGCCAAGATGACCGGGACCTCCTATCGCGTTCCGCGTTATCCCGTCGCGCCGGGAACGGACGTGCCCGAAGAGGACATGGAGATCATCGAGGAGATGCCGGTGAAATCCATCATCACCCGCCCGGCGTCCGGCATTGTGACGAAGCTTTCGGAACAGCTCGCGCTGCGCGGCCACGCCTGGTCGGGCTCCGGCGATGTGAAGGCCATGCACGTCAGCGTCGATTTCGGACAAACCTGGACCAAGGCGAAGCTGCGCAAACCGGCCAATGCCTTTGCCTGGCAGCGCTGGACGGCGTCGGTGTCCTTCCCGAAGAAGGGCTACTACGAGGTCTGGGCGAGGGCGACGGACAAGCAGGGGCGCATGCAGCCCATGTTGGTTCCCGGTTGGAATCCCAAGGGCTATCTGAACAATGCCATGCAGCGCATCGCGGTGAAGGTCGCCTGACCACGTTCTCGAACCACGGATAAACACAAATGAACACGGATGAGATTCAGCCCGAAGACGAGCGCATTCAGGTGAAGCCCCCACATCGCATCGTGGGTTTCAACCACGCTGATTCTCTTCTTCATCCGTGGGTCGGCTTTGCCATCCGCGGGGATGTTCTCCGCGTTGGCCTCGTCGCAGCCTTGTTCCTGCTCCAGGTGTGGGGCGCCGCGACCGCGGACAAACCGGCGGTTTCGAAACCCGCGGCCAAGACCTTCGAGCAGGCGAACAAGGAGGCGGTGAAGAAATCCAAGGCCCCCGTCCAGACCTTCATGGGGCTCAAGCAGACGCCCGGTTTCGAATATGTCCTCGCGAACTGCATCGGCTGCCATTCGCCGCGCCTGATTGCGCAGCATCACCTGAGCCGCAAGCGTTGGGAGGAGACTCTGGTGACCATGAACAAGAAGCATGGCCTCTGGAAGCTCTCGCCCGACATGAAGAAGAAGATCCTGGACTATCTCGCCGAGAACCAGGGACCGCTCGGCGATCAGGAATTCAAGGAGACGCCCTGGGCGCAGCCGCTCTACCGGCCCAATCCGCTCTGGTGACGATTTGGCGTAGTCGCGCCCGCCTCAAAGCGACTGCTTTCCGCCCAGGCTGATCAGGTGGCCGGTGGTGCGGATGAACATGGTTCCGTGGGCGATGGCCGGCGTGGTCTGGATCTCCTCGTCCAAATCGTTCTTCGCGATCAGTTCGAACTTTTCGCTGGCGCGGATGACCACGACTTCGCCCGCGGTGGAGATGCAGTAGAATTTCCCATCCACGAGGATCGGCGCTCCGAAGGTGCGGCCGCAGACGCGTTCGCGCCAACGGACGGAGCCGGAGCCGGCGTCGACGCAGGAGGCGATGCCCTTGTCGCTGATCATGTAAAAGCTCCCCTCGTGGTAGACCGGAGTGGGCACGTAGGGCGCGGCTTCGTGCAGGCGCCAGGCGAGTTCGGGCTTCTTCCCGGCGCGATTTCCCGGGCGGATCGCGGTGACGAAATTGCCGCCGCCGCCGCTGCCGGTGGAGCCGATGATGACGCCGCCGCCAACGACCGGAGAACTGCAACTGCGCTTGTCGAAGGCGTCCTCAAAGGTCCAGAGCATCTCGCCGGTGTCCGGATCCATGGCGCTGATGCCGTAGGAGAAGCTGTTGAAGATGAGCGAGGCCTTTTCACCCTTGGGCGCGTGGACGCAGGGCGTGGAATAGGCGGTCTTCTCGCTCCCCTTGCGGGCCGTCTTCCAGACGGTCTTCCCGGACTTTGCATCCAGCGCGACCATGTGGGAATCCTCGTTCTGGTCATTGGGCACGATCAACCTGCCCTCAAAGAGAATCGCCGACGCTCCCAGGCCATGCGCGCTGGCGAAGGTTCCAAGATCCCGCTCCCAGACCTTCTTTCCGTCATGAGTGAAGGCCACCGCCACGTGTTTCTCCGGCGTCGACCAAGTCATGTAGACGCGGTCCTTGCCCACGCAGGGCGTCGATGCCGCGAAGCTGTTGAGCTTGTGCTTCCGGAACGGCGCGAAAGCGATCCTTGTCTCAAAGAGCAGCGAGCCGTCCTTGACGCTGTGGCTGCGCAAAGTGTTGCCGGCACGGTCTGGATCGGTGGTGGTGAGAAAGATCCGATCGCCCCAGACAACGGGCGATGAATGACCCGTCCCCGGCAGCTTCACCTTCCAGTTGTAGTCCTTCTCCGTCCACTTGGCGGGGACGGTCCGGGCGTCACTGACGCCGGTTCCGTTGGGGCCGCGGAAGCGGGTCCATTCCTGCGCGTGGGTGGCTCCGGCCGTGATGATGACGGCCGCGGCGGTGAGGGGGATGAGTTTGTCGGTGTTCATGAACTGCAGGTTGAGACGATGAAGCATGCGGGTTTCATCAAGCGAAACCGCCTTTTCCAATGTTCGGGAAACGTAGACCTCCGGCGGATGGCGCGTCCAGCGCTTTTGCAGGGCTGGCGTGGGCGCGTGCAGTTGGAAATGGGCGGCCCGAGCCGCGCCGAAATGACGAAACACCAACCACCCAAATCCGAAAGAAGCTCGAATGACGAGATCCCAAACCCCGTCATGAAACCCAAGGTTACAAGGAAACTTCGAATTCCGCGTCGCGAATCATGAATCGCCAAGCAACGGGTTCCATACCCTGCTGAAACCGAAACCCTGAAAATCCTTCACATTCGCGGTGGCCAGTTCCGTCACGCCTTGGGAGGTCATTGAGTAGGCCGTGCGGGCGTCGTATAGGCGACGGAAGGCGAAATGCTTCCCTCGCGCCATTTGCCACAAGGAGTCGTGGAGTGTGCGGCTGTCCAAGGGGAAGCCGATCAATCGCCAACGCGGATGGTTCCGATAGGATTCAATGACTTCGACAGCGTCGGCTGCCGAAAGCGGACGCTTAAGGACGGCGGGGTTGCGAAGCAGGCAATAGAGCTCGGCCAAGATGAACTCGGAGATGGCGACTTCATTCTCCATCGGAATCGCCCCCAGCCACTCGTAGGCGACCTCGTGCGAGGGCGAATCCGTGTTCAGCGCACGCAGCAGAATGTTGGTGTCGAATGAGAGCATGGCGCGCTACTTCCGCCGCCGGGCGCTCGACACTTCACCGGAGGTCAGTTGGGCCTGCTCCTTGATCTGGGCATCGGTCAACCCCTTCCACCCCAAACGACGCGGCTTCGGCGGCTGCCAGGCGGCGTTTGCATCCGAATCGGGCGAGTAGACGCTCAGGATGTACTCAAAGCCACGACGCGCCAGTTCGGCCATCGATATCTCCCTACGTTCACAGATCTTCCGGGCGCGTGCGGTTGAAAGTGGGTGGTGGAGCGCGGAATTTATTCCGCTTCAGCGCTGGAAGTTCCGCCGCGTGGAAACAGGCGTGAACCGCCGGTTTCCGAAGGTTGAAGCGGAATGAATTCAAACCTCCAACAACATCCGCGCGGGGTTCTCGATGAGTTCCTTGACGCGCTTGAGGAAGGTGACGGCCTCCTTGCCGTCGACGATGCGGTGGTCGTAGCTGAGGG
>JAYPGD010000041.1:0-17138 GCA_038126655.1 Verrucomicrobiales bacterium
GGTGGGGACGCTGCATCGCTGAGCGTCGCGGCCGTCCTGGGGCGAGTCGGCGCTCCTCTCGCGGGCTCTGCGCGACGTTTGGCGGCGACCTGGTCGGACAAGCGCAACATAGCGGCGCACAGCGCCGCACTCCAAGACGCTGACGCGGCTTCGGAAAATCCGTCGCAATGTTGATGATTCTGGGTTCATCTCTCAACCACGGCTTTCATCAATGCATTCCATCCGTGGGTCGGCTTTGCCATCCGTGGGGATTGATTGTATTTCCAAGCGGCCTTTCATCGCCTGTCGATGCAGCGCACGCCATTGGAGGACACGGAGAGGCAGAAAGCAAATGAGTATTGCCGTCGCAAAGTTGGCAATGATGGCGAAGAAGCCGAATGGAGAAGCCGAACCGGTCAGCCACTGTCCGTCAATCAATTCAGCCCCGCCGATGGGAAATGGATAGCCGACCAATCGGACAGTCTCGGATGGTTGATGACGCCAGGTGAGCAGACCCAGACCCACGAGGAGACTGACAACCACAGTCACTCCAAAGGCGCCTTTCCACGGGCGACTCTGAAATGGCAGTTGATGCCACGCCGATAGAATCACGAACATCGCTACGACGATCACAATATAGAGTGAAACAAGCGCCATACGATCAGATTGGGCGGGCAACTGCAGCCTTCCGTCTGCCTGCCATGCATTTCATCCGTGGGTCGGCTTTGCCATCCGTGGGGATTGATTGCATTTCCAAGCGGCCTTCCATCGCCCAATTCCTCATTTCATCACCGGGGCCAGGATCCGTGACGCGTGCCTTGCCGAATGGTGAACGGAATTCGTCGCAACCATGGCGTCCTTCGGCCACTCGATCGTCAGCGGTTTTCCAGTCTGCGGGTTGGGTTCATAGAGTGGCGCGCCCGTGCTGGAGATCGTCACACGGATCCGATGCCCCTTTTCGAAGATCTGCGAAATCCAGCCGACGGGGAACTTCAGTTGATACACCTTGCCCGGCTCCATCAGTTTCTCGCTTTCGAAGCTGTCGCGGTAACGCATCCGCCAGGGGTAATCGACCAGCAGCATCGAACGCCCGTCCGGATAGACATCGCTGACGCGCACGATGAAGTCGGTGTCCTTCGCCGTGGACGACACCCGCAGATCGGCGAAGACGCGCCCTGTCCATTCGACGGGCGAATCGAGCGGCTCGGTGGTAAAGGTCCGAACCTCCGCCTGTTTCTCGAATGGTCGCGCGTCGCGCGCGCCGGGAAAGCCGCGGCCGGGAATCTGCATGGGATTGTTCGGGTCGCTGACGAAGGACGTCGCGCCTTCTCCGCCGGCCGGTTTGTCCTCCGACAGCCCGCCGTCCGCCTGAAGGAACAGCGGCGTCAGGTTTTCATTCACCGGCCAGTCATCGGCTTCGCGCCAGACATTGCCGGCGGTCTTGGCCCCACCCTCCGGTCCCATAGTGTAGTAGCGCACCCGCGGATCCTTATCGACCCCGTTCTTCACGCCCTTCAGCCAGAAGTCGAACCACCGCAGCATGTGTTCCTCGACCGGCCAGGCGGCGTTCTCGGGAAACTGCATCTCGGCGACCTTGGTTCCCTTGTTGTAGCGGCCATGCAACCAGGGTCCGACGAGCAGCCATTGCTTGCCTCGCGAATCGGGTCCGCCCTTGTGTTGCCGGCCGATGTAGCTGGCGATGGAGCCCTGGTTCATGAAGTCGAACCAACTGCCGATCGTGAGGCAGGGCACATTCATCTTGTCGAAATGCAGCGTGCAGTCCTCCGCGCGCCAGTAGTCGTCGTAGTGCGGGTGGGCGAACCACTCCGCCAACACGGCGTCGTTGTCCTTCGGATCGCGACAGACCCGGGCCATGCTTTTGAAGCGTTCCGGTCGCGTGGCGCCGCCGATGCGGTAGCCCTCATGAAAAAGGCTCAAACCGGTGTCGATCATGTATTGGCAGGCAAGCGAGGGCGGTTGGGTGACGGCGAGATAATTCTGCGCGTAGCCGCCCTGCGAACTGCCGAAGGTTCCGACCTTGCCGCTGGACCAACCCTGCGAACCCAGCCATTCGCAGACATCGTAGCCATCGCGAAGCTCGCCCCATTGCAGCGCGCGATAGCCGACGTAATGCCCTTGGGAAAGCCCCGTCCCGCGGAAGTTGACCATGGCGACGACGTAGCCTCCTTCGGCCAGGCGCGCGGCGGCCTTGCGTGTCGAGGCGCCGGTGAGCGAGGCATAGCGTTGCTCGAAGATCACCGGCCAGGGACCGTCGCCGGACGGGAAGTAGAGGTAGGCGGACAGGCGTTTGCCGTCGCGCATGGGAATCAGTGTGTGGACCTCGGTGATCGCGCCGAGATCGAGCTTCGCGGGAGCCGATTGCGCCGCGTCGATCGGGATGGAGGCCGCCAGCAGCGTGAGGATCTGGAGTAATGTTCTTTGCATTGGTGAACCAACATACTGCGCGTGGAGCGGCGGCGTTTCAATCAGGGATTGGGTTTCGGAATGACGAAACCCTCAGCCACCCAAGGATCCAAAGAATCCCGAATGACGAATGCGGTGAGCGGGGGCGCTTGCGCATGAACAGCAGTCGCGGCAGCTTCACAGATGTGGCGTCGGCTGTGTCAGCCGAAAAACGAAACCATCATGCGACAGTGATCGACGGGTCTCACAGGGAGCACTACTCTGCTCCGTCAGAAACCAACTCATGAAGATCACCGCGATTGAAACCCACGTGTGTCACGCCCGGATGCGAAACTGGGTGTTTGTCAAAGTTGTCACCGATGAGCCCGGTTTGTTCGGTTGGGGCGAGGCCACGCTGGAATGGCATACCCGGAGCGTGGTTGGCGCGATCGAGGATCTGGCGGAGTTGCTCGTCGGCGAGGATCCGGCGCGCATCGAGCATCTCTGGCAGATGATGTATCGCCAACATTTCTGGCATGGCCACGGCATCGTGCGATCCACCGCCATCTCGGGGATCGACCTGGCCTTGTGGGACATTGCGGGAAAGGTCGCGGGGCTGCCCTGTCACAAGCTCTGGGGCGGACCGGTGCGCGATCACATCCGCACTTACTGTCATCTCGGCGGCGGCCGGTTGGAGGATTTCTATGAAACGGCGGCCGAGGATGCGAAACGCTTTGCCGACCTGGCGGGCGCCGCGGTGGAGGACGGCTTCACGGCGTTCAAGAGCATGGCCGTGCCGCCGACCATGCCGATCGAAGGCTTGAAGCCCATCAGGACCGCCGAGGCCGCGGTGGCCGCGATGCGCGAGGCAGTTGGGGAAGGCGTCGATATCATGGTCGATTGCCACGCCCGACCCTCGCCGGCGATGGGTTTGAAGTTTGGCGAAGCCTTGGATCCGTACGGACTCTATTTCTTCGAGGAGCCCTGTTGGCCGGAGAATGTGGAAGGCCTGGCGCGGATCAACGCCGCCATTTCCACGCCGGTCGCGACGGGCGAGCGATTGACGCACCTGGCGGCGTTTCGCGATTTGTTTGCGGCGCGCGGGTGCGACATCTGCCAGATGGATTTGACGCATTGCGGCGGCTTCACGGGGGCGCGCCGCATCGCGGCTTTGGCCGACGCCCACGATATCGCCCTCGCGCCGCACAATCCACAGGGGCCGGTGAGCACGGCCGCTTCATTGGAATTCGGTTTCTCACAACCGAATTACATCATCTGCGAAACGGTCCATGCGGATGTCCCGTGGCGCAATGAGGTGGTGGAGGAAGGCTTCGTCGTGGAGCCTGAGGGTCGGATCGTGAAGCCCAATTCAAAGCCGGGGCTGGGCATCGAGATCAACGAGGCCGAGGTTGCGAAACATCCCTTCGAACAGGAAGTCGCGCAGCGGGTGTTTTATCCCGACGGCGCGGTTGGTGATTGGTGATCCGCCTTCGTTTCGCAAAGCCTCAACTACGTCGCGACAGGTTGCGGACCGGGAACTGCGAACCGGGAACTGCGAACCGGCTCAGCGCCATCAGTTCATCCAATCCAGCACGTTGTCGGCGTTGCCCATCATGGAGCCGGGGTCGTCCTGATCGGCGCGGAGATTCGGATCAGCGGTGCGGTCGGGGCCGAAGGACCAGATCATCACGTCCGACATGACGCCAAACTGGTCGCCGGTCCGGCCGTTGGGGCGATAGAGAGCCTTGAAACCTAGCGCGCCGCTCTTCTGGGAAACGTTTTCCCTGCGATACATGGCGTCGAGGCAATGGCCGTCGAAGTCCAGGTCGAGCGAGATGATGTAGGGTTGTCCCCAGGGATCGCGGTAGACGCCGTCGGGTCCGATGCCGGGTTTGCCGACGCCGTCGGCCTGGGGCGCGTGAAGGAATTGTCGGTCGAGCGGATTCAGTGAGCGATCGGCGTTGGCCGTGGGCGTTCCATCGCGGAAGTGCGTGAGCGACATGTGGGCCGCGACGAGTTCGCGATTGTCGGTCTGATAGGCGCCGCTATTCTTGATGGGGCCGGCCCCGTAGGTGAAGTCGGGCGTTCCCGCCGCGGCGGCGGCGGCGGAGAAGGGGAGGTTGCCGTATTGCTTCTCATATTCCTGTAGGGCGATGCGGAGTTCGGTCATCTGCATGCGGGCTCTCGTTTGTCTGGCCTTGGTGTAACCCTTGTTGACGGCGCTCACCACGAAAGAGGCGAGTATTCCGATGATGGCGATGACGACGAGGAGTTCGACGAGGGAGAAGGCCTGCTGGCGGGGGGCGGTTGGTTTCATGGGGCTGGTCTGGGTGGAGGCGCGGCGCCGCCGGGAACTTTCCAAGTGACTCGGGAGTGTCGCGACGACCCGGATCCCTTGCGCCCGTGGCGGCGGCGGATTTCATGAATGCAGCGGAACCGGGCAATATACGCCTGTTGCGCGATCACGCAAACGCCGGATGGCGCGCCTTTCAAATCCTTGGCATTCCCTCCCCGATGCCGCTAGCCTCTCCATCCCTGATCACTGAATATGCGGTGCCGACCCCCCGTCGATGCCTCGAAGCGAACTGACAAAACAAGACCATCATGAACCGCCCCTTTTCACGACGCACCGCCCTCAAGACCATCGGCGTGGGAACCGCCGCCATCGGACTGACCAAGCCCGCGGCATCCCAGGCTCAGCAAATCCCCGCCAATTACCAGAGCGACTGGCACACCCTGCCGGACCGGGTGTTTCTCGGCGCGGATTACTGGGCGAATCCGATGGAGGACTGGCGAATTGTCAAGGGCGCCGCGGAATGCCTGTCGCTCAAGGGCGACCGCAACATCCAGTTGCTCACGCACCAGTTTGCGAATCTCAAGGGAGCCTTTGAAATGTCGGTCAAGATCAGTCAGGTCGAGGTCAAGGGGAAGGATGGCGGGGCGGGGTTCCGGCTCGGCAATCGCAGCGACATCAATGAATACCGCAGCAACTGCTTCTCGCGGGCCAGTGTCCTGGCCGGATTGCGCGAAGGCAGATTGTTCATCGGCAACACGGAGGTCGCCGTGGCAAAGACCAACAAACCCAAGGGGCTTGTCCTCAAGTTGACCGGCGCGCCGCAGGGCCGGATGTACAAGCTGACGCTCACGGTCGCCGACGCCAGGGGCTCCCGCTTGGGCGAGGTCAGCAAGGCGGTCACGGCTGCGTCGCTGCTCGGAAACATCGCGCTGGCCAGCAACTTCAGCCCGGATTCAGGCGGCGGACGCGGCAGGGGCAAGGGCAAAGGCAAGGCCGCCCCGCGCGGCTCCGCGCGCTATCGTTTCGAGGACTGGGTCGTCAGCGGCGACGCCTTCGCCGTGTCGGCGGAACATCGTTTCGGTCCGATTCTCTGGTCGCAGTACACGCTCAGCGATTCGCGCGGGAAGGATGGTTTCGTTTTGAAGCTGAGCGCGTTGACGGGTCCGTTGGGCAAGGGCGACGACAAGGAGATCGAGTTGCAGGCCGGGCGCGGCAAGGGCTGGCGAAAACTCGGGACGGCCCGGTTGGACGAGGACGCCTGGACTGCGACCTTTCGCGTCGCCGGGTGGGACGAGAAGAAGGAGACGCCCTACAAGCTCATCTTCCGCCAGAAGCATCTGGACGGTTCGGTGACGGAGCACGAGCGGACCGGGGTCATCAAGGCGAACCCCTCGGGGCGTCCGCTTCGTCTCGCCGCGATGACCTGCCAGAAGGATTACGCCTTTCCCTACGAACCGGTCGCCAACAACATCGTCAAGCTGGACCCGGACATGGCCTATTTCTCCGGTGACCAGCTGTATGAGAATCACGGCGGTTACGGTCTCATCCGTCGCCCCGAGGAGCCCGCCATTCTGAATTACCTGCGCAAGTATTACATGCATGGCTGGGCCTTCGGCGAAGTCATGCGCAATCGCCCCACCGTGGTCATCCCTGACGACCACGATGTCTTCCAGGGCAACTATTGGGGCGAAGGCGGCGCGCCCATGGACACCACCGACGGCGGCGCCTCGTCCAAGGGCGGCTACATCGAACCCGTCCGCATGGTCAATGTCGTGCACCGGACGACGACCGCTCATCATCCCGATTTCTTCGATCCCACGCCCGTGAAGCAGAACATGACCGTCTATTACGGCGACATGGTCTATGGCGGCGTCAGCTTCGCGATTGTCAGCGACCGGCAGTTCAAGAGCGGCCCCGAGAAGGTCGACACCGGCAGCGGACGCGCGGACCACGTCAAGGACATGGACGTCGACACCGCCCACCTCGACAAGCCGGGCCTCGAACTGCTGGGCGAGCGCCAAGAGAAGTTTCTCGAACAATGGGGGGAGGACTGGCGCGGGCATTCCATGAAGGTCCTGCTGAGCCAGACGGTTTTAGCCGGCGTCGCGACGCATCATGGCGGTTACAACGGCTACCTCAAGGCGGACCTGGATTCCAACGGCTGGCCCCAGACCGCGCGCAACCGAACCGTGCGGATTCTGAAGAAGGCCAGGCCGCTGCATATCAATGGCGACCAGCACCTGACCACCCTGACACAATACGGCGCTGACAAGCAGCGGGACAGTTGCTGGTCCTTCTGCACGCCGGCGATCGCCGCAGGCTACCCGCGTTGGTGGCGGCCGGACGAGGTCGGGATGAAACATGAAAACCGCCCCCGCCACGGCCTGCCCAACACCGGCGAGTTCATCGATGGACTCGGCAACAAGGTCTATGTCTACGCCGTGGGCAATCCCGAGGTCGGCCGGAAGAAGAACCGCTACGAACTGGCGCACCAGAAGGCCAGCGGCTTTGGACTGGTCACCATCGATCAGAAGAAGAAGACCTATCATCTCGATTGCTTTCGGTTTCAGATCGATCCGACCGACGGGAAGAAGTCCAACCAATTCCCCGGCTGGCCGGTCACCCTGCAGCAGAGGGAAATGGGCGGGGACAACGTGATCGGGTAGGGCGGGCGCGCGATCGGGTTGGGGGAGGGAATCCGTTCCCGCAACCTGCGTCACGATTTTTTCGCGGGCAGCGGCCCCGCCTCGTCCCAGTTTTCAATCCCCTGACGCCTCAACCCGACCGTTTACACCGCCCCGGACCGCTGTTAGATTCCGCGGCATGACGATTGGCTCATTCGACCGCGCCCGCTTCCCGTTCACTTTGGCGCGTCGACGGATTTACGCCGCCGTTGCCGCCCTGCTCATTCTGGCGCCTTGCGCCCAATCGGCCGAAGTTTCCGAAACCCGCCAACTTTACCTGACCGGCGAGTATGAGGAGGCGTTGAATGTGGCGACCAAGGCGGCCGAGGAGAACCGTTACGACGAGGAGTGGCGCCTGATCCAGATCGACAGCCTGATGGCGCTGGGACGCTATTCCGAGGCGCGCGACACCGTGGTGAATGCGCTTTCCCGTTTTTCCACCAGCATCCGCCTGCGCATCGCGGCCTGCCGCGTCTTTCAATTCAACGGCAAGCCGGAGCGCGTGGAAACGCTGCTGAAAGAGATCGATTACCTCGCCGGCACGCGTCGCTGGGCCTACACCGACGCCAGGAACCTCACCGCATTGGGTCAGGCGGCGTTGCTGCTCAAGCTGGACGCCCGCCAGGTGCTCGACAATTTCTTCGACGTCGCCAAGAAGAAGGACCCCGAGTATCGCGACGTCTATCTTGCCGCCGGCAATCTCGCCCTGGAGAAGAACGATTTCCAAACCTCGGCCAACCTGTTCTTCGAGGCTCGCCGGAAGTTCAAGGACGACCCCGACATCCATTACGGCCTCGCCGCCTCCTTTGCCTCGGGCGATCGCAAGGTGGCCATGGAGAATCTCCAGAAAACGCTCGATCTGAATCCCAATCACGTCCCGGCGCTGCTGTTGCTGGCCGATCACATGATCGATGGCGAGAACTACGACACGGCGGCGGATACCTTGAAGCGCGCGTTCACCGTGAATCCCTGGAGCCCCAAAGCCTGGGCCCTGCAGGCCGTGCTGGAACATCTCGACAGCAATCCCAAGGGCGAGGCGCGTTCCCGGGAAAACGCGCTGCGGCATTGGAAGACCAATCCCGAGGTCGATCACCTCATCGGCAAGAAGCTGTCGGCCAAGTATCGCTTCCGGGAAGGCGCGGCCTACCAGCGCAGGGCTCTCGCCTTCGATCCGGATCACCTGCCCGCCAAGAGTCAACTCGCCACGGACCTCCTTCGACTGGGCTCCGACGCCGAGGGTTGGGAACTGGCGAAGGAGGTCAATGAGAAGGACGGCTACGATGTCAACGCCTTCAATCTCGTCGCCCTCAACGACACGATGACCAAGTTCGAGACGATCCAGGATGATGAGTTCATCGTCCGCATGTCCCCCCATGAAAAGGCCATCTACGGCGACAAGGTTGTCGGATTGCTGCGCCGCGCCAAGAAGGTCCTCTGCGGCAAGTACGGCATGGAATTGGAGACGCCGACGATTGTGGAGATCTTCCCCAAGGAAAAGGACTTCGCTGTGCGCACCTTTGGCGTGCCGGGCGTCGACGGCTTCCTCGGGGTCTGCTTCGGACGCTTGATCACGGCGAATAGCCCGGCTTCCCGCGTTTCCAGCCCGGCGAACTGGGAGGCGGTGCTCTGGCATGAGTTCTGTCATGTGGTGACCCTCAGCATGACGCGCAACAAGATGCCGCGTTGGTTGAGCGAAGGGATTTCCGTGCATGAGGAACTCGCCGCCAATCCGGTCTGGGGCCAGCGCATGAATCCGGATTATCGCGAACTCGTTCTGGGCGACGGCCTCACGCCCATCGGCGAGCTCAGCTCCGCCTTCCTCGCGCCCGAGAGCCCGATGCACCTGCAGTTCGCCTACTACGAGTCGGCCCTGGTCGTGGAGTTCATCATCAAACATCATGGGATCAAGGCGCTGCAGTCCATCCTGCGCGACCTCGGCAAGGGCCGGGAGATCAATGAGTCCATCGCCGCCCACACCGAACCGCTCGAGGAACTGGAGAAGAAGTTTGCCGCCTTCGCCAAGGCCCGGGCCGAGAACCTCGCGCCCGACTTGGAATGGGAGAAACCCGAGGTGAATCCCTTCACCGCCGACATCAACGAACTCGTGACCAGCCATCCCAAGAATTTCTGGATTCTCATGCAGCAGGCGACCTCGCTCCTGCAGCAGAAGAAGTATCAGGAGGCCAAGGCGCCGTTGCTCAAGTTGATCAAGGCCTATCCCAACAACGTTGAGGACGCCGACAATCCATACGCCCTGCTTGCCATGGCGCATCGTCGTCTGCAGGAGTTCGCCGAGGAAAAGAAGGTCCTGGAAACGCTGGGCTCGCTGAGCGCGGATTCCCTGGACGCCTACCTCCGCCTGATGCAGATCGGCGCCGAGGCCAAGGACTGGAAAACCGTCGAGCGCAATGGCGACCGCTACCTGGCGGTGAATCCGCTGTTGCCTCAGCCCTATCGCTACCTGGCGCAGGCGCGCGAGGCCAACGGCAAGCCGGACGCCGCCATCAACGCCTACCAGGTCATGCTGCAACTCGACCCGCCCGATCCCGCCGACACCCACTTCAACCTCGCGCGACTGTTGCATGACAAGCAGGACAAGGCCGCGCGGCGGCATGTCCTTCAGGCGTTGGAGGAAGCCCCCCGATTCCGCGACGCCCACAAGCTGTTGCTTGAGATCGTCGGGGACAATGAGGCGTCGGGACAGCAGCCGCCGAAAGGCGCAAATCCCGGGTCTGCCAAACCGCCGGCGTCGCCCGCCAAACCGGTCTTCCAGTAGTGATGACTGCCAGGCTCCCCAAGATCCGAATCGCCCTCATCTTTCCGCCTCCGCCGCATGGCGCAGGCGTCCTCGGCCGCGCTGCCGCCCCACACGATCGGAGCGCCGAGCATTGCTCGGCAATGGCGTTCTCGGAGCGCGGCTGTGTCGGAGACCAGCCGCAGCAACGTTGCCAACAACCAAGATCAGGACAGTTTTCAAGCGCGTGCGGGTCGGAGGCTGCTGCGGTTGGCCCCGAAGACGGAACACAGCCGCTCTCCACGCTCTCCCGCAGCCACCAATAACCACCATGGGTATCGGCGACAGAGACTACATGCGGCGCCCCCCCGAAGAGCGGGGGCGGGGCTCCTCGTTGAATTCCCGGACCGAGAACTTTCTCGCCGGATTCCTGCGTCGTTATCCCAACTTCTTTCGCAACTTTGCCATTGGAATCGGCGTTTTGATTGTGATCGGCATTGTCGTGGCCGAGATCCGAAGCCGCTGAGCCAGACACGCCCTCCGCCATGTCACGACTCGTCCGCCTCAGCCTCCTGTTCGCCGCGCTTTGTCTCTTGGCCGGATGGTGCGCGGCGCAGCGCGGCGGACTCCCCGGGCAATACGGCCATCGTCGCGGCGATCCGCGCAATGGCGTGCCCACCTGGGAGGTAAGTCAGGAACTGCCCAACGATCTCTTCACCTTTGCCCGCATCCGCTACACCTCGGCCGGCCGCTGGCGTCGCGACGGCGTGCCCGTCCGCTGGAGCATTGACTACCCCGACGCCGAACTGAACCTGTCCTACCGCCTCAAGGAAATGACCTCGATGCAGGTGCACCCCGACGGCGTGGTCATCGACCTGGATTCCCCGGAGCTCTATGACCATCCGTTCATCTACATGATTGAGGCCGGCGACCTGTTGCTCAGCGACAGCGAGGCGCGCAACCTGCGCCGTTACCTGCTCAATGGCGGCTTCCTGATGTTCGACGATTTCTGGGGGGAGGCCGATTATCGCGTCGTGGCCAACGAACTGAAGAAGGTCCTTCCCGAATTTGAACCGCGCGAAATCCCCCTGTCCCACCCCATCTTCAAGCAGGTGTTCCAACTCAAGGAGAAGCCGCAGATCCCGAATGTGCGGACGGGGACGCTGAGCCAGTATACCGGCATCACCTGGGAGACCGAGGACTCCAAGGTCCCGCACTACCGGGGCATCTTCGATGAAAAGGGCAGGCTCATGGTTTGCATCTGCCACAACACCGACCTCGGCGACGGCTGGGAACAGGAGGGAGCCAACCATTACTTCTTCAAGGAATTCTCCGAGAAGAAGGCGTATCCGCTTGGCATCAACATCCTGACCTATACGATGAGTCATTGACCTGACCGGACGGAAGCGAGGCCCGCCATGAAACAACGTCGAACCACGATCGCCCTCACCCTGCTGCTTTTCCTCACCGCCGGGTTGTGTTTCGCCCAGGTGCGCGGATGGAATGACTTCAGCTCCGATCGACGAGGCGTCCCGGACTGGGAGGTCAACAAGGACCTGCCCAACGACATCTTCACCTTCACCCGCGTGCAATACTACTCGGGAGGCTATGGCCGGCGCGGCGGCCGCTGGGAAACAGATTATCCCGACGCCGACCTGAACCTCTCCTATCGACTCAACGAGATGACCTCCATGGAGGTCGATCCCAACGGCGCCGTGCTGCGCCTCACCGACGACGAACTCTTCGACCACCCCTTCATCTACCTTGTGGAGCCGGGCCGCCTGGAACTAAGCGACGAGGAAGTCAAACGCCTGCGCCGCTACTGCTACAACGGCGGCTTCCTGATGATCGACGACTTCTGGGGCGAGTCCGAATGGGACAACCTCTACTACAACATCAAGCAGGTCTTCCCCGATCGCGAGCCCGTCTCAATCCCCCTTGAGCACAATGTCTTTCACGCCATCTTCCCGTTGGACAAGCGCCCGCAGATCCCGAGCATCCACGGCTTCTATCGCGGCGTCACCGCCGAGCGCTTCGACGCGCAGGAAGCGCACTATCGGGGCATCTACGACGACAAGGGCCGCCTCATGGTTGTCATCTGCCACAACACCGACCTCGGCGATGGCTGGGAACGCGAAGGCGAGGATCCCGAATACTTCAAACAGTTCGCCGAGAAATATGCCTACCCCCTCGGGATCAACATCCTGTTCCACTCGATGACGCATTGAGGGTGGTTGTGTCCCCGTAGCCGCAACCTTCAGGTTGCGCCCCGGGGCGCTCGGCATGACCTCTCCGCCTTGATCCCCGCCAAAACGCCCCGGTTCCCATACCGGAACAACCGCGTTTCCGAGGCATCGCCTCCCGTGAAACCATCGCCCGGCGGCATGCCGGGCGCGCATCGCGCAACCTGAAGGTCGCGGCTACGAGATTCTGACGACTCCTTCGCCTTTCGTGGATTCCCAAGCCAGCTACCCCAGATCCACCGCAAACCTCAGTTCGCCCCAGCCGACTTCGATTGGGTCGTAGCCCTGCTTCTCCAAATCATCGAAGATCCTGCGGAAGCCCTTGAAGCCCAATTCATCGTTCAGGATGGATCGGTTGAACCGCGGGATGGCGGAGAAGCGCGCCTTGCCATCGCCGTCGGTCTTGAAGCCGGCTTCATTCAACGCTTCACGAATCTCCTCCTCAACGCAATACGGCCAGAGTTGCTTGGCCGCCAATTCCATGAAGAGCGAACTTTCCGGTGAGTTGTCGCGCAGGCAGGGGATGATTCCCGCCAGGCGTCCCCCTGGATTCAACCGCCCGGCCGCCATGGCGAACAGCTTCGCCGGAGCTGTCAGCTCCACCACCGGTCCGGCGAGGACGATCGCGTCGCCTTTCTCGGCGTCCTCCAGCGGAGCGCCCAACAGGCTGGCCTGGATGAGCTGCATGGCGGCGCCAGGGGTGGACCAGTCCGCCCACTCGCGACCGGCGACCGCGTCGTTCACGAACGCCTGTTGCGCGGCAAAGTCCTCGGCGCTCCAGCGCAACCGCGCGTCACTTTGCCAATGGGTGAGAAACTCCCCGGTCTGTTCGGACATGATCGACATGGCCCGCGAAGGTAGGCAACCGCTCCCGCCTTCGCAACCATAGCCATCCTCGCAAAGAAGGTGGGGCGCAGTTCAGTAAATGGACATGTGCGACAGACCGCCATGCTCGGCGCCCTGAGAGGCCCCCGAAAAACTGAAGTGATCTGGATGAGAGATTCTCGGCAGAACTTGATTCTTGAAGTTTCCACCGACTAGGGTCACTCCAATTGAAGATTCGCCGAATTACAGTCGCGTTCGTTCTTTTGATTCTCGGGGGGCTATTGCTTTTCGTGTTTAGGAAAGCGCCTGCTACTATCGAGGTTTCCCCTGAGGTCTTGGCTCGTGACTTCGTGCGCCCCCTCCCGGGATTCCGAGGCGGAGGTCTTTCCAAAAACCCAGTGGCACGATTGAAGTCCTACTGGAAACGATGGCCAGATGAGTTCGGATTACATGTTTAGACCGCTATTGGAGGCGCCGAGACAGTCCCGCTGACCAACGCAGTTCACGGTTACAGCATTTTTGCACGGCGACCTGTTTGGGTTCATCGAGAGATTGCTTTGCTGGGAATCCGACAGATTGATGTATCCGCCCATACTTACGAGGGAGTTGTGAAACAATTTGAGGCGGAGTTGCTTGCCCATGGCGTCGTGTGCAGATACGTGCGTGACCTCAACGTCACGGTAATGATGAAGAAGCCAGGATTCGTGTTGACCAGCAATATGATGTTTGAGTTGCCAGAAGTTAGTAATGACTCGTCGGAATTCGAGTAAGCGTTGACCTTGACCTGCCCCCAGTCGGTGGACACTTCAAGAATCAAGTTCAGCCGGCCTCTAGGGCAACGGTTTCTGCTCCTCCCAGTCGCTCAGTTTCACAGGGAGTTCATCTTCCGGCATTGAGGCGTCCGGATAGCCGCTGAACACGACTTTGGAGAACGCGCGGCCGTCGGGTAGTTTTGTTGTCATCACGACGGCGTATCCGCCTCCGAGACCGGGCGTCTCGTAGTTCCATACCTCGCTTGAGAGGCCTTCCACTGTCGTCCCATCGTAGGACACCGCCACGTGATGCCAGGTGTTCGAGGACTTTCCTGAGAGTGATCCTGTAATGGTGTTCGGCGAAGCCCACCCAAAACCAGCGCGTCCCGGAGGGGCAAGGTGTAGCGTCGCCTGTGTCAGGCGATGGCGTCGCAATGGGCTCACAGAGCCCACACTACAGAAAGGTAAGGAGGGACGCTGCTGAAGCGTTGGCAAGCCGCGAGGGAATCGCGGGCGTTCCCGCGTCCCGTTTGGGACGCATGCCTTGTGTTCGCAATGACCGTCGGTTGAAACCGACGGGCGCCTTCCCGGACCGCTTCGCGGTCGTTCAGCCGAGCGAACCCTTGCGCAAAACAATCAGGGATTGGGTATGGGAACTGAACTGCGCTCAGAAGGTGGAGCGGTGATTTGCGCTTTGGCGAGCGCAGCTACGTCGCTCACGATTTCGCGGCCCAAGAAACGCGGCTACCCCTGCAGCAGCTTCTGCGCGTTCGTCGTCGCGATCGCCTTCAACTGCGCCTCCTCGAGGTCCGATTCACGCAGTTTCAACAGGGCCGACTCGAAGATGAAGAACGGCGCGTGCGAACCGAAGAGAATCTTCTCCAATGGCGCCTGGTCGAGGATCTTCGCCGCGCCGCCGACGCTTTCCAGATTGGAGATGTCGAACCAGATCCGCTCGGTGGCGATCATCTGCAGGAAGGTCTTCCCGCGCACGGCGCGATGGGCGTTGAGCAGAACCACCCGCGCGCCGGGCGCCGCCTTGAGCGCATCGGCCAGCGGCGCGACATTCACGTGCGGAACCTGGACCAATGGGTGCTGCGTGCGCTCGTCCTCCATCAACACGGCGATCTGCACGATCAGCTTCCGTTGGGCGGCCAGCTTGAGCAGCTTCACGAACCGTTCGTCATCCAGTGTGTATTGATGGTAGTTGGGATGCAGGCGGATGCCCGGCATCTGGTAATCCTCGGCGCAACGCCGCAGATCCTCCTCCCAGTCCGGCAGCGCGGGATTCACCGTTCCGAAGGGAATCAACAATCCTTCGCCATGGCGCCGGCACAGCCCGGCGAGTCGTCCGTTCACCGCGCCGACGTCGCGGTGCAGCAGCCCATCGAAGCTGCCCGCCCATGCCTGGGCCGCGCCCCGCGAACGCAGCTTCCCGACCAGTTCCGGGACCGTATCGAAAGGCAGTCGCCGGAACGGCCAGCGCGAGAGGTTGACGTTGACGTCGATGAGGTTGCCGATCATGGCCGGGCTCAGGCGAAGATGTCCGTGGCGACGTGGCCTTCAACACCGGTCAACCGGTGGTCAAAGCCGGCGTAATGGAAGGTCAGACGCTCGTGATCCATGCCGAGGGCGTGGAGCATGGTGGCGTGGAGATCGTGGACGTGCATCTTGTCCACAGCGGCGTAGTAGCCGTAATCGTCTGAAGCGCCATAGGCGAAACCGCCCTTCACCCCGGCTCCGGCAAACCACATGGTGAAGCCGTGCGGATTGTGGTCGCGGCCGTTGTTGCCCTGCGCGGTGGGCGTGCGGCCGAATTCGCCGCCCCACATGACCAGGGTGTCCTGCAGCAGCCCGCGCGACTTGAGATCGCGCAGGAAGCCGGCGATGGGCTTGTCGACCTCGGCCGCGTTCTTGGTGTGACCCTGGTAAAGATTGCTGTGCTGGTCCCACTGCACCTCGCTGTCGCTGTGCGTGACCTGCACGAAACGCACGCCGCGCTCCAGGAACCGCCGCGCCATGAGGCACTGGCGGCCGAAGTCCTCGGTCACCGGATCGTCGATGCCGTAGAGCTTCTTCGTCACCGCGGTCTCGCCGCCAAAATCCTGCGCCTCGGGCATCGAAGTCTGCATGCGGTAGGCGAGTTCAAACGAATTAAGCCTGCCAAGCAGCGCCTTCTCCGTTCCCGAGGCCTCCAGGTGATCCTGGTTCATCGCCTTGATCAGGTCGAGTTGTTGGCGCTGGGTCCGGGCGTCGATGCGATGATTCCGGATGTTCTTCACCTTGACCGTCTTCGCCTGAAGGCTGGCGTTGCCGATCGGCGTGCCCTGGCAGTAGGCCGGCAGGAACTGCGCGCCCCAGTTGGTCACGCCGCCATGCGCCAAAGTCGGGCAGATGGTGATGAAGGCGGGGAGATTCTCGTTTTCCGTGCCGAGGCCATAGACGATCCACGAGCCCATGCTCGGCCGGATGAAATTGTCGCTGCCGGTGTGCAGCTTGAGCAAGGCGCCGCCATGGGCGGGATTGGTGCCGTGCACTGAACGCAGGATGCAGAGGTCGTCAACGCACTTGGCGACATTGGGAAACAGGCTGCTGACCGGAAGCCCGCTCTGGCCGTGCTGTTTGAACTCCCAGGGCGACTTCAGGAGATTGCCCTGCTTCGCGAAGGTGACGCGCGGCAGATCGAAGGGCGGCTTCTTGCCGTGGTCGCGGGTCAGCAGCGGCTTGGGATCGAAGGTGTCCACGTGCGAAGGACCGCCCTTCATGAACAGGAACACCACCCGCTTCGCCCGCGGCGCGATGTGCGGAATCCTCGCCGCCAGGGGGTTGCCCGGATTGGCCGCGGACGACGCTGACGCCTCGTTCTGCAACATCGACATCAGCGCGATGTTGCCAAAACCCACAGCGCTGTCTCGAAGCATCCGGCGGCGAGTGATCAATTGGGCGGCGTCGTTCATTGCAAATTCAATTCAAGTAAATGAACTCATTCGACGCCAGCAGGCTTTGGCAGAACAGCGACCAGGCTTTGCGGCGGGCTTCCACGTTTGCGGCTTCGTCGACCGTTGAGGAATTCAACAGGGCGGGCGGACCGGTCAATTCAGCGATGAACTTCAACGCGCGTTCGCGCTCCGTGTCCGAAGGCGGGCGGACCAGCGCGCGTTGGTAGGCGAAGTCGATGCGCGCGCCGTCGTTGGCGACGTCCATGTCCAGGGCCTGCGCGGC
>JAYPGD010000041.1:17148-20134 GCA_038126655.1 Verrucomicrobiales bacterium
TCGCCGGCGTCCATGAACAGGGTGGAGTTCATCATCATCAGGGCCTGCGGCGCGACCGTGGTCGTCTGCCGGTCGCCCACCGGAAGGTTCGGATCCGGAAAGTCGAACTGCTCGAAGATGCCGCAGAGGTGGTTGCGCACCACGGGGAGGTAGAGCGAGCGGCGACGCAACTTGTCGTAGTCGGTGTGATCCTCGGAGGTGTGGTTGAAGAAGAACTGCCGGTTGCGCAGGGGAATGGTCTTCCCGCCCAGGCGCTTGTCCAGCAGGCTCGCGGCGGCGAGGGCGGAATCGCGGATTTCCTCGGCCTCAAGGCGGCGGATATCGAAGCGCGACCAGAGCAGGTTCGAGGGATCGATCTGATCGACCTTGGCTGGATTGGAATGCTGCGTGGCCATGCGGTAGGCGTTGGAATTCATGACCAGGCGATGCAGCGCCTTGACGCTCCAGCCGGAGCGGATGAACTCGCCGGTCAGCCAATCGAGCAGTTCCGGATGCGTGGGCTTGTTTCCCTGGACGCCGAAGTTGTTCGGCGTGGCGACGAGCCCGCGGCCGAAATGCCAGCGCCAGACCCGGTTGACGAAGACCCTCGCGGTGAGGGGATGTCGGTCATCGGCCATCCAGCGCGCCAGTTCCAGTCGTCCGCTCTGCTTCTCCGGGAATTTCATGCTGCGCCGACTGAAGCGCATCACCCGCGGCGTCGCGCGCGGGACGGGTTTGCCCATGTTCAGGTGGCTGCCGCGAATATGCACGGGCAGCTCCTTCAGGATCTCGCCGTCGGTCACGCCCATGGCGGAAGTGATATCCGCGGCGGCGCTTTCGAAGATCCGGGCCTCCTCGCTCAGGCGGTCATATTCGGCCAGGGTTTCGGCGTCGAAGGCGTGTTCCGGCTTGGCGGGCACGGTGAGAAATCCGGACAGGTCGTAAAGCGCGGCGCGGGCGCGTTCGAGGCGTTCGTCCTTCAAGGTCTTCGCTTTGGGGTCCTTCATGCGCGCCTCCGCAAGCGCGGCTTCGGCCTCCGTGAACACCTTGGCGAAATGCTTTTCCACCGCGGCCGGGTCGTCGGCCCGCTCGTGCCATTGCGCGAAGAAGGGGTCGGTCTTGTTGTATTCCAGATGCAGGCGGCAGGTGTGGAGGATGCGCGGATGCAGCCCCTTCGGCTTCGCGATCAGGGCGACCTCCTCCAGCGTCGCGCTGGGCGCGAACTTCGTCGCCGCGACTAGGTAATCCGCGGCCTTGGTCCGCGCCTCGCCGCGCAGCTTCACCGTGGCCCGGGACTTGAAGCCCGACGCCGCCGACTTCAGCTTGGCGATCTCCTTGTCCACCGCGGCGATCTTCTTCTTCTCCTCCTCGTCGGCGAACGCGCGTTCGTACCAATACTTGATCGCGCCGCGACCGCCTTCGGCGAAGGTTGCCGTGCTTTTGTAGATCGCGGCGAGCGAGTAGTAGTCCTCCTGCGGCACGGGGTCGAACTTGTGCGAATGGCAGCGCGCGCAGCCCAGGGTCATGCCGAGGAAGGCCTTGCCCATGGTGTCGATCTGCTCGTCGATCGTGTCCATGACCAGTTTGTCCTTGTCGCCCTCCGCGAGCACCTTGGCTCCGAGTTGGAGGAAGCCGGTCGCGGTGAAGGTTTCGCGATCGCCGTCCGGCAACAGGTCGCCGGCGAGTTGTTCGATGAGGAAGCGATTGAAGGGCTTGTCATTGTTGAAGGCGTCGACGACGTAATCGCGGTAGCGCCAGGCGTTGCCGAAGGCGAGGTTCTCATCGCGACCGTTGGAGTCGGCGTAGCGCGCGACGTCCAGCCAATGCCTTCCCCAGCGCACGCCGTATTGCGGCGAGCGCAGCAAGCGATCCACCACCCGGCGAAAGGCGCCGGGCGAGTCGTCGGCCAGGAACTCCTCCACTTCGCGTTGCGTCGGCGGCAGACCGGTCAGATCGTAGGTTGCGCGGCGGATCAGATCGCGCTTGGCGGCCGGCGGGGCGGGCGTCAGGCCGGCCTTGGCAAGGCGAGCCTGGTGGAAGGAGTCGATCGGATTCTCGATTCTGGCGTCGGGCGACGAAGGTTGCGGCGGGGCGGGGTTCGACAAGGGTTTGAAGGCCCAGAATTCGCGGCCTTCCTCCACGGTCATGGCCTTGTGCTGATTTGCAATCTTGGCGCCGGTCTCACGCGGATCGGGCGCGCCCATGGCGACCCACTTTGTCAGGGCTTCGACCTGTGTCGTGGTGAGCGGCCGTTTGGGCGGCATCTGCAGTTCGAGGTTGTGATAACGCACGGCCTCGATCAGCAGGCTCTTGTCCGGATCGCCGGGCGCTATGGCGGGGCCGGTGTCGCCGCCCTTGAGCAGGCCGTCGCGGAAATCGACGCGCAACCCGCCCTTGAGACTCTTCGTCTCGGCGGAATGACATTCGTAGCAATGAGAGGCCAGAAGGGGGCGGATCTCCTTTTCGAAGAATTCAAGACCGCCCGGCGCGGCGGCGCTCGCGCCCAGAACGCAGCCCAGCGTGGCCGCTGCTCCCCAATGCAGCCTTCGAAATGTAGTCTGGCGTCGCAGTTTCATGAGTCGTGCATCTACCAGCCAATCATACTCCGCTCCGCCGACCCAATTGAAAAGCAGGAAAATAAGGGAATTCCGGGCTGGGGTGTGATCAAAGAAGGGTGGTGATTGAAGACGGTCACGTTTGGAATGTGCGCCAATTACGAAACACCCAAGGACCCAGGTAGCCAAGGAATGACGAAACCCAAGTACCGAAGCCAGCCTCAGTCTCGTGGGTCTCGCGTCGGGATTCTGGATTTGGTCATTTCGGCGGAAAAGTCGGCCGCCCACTTTCAATCGCGCGCTCAGGGCGGGAACCCCGCGCTTGCGGCTCGGCCTCATGCGGGTAATCTCCCCTCCCGTTCCATCCGTCATGTCCGAAGAACTGAAAACCGCGGTCGAGGCGTTCGGCGTTGAGAGATTCAAACGCCACATCTTCCTCTGCGCCGACCAGA
>JAYPGD010000042.1:0-4862 GCA_038126655.1 Verrucomicrobiales bacterium
GCGCCAAGCAGGGCGAAGGAGCTGAAAAAGGTCGCCATGATGGTCAGCGACGAAACGATCCAGCCCTGCCCGCGGCCGGCCAGGTAATAATCCTCCTCGCTGTCCGTGCTCCTGCGCCAACCCGCGATGCCAAAGGCCAGCAGCATCAGCAGGTAGCCGCCCAGCACAACATAGGGCAGGCTTCCCATCGTGTTCGACTCCAGCGCCGGCTCACCCATCGGCGGCCTCCTTCGATTCGACAGTTTCCGATTCCTCGTCGTCGCCGCGCCAAACCTTGAAGTAGGCGGTCAGGATGATGACCAACTCCACCCCGTACCAGAACAACCCCCAGGCATAGACCTTGGGCAGGCCGAGAATGGTGAAGGTCGCTCCAGGATCGTTGATGTCGGGATTGATCAACCGCAGCCCCGGCCCCGGGCCAAGGATCAAGGCGACGACGAAGGCGACCGCCAGAACGCGGCCGAGCTTCCTGCGCTTCTCTCGTTCGGCGGCCGACATGCTCAGGAACTCACACGCTTGGGAAAACCGGGACAGATGGCTGAGGCGCCCAACTCGTCGTCGCAGGTATTCCTGCCGAAGAAATGCATGCCGCCATTCAGATCGCAGATCCAGACTTCTTCAGCGCCGCCCTCGAAATACAGGCGCTTCTTCTCGGTGATTTCGTTGCGTGTATTGGAACGAGAAAGGACTTCAACGCAGATCTCAGGCGCCTGCACGAGAATGTTCTCCTGCAGCGCCGTCTTGAGCCGCTCGTCGGATATCCAAGCGACATCCGCCGCGCGCACACCGCCCGACGTGGAGATGGGGCATTCGGGCCTGGCTTTGCCGCCGCTCAGCAAGGCATTCAACCGGGTCAGTATATCCGATTCGAAATCACTGTGGGAGAATCCTGCGGGGGGCGTCATGATGATCTGGCCGAAGCGGTCGGTTTCGACGCGGCCTTCGATGGCGTTCAGGGCGGGGTCAACGCAGATCTCACGCCAGCGGCGGAGATTAAACTCCTGCTGGTCTTCGATGGCCGGCAGATCAAGCGTCGTTCCCATGCTGAGTCAGGTTAGGTCAGCGAATGACGACCGGCAAGGTGGGAAATGGGACGACTACCTCTCCCGAGTCTGCAGCAGATACTCGATCAGATCCGCCATGCGTTCGTGACTGAGTTCGAGTTCCAGGCCTTCGGGCATGGCGGACTTGCCGTCGCTCTTCATGCTCAGCATGTCGGCGCGGCGAATGACGGTCTCGACCCCGAAGGGCTGTTTCAGCGTGACGCTGTCGGCGGATTCGGAGACCACGATGCCGAGGGCGCTTTCGCCGTCCTTGAGTTCGACCGTGTAGTTGACGTAATTCGGATCGACCTCCCGGTTGGGATCGATGATGTGGGTGAGCAGTTCCTCGCGGCCGGCGTTCTTGATGGTCGCGAGATCGGGGCCGACGTTGTGGCCAAGGTCGTTCAATTTGTGACACGAGGCGCAACGCTCCAGGAACACCGCGCTGCCCCGACGGACATTGCCCTTCAATTCCAAGGCGGGGCGGAATGAATCGATGATTTCCGCGCGCTGCCGTACAGGCGGCGATTCAAGGGTCCGCAAGGCGGCGGCGCGCACGTTCTTGCTGCGGTGGTTCCTCAGGAAACGGATCTGGGTCGAGGAAAGATCGGCCCGACGAATGACGCCTTCGCGAAGGCCATCCAGCAAGGCATGGGTGAAGGTCGATCGGCGCAGCAGGGTCCGGATGGTTTCGCTGCGCAACCGCGGCGTCAGCGTCGGCCACTTGTCCACCAACGCCTCGCCGATCCGGGCTTCGGAGAACCGCGCCAACGAATCCAGCACCGCCAACTGCAGTGCCTGGGGCTCGCGACCGTCCAACAGCGGCAACAACGCCTCCATGGCGGCTTCGGATTTCGCCCATCCCAGCAGGCGGGTTGCGGCGATCCTGTCAGCGGCGCCCGCCGCGCGGTCGACGACCGATTCCCGCGCCTTTGCGAACAACGCTGCGATCCGACCCTGACCATCCACCCGTTCCAGCGAACTGTCGGCCTGGCGCAGCCCGTCCGCCAGGGCGGCGGCCGTCTCAAACGCGACGGCCGCATTCGTCGAGCCCGCCACGAAACGGAGGACATTCTCGACTTCGGGATGGCTATTGATGACGCCGATCAGTCGGGTCAACTGACGGCGAAATTCGTTGAACGCCGGATCCGGATCCGGCGCCACGGCGCGAAAGCACTGACCGACGTAGCCGTCGTAGTTGAGCGAGTTGAGGACCGCATGCCTCATCCATTCCGAGTCGGGATCGTGACTGATGATGTTCGTCAGGATCTCCCCCTGTGAAAACGGCCGGAGCTTCCCCATCGCGAGCGCGATCCGGAATCGCACGAAGGAATCCGTATCCGACGCCGCGGAAAGTTCCTTCAGGCGGGTTTCGATCGCCTGCCGATCCTTCACCAGCATGTCGGCGAAACGCGGTTCGGCCAGGACAATCGCGCGCTCGCGCAACGCCGGCGATGAATCGCTGAGGGCGTTAAGAATCTGACCCGTCGTGATGGCGCCGAATGAATCCAGGACGCCCAACGCCCGCAGCCGACCGGCGGGTGAATCGCTGTTCGCCGACAGGTCGCTCAACTGCGGGACAACGGATCGCGCATCGCGTTCAAGCAGCAGGCGCGCGGCGGTCTCGCGATGCCAGCCATTCGGATGGGCCAGCGTCCTGACGAGTTCCTCCGGTGACATTTCGCCCAGTCGAGGTTTCGGCCTGCGTTGGAATCCCTTCGGCGCAATCCGCCAGATGCGTCCCCGGTCCGTGCCGCTGTAGACATCGACGCGCTCCTTGATCGAATCCGGGATCGCATGGGCGACCTCGATGATCTCGCGATACATGTCCACGACATACAATGCGCCATCCGGGGCGTTGGCGAACTTGACCGGGCGGAACCACTGGTCGCGCGACGCCAGGAACTCGCGGTCCCGCTCGTCCGCCGGACGTTCGGCGACCAGCGCGACCCCCTCTTCGCGGATGCGTTTGCGGTGCACGATATTGTTGGCCGGCGCGGCGATGAAGGCGTTGTCGATCAGCTCCGGCATCGCGTCGCCATTGTAGATCGTGATCCCGCAGGCCGAGGTAAAGTAGCCTGAGACCTTGCCGCCCTTCTCCACGCCGCCCGCGTAGGTCCCCTCGATGCGCCAACGCATGCGCAGGATGCGCCATGGCTCGTCGCCGCTGATGCGAAAGACCTCCGCCGCAGGTCCATCGACGCCGATGTCCACCTTGGCCGCGGGCAGGGAATAATGCCGATTCAGGCCCACGTAGCGCTCCTCATACATCAGCGCCTGGATGTGGTTGGAGTTCTTGCAGACGAACTTGCGGCCACGCGCGTTGAACGTAAGGCCATACTGGCCCGTTCCGGTTTCGGGGCGAAGGTCGAGCTTTCGCGGGTCGAAGGAGAAGTCGCGCCGACGCAGGTCGAGCGGCTCGGCGGTCGGATCGTCAGCGGGACGAACCAGCCCGCCGTTCATCGAAGAAGCGATATGGATGCGGTTGTCCGGCCCCCAGGTCATGCTGTTGAAACAGCGCGGGGCAATGTCCCGCTCCTTCGGCCCCGCGATGAATCCAGTGAACAGCTTCTTCTTCAGGTCGGCCTTCCCGTCGCCGTCCGTATCCTTGAAATACCAGAGATCGGGAACGGCGCCGACGAATACCCCGCCATCCCAGGGAAAGATCGCCGAAGGCCAGGAAAGCCCGTCGGCATAGACGCTGTGTTTGTCAAAACGCCCGTCGCCGTCGGCGTCTTCCAGCAACCTGACGCGTCCGAGATTGCCCGCGCGCTTTTCCGGATAGCCGTGCATCTCGATGACGAAGGCGCGACCGTCCTCGTCGAACACAATGGCAATCGGATCCGCGACCTGTGGTTCGGCGGCGACTAGTTGAATCTCATAGCCGTCCTTCAACTCAAACTTCGCGGCGGCCTGCGGCGCTGGCGTCGGCGGAACGCGGGGAAGTTCGTCGGATCCGGGGACAGGTTCGGCGGCGGAGGCGGCCGGACAAGACGACAGGAACGCCGCCGCTAGAACGGGAATGAAAGACGCGCGGGTTTTCATCTGCCCACGATCCTAAGGGGACCCCCCGAACTCGGGAACAAGAAAACGCGAACGCGGACTTCAGCTTGGCCCATTCGGCGATCAGACGCGCGATGGTTTGGTTGAAGGGAAGCGAGAAGGCAAGAGCAAGCCGTAAGAGAGCAGGTGAAAGATTTGGCGCGGGCGTGAGCAGGAACCGACGCGCCGCGCGCTTGCGCCGTCAGGGTTGCGGCAAGGGGGCGGGCGCACCCTTATTCAACACAGAGGACACAGAGAACCACGGAGGGAAAAATGCCTTTTCTCTGTGGTTCTCCTTCCCTCTGTGTGCTCCGTGTTTGAACGGTCGCGCGTTTCTTGCCCTGGCGCGACAGCGTTACGCGTCGGGGCTCTTGGGCGCGGAATGACGCGATTGCCGTTTGGGGCCGGCGGCCTGCATCGCCGAGCGCGGCGGCGGTTCCCGATCCGGCAGCCGTTCACGCAGGAAAGGCGGGATGTCTTTCCGCCCCGCGCTGAGACAGTCGTTCCACAGGGCGTTGGCCGAATCGGCAGAAGCGACCCCCGACTCCCGGGTCAGGTATTCGTGCAGCAGTTCCATCAGGCGGGTCAGGGCAATGCCATGCCGAGCCCGTGTTCGTGAGAACAGCCAATCGCTGAACTGGAGAAACGCGCCGAAAGGCGACGGCGCATCCCGCCAAAGCAGCGGGGTCGTTTCCGCGAAGTTGCCGCTGTTGCCCACCAGGTCCCAGTAGCGAGCAAAGGTCCGCTTGCGTTGAAGTTCACTGAACGTAAGCATCG
>JAYPGD010000042.1:4872-10458 GCA_038126655.1 Verrucomicrobiales bacterium
GGGCCGGATTGTAGACCATCCCCCACTCCGCGTCGTGACGGACGATCGGCGTCCCACGCAATCGCTTGAGAATGCCGACCTGAATCTCCTGCGGGGCCAGCGCGACCAATCGATCGAAACCCCGGCCGAAGCTTTCCAGCGTCTCACCGGGCAACCCGACAATCAGGTCCGCGTGGATGTGCACGCCGGTATCCCCGCGCAGGAAGCGGAAGTTGTCAGCGAGCCGGTCGTAATCCTGTCGACGGCTGATCAAGGCGGCGACCTCGGAATTGAAGGTCTGAATGCCGACCTCGAACTGCAGCGCCCCCGGGGGAAAGCGGGCGATGATCTCGCGGAGGCCGGTCGGCAGCCGGTCCGGGACCATCTCAAAGTGAACGAACAATCCCGGACGAAGGCGCTCAAGAAAGAACTCCAGAATCCGGCGGCTGATTTTGAGATTCAGGTTGAAGGTGCGGTCGACGAACTTGAACTGCACGACCCCGCGCTCCAGCAGCCGTTCCATCGCAGACAGAAACTCATCGATGGGAAACTGTCGCACGGGGATCTCCAGGGCGGACAGGCAGAACTCGCAAGTGAAGGGACAACCCCGCGAGGCCTCGACATAGATCACGCGATGCGCGATGTCGCCTTCGTCGTAAAGATCGTAGGGCAGTTGAATCTCCGCCGGGTCCGGCGTGAGGGAAGCAATGATTTTCGTGTCCGGCCGTTCGCCGGCGAGGAGTCGCCCACAGAGTTTGGGAAAGGAAAGGTCCGCCTCGCCGGTGACGACGTAATCGGCGAGTTCGACGATGGGCTGACCGTCCGTTTCGTGGCTGACCTCCGGCCCGCCGAGGACGACGACGATTCCGGGTCGGAGTCGTTTCAACGTGGCGACGACCTCCGTGGTCTGCGCGACGTTCCAGATGTAGACCCCCAGACCGACGATCTCGGGATCGGAGTCCAGCAACGCCTCGACGATATCGATGGGGCGTTGCTTGAGGTCGAATTCGAGGACGCGCGTCCGAGCGCGCAGCTCCCCCATGTTGGCCAGCAGACAGCGCAGGCCGAACGCCGAGTGGATATACTTGGCGTTGAGGGTGGAAAGAACGACGCCGGGCATGCGAACGGAATTCTACCGCGCAGACCCGGCGTCGAGCAAAGGAAGAAAGGGGCCGTCCCCTCGATCACTCGGACTTTTCGGCGGCCTTGCCGGACTTTTCGGCTTTGGCGGCCTCATTCTTGCGCTTCAGGTAGGCCTTGCGGCGCGATCTCTTTTCAACTTTGTTGCGTTGCTGTCCCATAAGTCTGTTGTCGTTTCGGAAAGTCGCTTTACTTTCCGGGGTTCATGGATTTGGTTTGGCGGCGCAATATGAAGAAACGAATTGGCCCGATCAACCTCATTCTGGCCGTTCTTGCGGTTGGTTTCCTCGTCGGTTGCGAGACCACGAAGGGCGGAAAGAAGAAGGACGAGAAGTTTGCGACCTTCCGCCTGCACCTGGAGGAGCCGACCAACGCCAGCCGCTGGGTCATGCCGGTCAGCGTCTATCGGGAGAACCCCCAGACCATCCACGTCCACCGCGTCCCCTTCATCGACGAGCGAAACATCATCGAGGCCGCGGTGATCGACGACATCCGGATCATCGACGGCGAACAGGTGAATTTCGGCAGGGCGGTGGGCGTGCGCTTCGACCGGACGGGCAGATGGCTGCTGGAGAACACGACGGTCTCGCATCGCGGCAAGCGCATCGCGGTTCACAGTTTCTTTCCCGAAGGGCGCTGGCTGGCCGCGAAGGTGATCGACCAAAGGCTGTCGGACGGCGTGTTCATCTTCACCCCGGACGCCTCGGAGGAGGAGATGCAGCGGATGTGCGAGGGCCTGAACGCCGTCGCCAAGAAACTGGAAACCAAGAAATACTGGTAGGTCCGCGATGGTCCGGAAGGTTCACAGCATCTTGATCGCGGCCTGGGCGTTGTTGGTTGTTCCGGCCGACGCCGGAGCCCAGCTTTTCCGTTTTCCAACGGCGAACAGGACGCTGCTCGAAGAGGACGGCGGAGCGAAGTTCTTCACCGGAACCATCGGCAACAACTGGCCCGCCGGAGCCTACGGCTGCGTGCGCAACAGCGGCTGGCGCATGCATGAGGGCGTGGATATCCAATGCCTCGAACGCGACAAGAAGGACGAACCGGTCGATCCGGTCATGGCGACGGCCGACGGCGCGGTGGTCTACATCAACAACAACAGCTGGGCCTCGGCCTACGGCGTCTACATCGTCATCCGTCACGAGATCGAATCGCTGGCGGTCTATTCGCTCTACGCGCATCTTCGCCGCGTGGAAAGCGGATTGCGCGTCGGCCAATCGGTGGAGGCGGGACAACGCATCGGCACGTTGGGCAGGTCGGCCAACCACCCCATCACCAAGAAACGCGCCCACCTGCATTTCGAGCTGACCCTGATTCTCAATGATCAATACGACTCCTGGCGACGCAAGACGCAGCGCGGCACGAAGAACGAGCACGGCAAGTTCAACGGCATCAATCTGGCGGGTTTCGATCCGGCGGATGTCCTGCTCCAATGCCACGCCAAGGGGGGGAGGCCTTTCAGCCTGTTGCAACATCTCCGCGACATGAAGCCGCTTTACCGGGCCGTGGTTCGCGACACTTCCTTTCCCTGGCTGAGTCGCTATCCACGACTGATCAAGCGCAACGCCGTCGCCGAGCGCGAGGGCGTCGCCGGCTATGAAATCCACGTGGACTTCAGCGGCTTCCCTTTCCTCATGATCCCGCGCGCTGAATCGGAACTGGGCTCCAAGGCGAAAATTCAACTGCTCGAGGTCGACGCAACGGAATACAAGACCGGCAAGTGCCGCCAGCACGTGGAGAAAAAGGGCAAGAGCTGGGCCTTGACCGGAAAAGGGACCGAATTCCTGGAATTGTTGACGTATTGATTCTTCGTTCTCGGCCTGTCGCGCCGTAGATCCGGCTTTGCGGAACGAAGGGGGATTCTTCGTTCTGGCCATCTGCCATTTGCCATCCGCCATTTGCAGAGGCCTTTTGCGCGCCTGGGAGCGTCAGAAAACCGCCAGTCCCTGGACAGCGGACTGAGAACCGGCTTGAGAATCCCCTTGCGCCGCTGAACGGCGCTATCCATTCTCTCCGCCCGAAAAATTATGGAATACCCGATCTCAAATCGCGCATCGTCACTCACGCCTTCGGTCACGCTCGCCATCAGCGCCGAGGCCAAACGGCTCAAATCAGAGGGCAAGGACGTCGTCGGTTTCGGCGCCGGCGAACCGGATTTCGACACGCCGGACCACATCAAGGACGCCGCCAAGAAGGCCTTGGACGAGGGCTTCACCAAGTACACCGCGGCCTCCGGCATTCCGGAATTGAAGCAGGCGATCGCCGACAAGTTTCAACGCGACAACGGGCTGATCTATGATCCCGCCCAGATCACCGTGGCCTGCGGCGGCAAGCACTCCTGCTACAACCTGTTCATGGCGACCTGCCAGGAAGGCGACGAGGTCATCATCCCGGCCCCCTATTGGTTGAGCTATCCCGAGATGGTCACGCTCGCCGGCGCCAAGCCGGTGATCATCGAGACCAGCGACGCCACCGAGTTCAAGGTCAAGCCCGAGCAACTTCGCGAGGCCATCACGGAGAACACGCGAATCTTCATCCTCAACTCCCCCAGCAACCCGACCGGCGCGGTCTACACGCCCGAGGAGATCAAGGCCCTGGGCGATATCTGCGTCGAGAAGGGCATCCTGATCCTGAGCGACGAGATCTACGAAAAGCTCCTCTACGAGGGAGCCGTGCACAAGAGCGTGGCGAGTTTCTCCGAGGAGCATCAGGCCCACACGGTCATCGCGCACGGTCTCGCCAAGGAATACTCCATGACCGGCTGGCGACTGGGCTATATCGCCGCGCCGCTCCCGATCGTGAAGGCGATCAACGCGATCCAGAGCCACAGCACGAGCAACCCGACGTCCTTCGCGCAGAAAGGCGCGGTCGAGGCGTTGAACGGGCCGCAGGATCACCTGCCCGTCTGGTTGGAGCAGTTCGACAAGCGCCGCAAGTATGCGCACGAGCGTTTGAACGCGATGAAGGGCGTCAGCTGCGTGAACGCCAAGGGTGCCTTCTACCTGTTCCCGAACATTTCCGGAACGGGGCTTACCGCGCCGGAGTTCTGCGAGCGACTTCTCAAGGAGGACCTGGTCGCCGCCGTGCCGGGCGAGGCTTTCGGCGCGCCGGGTTATATCCGCATCAGCTACGCCACCAGCATGGAACTGATCGAGAAGGGCCTCGACCGCATGGAGAAGTTCTGCGCCGGGTTGGGCGGCTGAGGGAAGGCGCCCACTGCGCTCCTTGCGTCCCGTAGGCGCAACCTTCAGGTTGCGTGCGCGAGAATTTGACGATTCGGCCGCAACGCCGCTCGTCCCTTCGAACTCGCGGCGCGCAACCTGAAGGTTGCGGCTACGAGGTTGCGGCTACGAGGTTGCGGCTACGGGGTTGTCGCAACCGGCCTGCGCGCCAATCCGAACGCCGCCTTCCCCCCAACGCACACCAAGTAAACCGCCGCCAGCGCCGCGACATGCGTCGGGCCGATGGGCAGGTCCCAATGATAGGCGGCGCAGAATCCGGCCAAGGCGCCGCCCCCCCCGATCATCGAGGCGATGAACGCCAACTGCCGCATGCTGCGGGCAAACAACCGCGCGGTCATCGGCGGGATCAGCATGAAGCCGAAAGTGATCAACGGCCCCACGATAAACACCGAGATGGAAATGCTGAGTCCGATCAGCCCAAAGAGCAGGATATCCCACATCATCACACGCTTGCCCAGGACCACGGCCAGGGCGCGATCATAGGAGACCAGCAGCAGTTCCTTGCGGAACAACAAGAGCAGGGCCGTCAACACGGCGAATGAACAGCCGCCCAGCCAAAGATCCTCGTCCATGACCGCAATGATCTCCCCCTTCAACAGACTGAGCCAACCGCGCTCGGCCTGGGGGCACTTGGCCAACAGCAGGATGCTGGTCGCCGTGGCGATCACGTAGGCCGCCCCGATTCTTCCCTCCGTCCCGCCCTGGCTCTTCCGCTCCAGCGCCGCCAGGATCACAAGCGCCGCGCCGGCAAAAGCGATCGATCCCACCAGCGCCAACACCCGCTCGTTGGCGCCATGCATGGCGTCGTAGTCCCCGAACCACACATGCATCGAAAGCGCCAACGCAATGCCACAGGCCGAAATGTGCGGCAACGCCACGCCGAGAAACACCATCCGCCGCATGACCAGGAAGATCCCGAACAAGGGCACGACAAAGCCGATCAACAAGCTGACATAAACCGAGTTCCTGAGCAGGAACTCCGGATGCAGGATTTCGCGCAACAGCTCCATGTCAGCTCATCTGGAGTTGCAGCATCTGTTCGATGCGCTCGGGACTGAGGAGTTCGTCCACGCCGCCCTGCACAGCCTCGCCGTCGCGCAGCCAGATCAACCCGGTCGCGAGTTGACGCATCCAGTGGAGCTCGTGATTCACCATCAGGATGGTCATGCCGGACTTCTTGTGCAACTCGGCCAGCAATTCGCCCACGGCCTTGGCGGCGTCCGCG
>JAYPGD010000042.1:10468-20099 GCA_038126655.1 Verrucomicrobiales bacterium
GCTCATCGAGAACCAGCAGTTCAGGATTGGAAACCAACGCGCGCGCGATCAGGACGCGTTGCATCTGTCCCCCCGAAAGCTCCGAGAATCGCCGCTGCGAAAAACCGGCGGCTCCCACCCGGTCCAGAGCCTGGGAGACGCGCTCCCTTGCCTCAGCCTTCAGCCGCCGCAAGGGGCCGAATTCCCCGTAGAGCCCCATTTGCGCCACCTCGAACGCGGAGAACAGGTAGACCGGATCGAGCGACTCCCGCTGGGGAACGTAGCCGATCCGCAATTTGCCTTCAGTCGAGGAAGAAGACTCTATGCGCCCCGCCACCGGCGGAATGATACCCAGCAGCGTCTTGATCAGGGTCGTCTTGCCCGAGCCGTTCGAACCCAGCAACCCGATGAAGGCCCCGCGCTTCAACTCAAGACTCAGGCCCGACGCCAAGGCCCGACGATCGTAACCGATCGCAAGATCCGACAGCTTGATGATGGCGTCGTCGCTCATGCGGTCTATTTCAACGCCTTGTCGAATTCAGTGACAAGCCTGTCGATCCAGCCGATGTAGTCCTTCGAGCCTCCGGACTCCGTCGGCATGATCGGCAGGGAAAGCGTCTTCGCCCCGGACTGCTTCGCCAGGAAATCCGCCAGGCGCGTCGGCCGGAAGGAGCCGATCACCACCAACCTCACCTTCTCCGCCTTCGCTTTCGGAACGAGTTTCCGGACATGCCCCGGCGTCGGAGGAAGACCCGGTTTGGGCTCCAACTGCCCCGTCACCTTCAACCCGTAGCGTTCGGCAAAATAGTCGAAGTTGCTGTGATAGGTGACGATCGCCTTGCCCTTGTGGGGCGTCATGGTCTTGTGCCACTCGACCAACTTCTTGTCCAATCGCGCCACGAAGGCGTCCAGATTCTCCTGGTAGTCGGAAGCGTTCTTCGGATCGAGGCGCATGACCGCCTGGGCAAGGTTCTGCGCGACCGCCTTCCCCCGCAGCGGATCGAGCAGAAAGTGCGGATTGCCCGCCGCATGCACGTCCCCCTGCGAACGATCCACCGGTCCGGACTGAACGCCCAGCAGTCGGATGCCGGTCGCCGCGCTGACCCGCCCGCCGCCGCGATTGATGTCCCGATTGCGCGCGCCGGAAACGAGCGGCGGCAGCCAGCCGATCTCCAACTCCGCGCCGCCGTCGACCAGCAGGTCGGCCTTGTTGAGCGTCCGCGTGTAGCTGGGACGCGGAGTGACGAAGTGCGGATCCTCCGCGCCCTGAGCCAGCGTCGTGACCGTCGCCTTGTCGCCGACGATCTCACGCACCAGCGCCGCGCAATCCGGCAACGTCACCACAATGTTCAATTTCGCCTGCGCGACCACAGGGCAGAACATCAGTGCCGCCAGCGCCAGACTTCTCCATTTGTTCGGCGTCCGGATACTGCTGCGTTGCATCCCGGCCAACGAAAGAAACGGCATTTCCGACGGCGCGGCAGCGTCTTGGACTGCGGCGCTGTCGCGCCACTTGATGCGCCGTTCATTCCGTTGAGAGCATTGTATCATTTTCATCCTCCATCCATATCCTTCCTTCAGAATCGGTGCGCCGAGTGCGCGCCCAGGGACATCTCCATCTGCAGCCACAACGAATGGTCGATGCCAATGCGGTCGCGATCGTCGTAGTTGTATTGCAGACGCACCTTGGAGAACTCCGTGGGATACCAGGTCAGGTTGGGCGAAAGCCGGAAGCGATTGCCGCGTTCCAGGTCAATCCCGACCGGAGCGATCGCGCCGGCGTTGTCCGCCAGCCCCAGACCCCGCCGTTCGTAGAGACCGCGCTTGCCGAACAGATAATCGAAACGGAGCCCGGCGACCCAGCCCGGCCGAAATCCATAGAGCAGTTGCGAGTAGATTCCGTAGTCGGACAACGTTTCCGGCGCCAGGACCGCGGGCAATCCGGTCCCCGGATCGGTGAGAATGCCTTCGTCCACGAAACCATTGCCGTCGCCATCGCCGCCGTTGGCGTCCTCATCCCAGTCGAAACCACCGGCCTCAAACTTGCGCGCCATGAATTCGGATTGGAGCTGCACGAATGGGAAGCCGCGTTGGTGATCCTTGGCCTGCCATCGCCAGGTGAGATCCGCGCCGTAGATCTGGGTGTCGGTTTCGCCGCCCTCGCCGGAAGTATTCGGGCCAAAGGCCGCGCTGCCGCCCAGCAGGATCGTCTGGGTGTCGGTCAGGTTGTAGGACATCGCCAATCGCGGATTGAGCAGCATGTCGCTGAGCCGCCGCACACCGCGATTGTTCTCGGCATGCCGGAATCCCATCGGAACTTCTTCCTCCCCCTCATCGCCATGTCCATGGCCGCCGCCGCGGAAGCTGGTCGCCACGCCGCCGCTGTTCTGCACGGTGAAGGACAACTCCGTGAACCACGGGGTCGGCGCGAGCCAGGAAAGGCGCCCGCCTGGATTGCGCATGCCGTCCGGCCCCAACAACCGACTGACCGCCAAGGGCTGATCGACAAAACTCCAGCCATGGATGTGCGTGGAATTGTGCCGCCCAAAGTCGGACCAGATCTGCCCCGCCCGCAGCTGCAGATTCGCCGGCAGGGACGTGCTTTCCAACCACGCCTCCTCCACCTCCATGAAGGACTCGCCGTCGCGATTCAAAGCGAAGTTGAGATTGGCGGAGCCTTGAAAATAGGGATCCACCGCGCCCGCCAGATTGATTTCCACGCCCTGCACGGTGAAACCACGATTGTTGGGGTCGTGTCCGCCGGGGTTGAGTTCCCCGATGTCGTCCGCTGTCGTGCCGCCGGTGGTGAACGTCCCGGTCAATCCCAGATCGAGGCTGACATTGCCGCGGCTGATGCGGAGGGGATCGGTCGGTCGCCAGGACTTGAAGCCCGGCATCTGGTTGGTCGTTCCTTGGGAACCCGCGGTTGCCGGGGTGGGCGCGGTCACCGAACCGGTGGAGGTCACCGAAGAGACGTCGGTGGGCGACGGGGCGGGCTTCACCGCTGTCTTACTCGTCGAACCAGCCAGGGCGTCGATCTGCGCCTGCATGGCCTGCATCTGTTTCTGATGCGCGCGTTGTTGCTCTTCAAACGCCTTTTGCATCGCCTGCAGTTGGCGTTGAAGTTCCTGGATCTTGTCGGTCTCCTGCGCCTTGAGCGAACCCGCCACAAGGCAAAGGGCGAAGACCAGCCCGGTAATACGATAAAAAGTTTTCATGATTCTTCTGACTTTTGCAGCGCGCAGGCTTCATGCCACACGGCCGCGGGAATTGGGATTGGTTGATTGAAACGGACGAACGGAAGGGGCCTCAACAGAAGCTGGGCGGTGCTCGTTCCGGCAGAAGAAGAAATCGGGGGGAAATCAGCGACGCCGATTCCGGTCGCACGCCGGCAATCGTCAGCTGATAAATCGGTTGCAAGGACGGCGCCGCAATATCCGACAGCATCACCGCGCCGTGCGAGAAGAGGCAGATTCCGCAGGTCTCGAGCGATTCCGCCGGCTCCTTTTCACGCGAATGATCGTGACCGTGATCATGGTCGCATGAGGAGGCCGGCGGCTTGGCTTCGACCGCCCCGTGCCGATGCATCGCCAGGTGCAGCTCGGGCGACACCGCGAGAAACGAAACCGCCAGAATCAACGTCGCCAAGACGCCCGAAAGGACGCCCGGAACCCGTGCCCAATGTCAGCGCTTGAATGGGCATGAAAAGCCGGCGACAACCTTGGAACCGCATGCTTCGAAACTACATGAAACACAAGACGCGACGCCTGATCCTCGGCGTCTGGATGTGCCTGGCGACAAGCCTGCACGCTGCCGCCGAACGTCCCAACATCCTGATGATCGCCATCGATGATCTGCGGCCGATGCTGGGCTGCTATGGCGATCCCCGGGCCAAGACGCCCAACATCGACCGGCTTGCCCGGCGCGGCGTCCTGTTCGAACGCGCCTATTGCCAATACGCCAAGTGCGGCGTTTCGCGGCTTTCGATCATGTCGGGCCTGCGCCCGGACGCGATCGACGCCTTTGCCGGGCATCGTCGTCAATATGCGGATGCCTTTCGAAAGCGTCGGCCCGACGCCGTCCCGATGGGACAGTGGTTCAAGCAGGGCGGCTACCACACCCGTGCATTGGGCAAGATCTACCACGATGGCTGGGACCTCGCCGCAAATTGGTCCGAACCCGCCTTTCCTGGGCGCGACGCGGAGATGTTGGAGATCCACGATGAGTCAAATCCCGCCGGGCCGACCCTCATTGCCGAACGCTGGAAATGCCCCGTCATGCAAAGTCCCGACGTGCCGGACGAGCATTTCTTCGCCGGGCGAATGACAAGGGAAGCCCTGAAGATTCTCCGCGATCATGACGGAGACGCCCCTCTGTTCCTCGCCGTGGGTTACCGTCGACCGCACCTGCCGTTCATCGCGCCCAAAAAGTACTTCGACCTCCACCAACCGGACGAGTCGTGGCTGGCAAGGAATCCGGAACCGCCGATCGGCTCCCCGGTCATGGCCTGGTTCAACGGCTCGGGCTACGCCGGCGGAGCGCGCAATCACCTCGGACTCAGGATGCCCAATCCGCCCTCCCGCGCGGAGGCGCCCAACTGGAACGGCTACGAGATGCGGAGCTATCGAGGCGCGCCCGATCTTGGACCGATCGACACCGCCACCCAACTCAAGCTCATCCAGGCCTACGCCGCCTGCGTCAGCTACGTGGACGCGCAGATCGGGAAACTGCTCAACGAATTGGAGAAATCGGGCGGGATCAAGGATACAGTCATCATCCTCTGGGCGGATCACGGCTGGCACCTCGGCGAACACAGTGCCTGGAGCAAGATGACCAACTTCGAGATCGCCACCCGCGTGCCCTTCATCATCGCCGCGCCGGGAATCGCCCCGGCCCGCACCCGCAATCTCGCGGAACTCGTCGATCTCTACCCAACGCTCTGTGACCTGACCGGACTCAAGCCGCCCAGACATCTGGAAGGCGAAAGCCTGCTTCCGGTTTTGAAGGAACCTGCAGAACAAATCACCTCCATGGCCTTGAGCCAGCACGAGCGTTATCGTGAAAAATTCATGGGCCGGGCGCTGCGCACGGACGACCATCGTTATGTCGCGTGGTTCGAGAAAAAGACTGGCCGCGTCGTCGAACGCGAACTCTACGACCATCGGACCGATCCGCTGGAAACCAGGAATATTGCGGGCAACCCGGCGCAGGCGAACCTGGTGAAGCAACTGCATCGCCAACTCGAATCCGGATTCAAATTGCGTTGACGCGCGGCGCCCGGGCGGAAGAATCATTCGATGATCCGATCCCTCGCCGCCCTGATGGGCGCCCTCTCGCTTTTCGGCTTGACCACGTTTGCCGGCGAACGCCCCCACGCGGCGAAGGCCGTCCAGTCCGGCGTCACATTGACCCTGCTTCGCGAGCAACCGGACCTGGTCACTCCCACCGGCGTGGACATCGACGCTGAAGGCAATGTCTGGGTCGTCGCAAGTCACACCCACTTTCCGCCGGAAGACTACCCGGGACCCAAGCTGGACGAGATCCTCGTCTTTGCCGACGAAGGCAAAGGTCAGCGCCATGTCTTTTACAATCAGACCCATCACACCATGGACCTGGAACTTGGCCCGGACGGCTGGGTCTACCTCGCGGAACGCGACCGCATCCTGCGCATTCGCGACACGGACGGCGACGGCAAGGCGGATGAGGAACAGGACATCGCCGTATTGGCATCGGAGGCCGTCTATCCGCACAACGGTCTGTCCGGGATCGCCTGGCATCCGGATGGCGATCTTTGCTTCGCCCTGGGGGAGAATTTCTCGCAGGCATGGACGCTCACCGGGACCGACGGCAGTTCCGTCACCGGAACCGGCGAAGGCGGTATCTTCCGTTGTCGCGCCGACGGCTCCCGTCTGCGCCGCATCGCAAAAGGCATGTGGAATCCCTTCGGACTCTGCGTGCGCGAAGACGGCGAGATATTCGCGGCCGAGAATGATCCGGGCGTGCGTCCGCCCTGCCGCATCCTCCATATCGTCGAAGGCGGCGACTACGGCTACCAACGGCATTACGGCCCGGGCGCGCATCATCCCTTTGTCGTCTGGAACGGAGGACTTCGCGGAACCCTGCCCATGCTGCATCCCTCCGGCGAGGCGCCCTGCGGCATCGCGCCCTTGGCCGGCGGATTGTTGATCCCGTCGTGGGGCGATCACCGGATCGACTTCTTCTCCCTGAAACGCGAAGGCGCGAGCTTCACCGCCACGCAAACCACGCTGGCCGCTGGCGCGCGCTATTTCCGCCCGACCTGTATCGTGGAGGACGAATTCCGCGGCAGCGTGGGCCGAAAGGTCTTCTACCTCACCGACTGGGTGGATGGCAGCTACAACGTCCATGGCTTCGGCCGATTGTGGAAACTCGAGATCGATCTGAACCTCGCGCCCTGGGCCGCGCCCCGAAAACCCGAACCGCCAAACGACGCCGCCAAGCTGGCGAAGAAGCTTCGCGGCGGGACGACGCGCATTTCGCGCAAGCGGTTGTTCGAACTCGCGCGGGACGAAGATCCCTTCATTGCGCATGGCGCCTTGAGCCGAATGGCGCGGCAGGCCGGACGTTGGAAACCGGAAGCCGTGATTGGCTGGAACGAAGACGACCGCAGTTCCGCCACGGTCGCACTGCGCATCGCCGGCGCGGATCCGGCCCCCTGGTTTGCCGTGTTGCTGAACGACGAAAGCGACGCCGTGGTCTTCGAGGCGCTTCGCTGGATTGCGGAGGCGGTTCACAAGCCGGCGCTGAACGAGGTGGAGGCCCTGCTCAAACGCAGCGAGCTCTCATTCACCCTGTTTGAAGCGGCGATCGCCGCCTGGAACACCCTGAACGGAAAACCGGAACTGGGACTCAACAACAACGAGATGCTGCTGGCCCGCGTGAAGGACGAAGCCAGCCCGCCCACGCTCCGCGCCTACGCCCTGCGCCTGCTTCCCTCCGTCGCCGAACGCGCCGCGTCCGACGGCACGATCGCGACCGTGCAATTCCCCAAGGGGGTCAACGCCGCCTTTCTGGCCGGGCTGATCACGCTCGGCAATGCCGAGCTCTCCATGGAAGCCGTCCGGTTGTTGTCCGGGAATCCCGCGGCCGGCCACGGTACCCTGGCGAAGGTCGCCAAGGACAGCGCGCAACCGCCCCGGATCCGCGCGGAAGCCACGGCCGGACTGGCCGCGATGGCCGACAAACATCTCCCGCTCCTGCTCAAACTCGCGGAAGCCAACCCGGGCCCCATTCGCGACGAAGCCCTGCGCGCCCTGCGCGGGCAAGACCTTTCCGAGGCCCAGGCCCAACAACTCAGGGTCCTGCCGGCGTCCCACCTGACCGAGGCCGTGCTGAATCCCGCCTCGCTCGCGGAGGGACGCCCGTCGCCGACAGACACGCAGGCCTGGAGCCGGCGACTGGCCGAGTTGGGCGGGGAGGCCGATGTCGACAACGGTCGCCGGATCTTTCACCACGCCTCAGTCGCCCTTTGTTCGCGCTGCCATCGCCACACGGGTCGGGGCAAGTTCGTCGGGCCCGATATCAGAGCCGTGGGTCGTCGCGACGACAAGCTCTGGTTGTTGGAAGCCATCCTCCAACCCAACCTCGCCATGGCACCCGAGTATCAACCGCGCGACATCGAGCTGACGGACGGCACGGTGCACACCGGCATCCGGCTGCGCTCCTACAGCAAGGAGCAGATCCGCGACGCCAACGGCAACACCCTTACCTTCGGCAAGGACCAGGTCGCCGCCATCCGCGACCTGGATCGCTCCCTCATGCCGGAAGGTCTGGTCTATTCGATGACCGACCGGGAACTCCGCGATCTGTTGGCGTTTCTGGAGGGCAAGTGAGATTTCGGAGCGCCGTGCCGTGGTCGGCACGGCCGTGTCGGGTGGGATAGTTTTTTCTGGGAGCGCCTCGCATGGCTCGGCCCGGGGTTCAGGCGGGGGGGGCATGCCGAGCAATGCTCGGCGCTCCGATCGCGTGGCAAGAACTTGCGCTTCGACTACCCTCCCTTGATCTCGCTCCAGTTCAACTCATGCGGCAGGGCCTTGCGTTTGACCGACACCGCCGCCGCGAGTCCGGCGGCCTCGCCCATCGGGACCGAATTGCCCGTCACGCGGTAACTCGAGTGCGCGACGAAATCCCCGCTGATGCAACGCCCGGCCATGAGCAGCCCATCCACATCCGCCGCCACCAGCGCGGGATACGGAATATCGTAGGGTTTCATGCCGCCCGTCTTGAAATTCCGGTCGATCTCCTTGTTGCCCGCCTTGTTGAGCGCGTGCACATCGATGGAGAACTTCGTCCGGCAGACGGCTTCCTCATGACGCAGGCCAGCCGCCACATCCTGGGCGGTCACATGGTAACGCCCGCGAATCCGACGCCCCTCGCGCACGCCGATCTGCTCCGCCGTCGCCACGACTGACAGATCCTTCCAGGGACCGCCGAGCTTCCGCATGCCCTTGACGAGTTCGTGAATCTCCTTGCGCGCTCGGATCGTGGCCTCGGTGATCGCCCCCGCATCGCAGGCGGGCACGCCGTACTCGTGATTCGTCATGATCGAGTAGATGCCGCTGTGCAGATGCCGCAATGTCGGCGCGCGGTAGGAGGGTTTCAACCCGTGATCCTCCATCAGTTTCAGCAGGCGCCGCTTGGCCTCCGACCCGGTCTCGCGGATGTAAGGACGAATGGCGTCCGGATCCACGCCGGTCAACAACGCCAGCATCGACATGGGCTGGCATTCGCAATCCTTCCCGTAACCAACATCAAACTTGCAGCCCGCCTGCGCGGCCAGATCGCCGTCGCCGCTGCAATCCACGAAGCGCTCCGCCAGCCAGGCCTGCCGGCCGGACTTGGATTCCGTGACCACGGCGGCGAGCTTGTTGCCGGAATCCTTGATCGCGCCGACCAGACGCGTGTGAAGTTGGATACGCACGCCGGCTTCGACGCACAACTCCTCCAAGGCAAGTTTGGCCACCTCGGGATCGTAGACCGTGCCTTTCGTCTTGCGGGCGATTTCGCTCCCGCGGGAGGAGAAGGCCTTGAGCATTTCAGCCATGATCCCTGACTTGTTCTCGGAATCCAGAATCTTGGTCAACAATCCGGCCGTCCAGACGCCGCCAAGGCAACCCGCCGCTTCGAGCAACTGGACCGAAGCGCCGGCCCGCGCCGCAGCCAGGGCGGCTCCGACTCCGGCCGGACCGCCGCCGCAGACGAGCACATCGCTTCGCCCCGCGACCGGAACCTGCCGGGCGTTCTCACTCAGCCAACGACCATCGACGGACACCGCCCCTGAAGTCGGCAGCGCTTCGCCGCGGGAGAGATCAGGAACGCTCGGCGCCTGCTCCTGCGCCCGGGCATCCAACGCCGCGCCGCCAAAGGCAAAAACGCCCGCCACGCCGCCCGCGCCGGTCTGGATGAACTTCCTGCGCGAGTTGGATCTGGTTTCGCTCATGGTTGGAGGATAGGGCGGCCCCGACGCCGCGACGAGTGGATTCTGTTTCGACAACACGGACCGACCTTCCCGGGACGTGATACCGAAGGGGGCTAGAACGTTCGGAATTCCGCGTTTACGCGGTATTTGCGTCCGACTCTTCCCCGCGCCATGACCGCCTGAAGGTGGAACTCC
>JAYPGD010000043.1:0-20045 GCA_038126655.1 Verrucomicrobiales bacterium
TGCACGGAGCTCACGCGCGCCGAATTGGACGCCTTTCGCGCGCAGGAGGGCATGGGTTTCCGCGCGAAGCCGGCCGGCATCGTGCGCGAGGCCTTGGGCGAAGGCTCGATGAATCTCTTGGAAGATTGGGAATCGGTGAAGAATCTGACCGACCGGCCGCTGAAGTTCACCGTCACCGCGCCTTACATGTTGGCGAAGACATTGGCGAATTCGCACTACCCGGATCATCGCGAACTCTGCATGGCCCTCGCCGAGGTCCTCGCGAAACAGGTTTCGGAAATCGACGCGCCGGTGGTGCAGGTGGATGAGGCCAACCTTACCGGCCATCCCGAGGATGTCGCATGGGCGCACGAGCCCATCAACCTCGTGCTCGACGCGATCAAGGGCGAGAAAGGCCTGCACCTCTGCTTCGGGAATTACGGCGGCCAGAGCATCCAGGGCGGCTTCTGGAAAAACATCATTCCCTTCCTCAACAAGCTGAACGTCGATCACCTGGTCCTGGAGTTTGCGCGCCGCGGCTATGAGGAGCTGGACGCCTTCAAGGAACTCCGCGACGGCATCGCCCTGGGCATCGGCGTGATCGACATCAAGGACAACGGCGTCGAGTCAGAGGATCTGATCGCCAGCCGCATCGAGGCGTCCATTGCGACGCTGGGAGAAGAGCGCATCAAATGGATCCACCCGGACTGCGGCTTCTGGATGCTTTCCCGGAGCGTGTCCGACCGCAAGATGGCCGCGCTGGTCAAGGGACGCGACAGGTTCCTCGGACGTTGAGCGCGCTGATTGCTTGTCAATCGTCCCCGCCCGCCTGCCGGCTTTCGGCGATGACCTTGTCGGCGATGTCGCGGGGCATTTCCTCGTAGTGGCTGAACTCCTCCTCGTGCAGGCCGCGCCCGCCGGTGAGTGAGCGCAGGATCGTGGAGTAGTGAACAACTCGCGTTGGGGAATGTGCGCCTTGAGCGTCTGCAGCTTGCCCTCGGTGTCCATGCCCAGGATCTTGCCGCGGCGGCTCGAAATATCGCCCATGACATTGCCCATGAACTCCCCGGGAATGCGCACGGTGATCTGGTAGATCGGCTCCAACAAAAGCGGACTCGCCTGTTGGAACGCCTCCTGAAACGCGTGTTTGCCCGCGATCTGGAAGGCCACGTCCTTCGAGTCCACCGGGTGCATCTTGCCGTCGTAGAAATCGATCTTTACATCGACCACGCGATAACCCGCCAGGATGCCCTCTGCGCAGGCCGCGTCGACGCCCTTGTGCACGGCCGGCACGAAGACGCGGTCCACATTCTGCCCCACCAGCGACTCGGTGAACTCGACGCCCGAATCGCGTTCGGCGGGCTCGATGCGCATCCAGACCTCCGCGAATTGTCCGGCGCCCCCGGATTGCTTCTTGTGACGGTATTTCGATTCGCCGGTGGAACGGATCGTCTCGCGGTAGGGGATCTTCGGCTCCACCAGGTCGATCTCCACCTTGAAGCGCCGCTTCAACTGGTCGCATACGACCTGCATGTGCAGCTCGCCCTGGCCGGAAATCACGGTCTGGTGCAGTTCGGCGTCGACGTGATGCACGAAGGTCGGATCCTCCTCGTGCAACATGGCCAAGCCCTCGGCGACCTTGTCCTCGTCGCCGCGCGACTTGGAGCGGATCGCGGAATGGATGTTCGGCTTGGGATACTCCACCTCCGGCAGCTTCACGACCCGGTTCGCGGAACAAAGCGAATTCCCCGTGTGCGTGTGCTTCAACTTCACCACGGCGCCGATGTCGCCGGCGCCGAAGGAATCCACCGATTCGCGCGAGCGGCCGTTGAGCAGGTACATCTGTCCGATGCGCTCGCTGTGGCCGGTCGCCGCGTTCTTCAATTCGTCGCCGGTCTTGATCTGTCCGGAGTAGACGCGGAACAGGGACAGCTCGCCCACCTGGTCCTCGTGGATCATTTTGAACACCAACGCCGAGGGCTCCTTGTCGTCGATGGAAACCTTGACGTCGGCGCCGTCGGCGTCCTTGGCGGTGACGGTCTTGCGGTCGATGGGCGACGAGCCGAACTTGGCGACAAAATCCAGCACGGCCGTGACGCCGATGTTGTTCGTGGCCGAGGTGACGTAGAGCGGAATGTAGGATTGCTCCTGGAATCCGCGATGCATGCCGCCGTGCATCTCGTCGTCGGACAGGCCCCCCAGGTCAAAAAACTTCTCAATGAGCGATTCGTCCGATTCGGCGACGCATTCGATGAACTTGGCGTGCTGTTCGTCGGACAATTCCTTCAGGGCGCCCTCGGGATCGGCCTCGGTGGATCCGCCGCTGCCGTCGGTGGCGTAGGTGACGACCTTGCGCTCAACCACATCGAGAACCTGGTTGAAATCCGGCCCGGAATTCTGCGGGATCGTCACCGGAAACACGCGCTCGCCGAAGTGTTCCCGGATCTCCTCGACCGCCAGTTCAAAGTCGGCCTCCTCGTAGTCCATGTGGTTCAGGACGATGAGCTTGGGAATGCCGAACTTGGTCGCAAAGTCCCAGACGATGTCGGAGCCCACCTGCACGCCGTCATGGGCGCTGACCACGATCATGGCAAAGTCGCAGGCGATCATGCAACCGAGCGCCTCGGCGTTGAAGTCGAGGTAGCCCGGGGTGTCGATGATGTTGAGCTTCCGGTCCTTCCACTCGGAGGCCAACGGGGTGGCGTGCACGGAATTGCCGCGCTCTTTCTCGATGGGATGGTAGTCCGAGGTGGTGTTGCCGTCGGCAATCGAGCCGATGCGGTCGATGGCACCGCAGTTGAACAACATCGCGTCGCAAAGCACGGTCTTGCCCGCCGCCGCATGGCCGACGACGGCGAAGTTTCGGAGTTCGTTTGCGGGATGCGTTTTCATGCGGTTGTCTTTCGTGTTGGATGGGTTGGCAATTGCGGAATCAGTGAATCAAAGTCGCCGCCTCAACCGCCAAGACGATGTTGGCGGGAAACAGGGCAAATTTGTCTTGCTGGACGAATAGGGGCCGGGACCTGCGTCGACCCGGAGCCAGTCTGGAAGCGGCTCCCGCTTACTTCAAGAACTCGTTCCACTCCCGCTCCACCTCGACCAGACGTTCCTTCTGCATGAGGTCGCGCTGCCGGGCGGCGTCGGAGTATTGGGCCTCCTGGATCAGGCTGAGATAGTAGTACGCGGGGCGGTTGGAGGGATCCATCTGGATGGCGCGCTTCAACTTCGCCTTGGCCTCGCCAAGCAATCGCATTTCGTAGAGCAGCCGACCGTCTTGGACCAGGACGGAGACGTCCTTGCGCCCGGCCTCACGCTGCTTGACCAAGGCCAACACCTCGGGGCTCGGAATCTTTCCCTCGTGCGCCTCGGCGACGGCCCGGGTGTATTCCAGGTATTTCAACGCCTTCTTGTTCTTCGGATCAATCGCCAGCAGGGAGGTCGTGTGCCGTTCGGCCTCCGCAAAGTGGCGCTGTTTGTTCGCCATCTTCGCCAGGGCCAGGCGCGATGTCGTGAGGCCCGCCATCGCGCGCCCGGTTTCGTCCTCCACATTGACGCCGCCCAATTCACGGGAAAGCTTCAGGGTCGCCTCGTAAAGAGCCGTCGCCGCCCAGTGGTTCCTCGCTTTCCGCGAAGCCTCGGCCCGCGCCAGCGTGCGCTTCAATCGACTCAGCGTCTCCTGGCGTCGCGTCGCCTCATCCTGGACGACCTGGACAACCCGGCCCTTGCCCAAGTCAAGCGAAGCGCGACGATTGGTCGAGGCATTGGATGCGGAATCGGCGGCAAGGACCGGCAAGGACGCCGCGCAGGCCAATAGGGAAACAACAGGCAGCAGGCGGGCTCGGGCGGGCATGGCGGAACAGTAGCACAGAAGGAGCTTCCGGCAAGGAGCGGCGGTCGGCAGGCAAGTCCCAGAGGGACGGAAAGACGGTAGCCGGTCGGTGTAGGGAGGAACGACCGAAACCACCGGAATCACGCAACAACGATTTCTCAGCCCCTTCGTCCCGTTCCTTGTCTCACCAACCGCCGCGAGACTTGAGGTCCGCTTCGATCCATGCGGGTAGCGGTGGGACGGTTCCGACGGACTTGGAGCCCTTCACCCGATTCCCCGCCGGATCGACGATGGTCTGGGTCACAAAGATCAGCAGGCACTTGCGTTCCTTTTTCGTTGTCTTGGCGCCAAGCAACCGTCCCGCCAGCGTCTTCTTGCGCACCTCCTTGGAGTCCTCCACAACCATGCCGCCGAGAACCATGGTATGCCCGTCCGCAACGACCCCGTGGGCGATTGTCGAGCGGACCCGAAAACGCGGCAGCGCGTTGATGACGGGGGCTTCGCCCTGTCGTTCGCGTTGCCGGTTCCGTTTGCGCCGCTCCGCCGAGAGTTTCCTGGGCAACACCTCATCCGGATCCTCAAACCCGAGAAACTCCGTGATGTTCGGAATCAACGTCATCCGAACGGAGCCTTTTCTGGAGTCTACGTAAGGAAGTACATCCAGGGTCGGACCCAATGGGACGGAATACACATTGGTCCCACCGACCGGCCCTTTGGGAATCGTAGCGAGATCGATTACTGCCACCTGCGCCTGCCGCCCGCTCAACGTGGTGACCCTCGGAGTCGAGAGCACATCGACGCCATCGGTCATTTCGAACAGCTGGATGGCCGCGCGGAACTGTTCCGGCGAAAGAATGCCCGACAGACGATCGCTGGGCGGCGCATTGGTGATGATGCCCTGGTCGATCAGATTGCTTGTGAAAGGGTTGACCAGCGGGAGGTTTTGTCCCGGCAGCGGACCAGCCACCCGACTCAAATCCAAATTTGGCGCGATCTCGGCGACCCGCTTCCGCAGGGCGGCCATGGCATCGGGATCGTCCGGATCGACTGTGATCTCCACCCACTTGGCCTCGATCGTCACCATCGGCGGAGGCACGCCAAGGATCTCAACCGCGGCTTTGATGATCCCCATGTCTCGCGCGTCCGCCCGCACCATCAGAACGCCATTTCGATCATTGAAGAAGACCTGCTTCGGCGGATCCATATTAACACCGGCCGCTTTGAAGAAATCACGGACCATGTCGGCCGCCTTGGAAACCGCATTCATTCGCGCCACCGGAAGCCGGGACCCTATGCCGATCTCGTTGGGAAGGCCGGTCTGTTTTTCGTCGCCGACCGAAAACTCTGTGGTGTCGAGACCGGCGACGTTTTTCAACCCTTCAATAAACGTCTTTGGGTCAACCTTGAAGACACGGGTGACCAGATTCGTCGGAGCCGCCCCCAACAAGACCGATTCAGGTCCATTCAGTCGTTCGACAACCGATTGCACAATGTCCATTGTTCGCGGGTCTGCCATGACCATCAATCGGCCCGACGTGTCCTTGAAGAAGACGTTTGTGGCGAAATGGAAAGGAGCGGGGTCGCGATCTTTCTTGGAATCCAAATTCACCCCCGCCTCTTCAAGCAACGCTCGGAACCGCAACCCGAATTCACTCTCAGGAAATCTGATGGTCCAACTGGTCGCGCCATCATCATCGAAGCCACGCATCAAACCGCCGGACTTGGATGCCTGTGGAACTTTCACATCCGCTGTCAGATGTCTCAGATTCTCCACAAAGCGTTCGGGATCGACCTTGAAAACTCGGGTGACCGGCTGATCTTTCGGAACAGTGTTGGTTCGGACGACAGGGGGCGGCTCCGGCAGCATTGTCGACTTTAACGACGGCAGACCTCCATTCCAGGCGCGCTCCACTTCGATCAGTTTCTGATTCTTCGCGGCCTCCCGCGCCCTTGCCTCATCCCCATACTCCGCCTCCTGGACCAGGCTAAGGTAGTAGTAGGCCGCCTTGGCGTTCGGATCCAACTCGACCGCCTTGCGAAGCTTCTTCTTGGCTTCGTCGAGCAGCCGCAACTCGTACAATATCTTTCCGTCTTGGATGAGTTCGGTGACTTTGGCCTCTTTCTGCTCCAGGATTGGCTTCGAAGAGAGGCGTTCCGTGTCGCCGGGGCGGGCTCCAGATTCTTCGATTGACGGTCGGGGGGAAGCCGGATTCGCATCGACCGGCTGTTCGTTGGAGGGTTGGCCCGCAGTGTCCACGATCCGGAACGTCGCGAAGACGATCTGGTTTACGTTGGTGTTCTGGCCGGGGATCGATCCGTGTAGAACCAGGGTTTGTCCGTCCCAGACCTTCGCGGCCATTTTCGCCTCCTCGACCCATCCCGAGGGTTTCGATTCGCTGGGACGGACCTCCGATTCTGAGAGGCCGCCGATGGGCGAGACATTGAACCTGCCGACTTTGACCGCAACGCTCCGGCCGTCGTCGCCAACGGTCGCCGCCAGTTCATCCGCCCGCGTCGATTGCGCGCCCTCCACGTCGGCGGTCTTGGAAACAAACCACACGGGTTCATTCCTGCGAAGAATCGTTCTGGGCGCCGTTCGCACCGTGACGCCATCCCGATTCTCCAGCGCATTCAGGACAACCTTGAACTGCGGATCCGTGAGTATTCCTGTCAGGCCTACCACCTTGGTTCGCGCAGGCGGCACACGCGTCGCATACGGTGGGGCGTTGGTCCCTTGTGATCGCTGCAAGAATGGCGGCAATGAACCGGGACTGGAAGGAATGCGGTAACTGATGGTGCCGTCCCCTTTTTGCTGAACATCCGCAATCCGATATTCGACCGAGACACGCGGGGTGTTGTCGGGCTTCGCAACGACCGCCGCAGGCGTTTCTACAGGCGGGGTCAAAGCCTGTCGCGCCTTGACCAGCGGTGCCTCCGCCTCCCCGGCGCTGTCTGGCGCGCAACACGCGGCCAGGAACATGCCAATGCCCGAGAGCGCAACCGCCGTCCCAAACCTGCGTAAGAGGCCGAACTTCATCGACCGTCCATTCCCCGCATCACCCGGCAGCTTCAACAACGCCTCCACGCGATTTCCCAAACGTCACCGATACCCATCGCCGGCCATGCCGATGGCGTTGGCGGGCGCTCCGTTCGCAAATTGTTTCCCAAAATCCACCAGGCACTCGGCCAGGGCTTCGGGGCCGTTCTCGACGCAGGCGCTGGCTTCGTCGGCCGCGCTTTCGGAGGCCTGCTTAAGTTGCCGGGCGATCCACCATGCGATCGGATGCCACCAGAAGAGCGCGACCATGAGATCCGCGCCCAGATGCCACCAAGGATCGCGGGCGCGGAGGTGGGCGAGTTCGTGGGCGAGCATGGCGTCCTTGCGGGCGTCGATGTTGGCCGCCTCGAAATCATCCGGCAGGCCGACCGTCGGGCGAAGCAGGCCGAAGGCAATCGGCGTCGCCAAACGTTTCGAAGTGAGGGCGCGCGCGGCGGATCGCATGCCGAGGCGTTCTGCGACAGCCTTGATACGCGCGAGCAACCTCGGGCAGTCAGCCTTCTCGAAGCGAAGCGAGCAAAGCCAGAACCCGGCGCGCCTCATCCCGAGCAAGGTCAACAGCGCCAATGACCCGATACCCCAGGCCCATCCCATTGGAAAGCTGGTCTGGTCGGCTGCGACCGGCGCAGGCGCGGACGCCGGAAGCGCCCCGATATCGGAAGCCGGCTCCAGCGCATCTTCCTTCTCCGCAAGTTTCTGCGCGACCAGTTCGCGGATCAGCGAATTGCCGCCTTCGATCGGCGTCATTCCCTCTGGCGCCAATGGGGGAATCAAGGCCGGCTCCGCTGCCACAACCGGCGGCGCCTTCATAGCACCTTCAGCGCGCAGATTCCGCACCAAGGCCGGGCCGGCGCCGGCCAGTTCGCCCAAGGTCACTGCGATCACCGCCAGCAGCGCGGCCGGCCAGACCATGGAACGCGCGAACGCCGTCTTCATTCGCGCCTGGACCAGCCACGCCACGGCCGCGATCAATGCGACCTCGGCGGCGACCAGCCCGCCGAACACCGCCCAATCCGACTGCCACAGCGCGGCGTTCATTTCCGACTCCTTTTTTTTTCGGCGATCAGCTTCTCCAGCTTCTTCAACTCGGCGGCGCTGACGTCGCGCGAGGAGAGCAGATGACTGACCGCGCTGGACAGGCTTCCCTCGAACACGCGGTCAATCAGATGATCGATCATCCCCTGGCTGACGTCCTCCTCGGCAATCTCCGGCTTGAAGACATAGGTGCGCCCCTCGCTGCGATGCGACACCAGTTCCCGCGCCTCCATCTTGCGCAACATGGTCGCGACGGTGGTGTAGGCGAGCGGCTTGCCGGACTGAAGCTCCGCGTGGATCTCCGCGACGGTGGCCTCGCCGCGGCTCCACAGGACTTTCATGATCTTCAACTGCAGGTCTCCGAGGCGATGGGGCTTGGGCTGGGGCATGGGTGATGGAAGAGGAAACTGCTGTTGGGAGTTCAAACTACGGAAGACACGGAACACGCGGAAAAAGGGTCTCTGGATTGGGCGGTGATCCTGGGTCGATGGGATACTGAGACTCGCGTCTTCTGGATTTGAATTCCGTGTCTTCCGCGTGTTCCAAACAACTCAGACAGCGTTGAATTACTTTGGTAATACTACTCAGGTAGTATTATTTGTCAAACGACAAAAAGCGCCCGCAGCGCGTTCGGTTTCAGCCCCGATGGGGCGCGACAACAGAGCCCGGGGCAAGCCAGGGCTCAGGTGTAGGGCAAACGGTATCCCAAGGCTGCGCTGCACTTGCCTTGGGCTTTGTTGTCTCGGCCCTTCAGGCCTGGACGCGCGACATCGACCGCTTGGCGCTCCGCCTTCTGATGATGGCGGTTTTCGCGACCTCGAACTGGCTCACCAGGCGTCCGCTCGTTGGCAGTTCGTCCGGAAACACTTCTCCTACAAACAAAGCTTCTCCGTCCAGCAATCCCCGCACCCAGGCAAATCCGGCATCCGCAGGGCGGCGCGGTCGCGCCCATGAGAATGGGTCCGGAGGCATACTGGGACGAAGCACGCCGTAGAGTCTTGCATTGTAAAACCCAACCAGAATGCCTCGATAGTACTCATCAGCGGCCCTGGCATTCGGCGACGCAGCTCGCACTCGCTGTTTGAGCTCGGACCGGCTGATCGGAAAGGCCTTGTATTCCGTCCATGACGACGCGAGCTGATGCGCCAGAAGGAGAGGGTAGAACAGGCAAACCAAAGCGCTCACGCACAATGCGGCGAACCGGTCACGCAAGACCTCCCTTCATAAGGCGCCGGTCATCGCCGCACCCAGCCGATCAGGTGTCCGTCTTCATCCAGCACGGGAACGGTCTGACCTCGCGCCGCGCCCGATCCCGGCCGCCAACCGAAGCCCTCATCCGGATCGAGGGGGCGTGGCGAGTCGGTCCGGAAGAAGCCGAATTCCCGTTCGCGGAGATTGGCCATCATGGCCTCCTGTCCGGCGGCGAAGTAGACGAACACCGCGACCAACAGCAGCATCGGTTGGAAAGTGAACAGCGCGTACAGCCCTGCGATCAGCGCCAGGGTCCTGCCCACCCTCGCGGCGATATTGGTGGCCCGGGCGAACGGCATTTTCATCGCCAACAGGGCCCGCAACACGCGCCCGCCATCCATCGGGAAGGCGGGAATCAGGTTGAACAACACCAGCCAGATGTTCACCGCGGCCAAGGAACCGAGAAAGGCGAAGCCGCCGGAAGCAAAGCCGCCGAGGCCGGTGAGGTTCACGCCCAATCCCAGGACCATGAGGAACACTGTCAGCAGGCCCGCAATGACCACGTTCACCGCGGGCCCGGCCAAAGCGACGATCAGTTCCTGGGCCGGCCTCTCCGGCATCCGCTCCAGTCGCGCCACGCCTCCGATCGGGTAAAGCGTGACATCCGGCGTCCGGACGCCGAAGGCGCGCGCCGCAAAGATGTGACCGAACTCATGCAACAGCACGCAGCCGAACACGAGGACGACAAAGAGGACCCCCAGCGCCGCCGCCACGATGCCTTGCGAGAGATTCGCCAAGGCGATGAACCCGAGCAGCAGGGGAAACGTCAGGTGAATCTTCACGTCCGTTCCGGCGATCCGGGCAGTTTTGTAAGACCAGTTCATTTTGATTCTCATTCCCGGGATGCGTTGTTGTTCGCGCCCCTCCATTTCCTACCAACAGAATTCATGCCGATCTGCGTTTTCGCCGCGGTATCCTGTAATCAGGACCGAACATTGGACGGTTTTCCGCAAAACAGCCCGGATTCACCGGTTCACCGGTTTCAAGCGAACAACGTTTCGGAAAAAGCTGAAGTCGCAGCAGCGACATCCTGACACGAATTCCGGATGAATCCGTGTTTCGATGACACACCTGCGGGCACCTGGTCGTTGATTGACATGAAGCGGGGCCTGACGGGAGATTGAAGTCCTTCGTGACCACGAGATCGGATGCCATTGTGTTGGGGACTGGAGGCGTCGGCGGCGCCGCCCTATTCCATCTGGCGCAACGCGGCGTGAAGGCGCTCGGCATCGATCGCTTTCCACCCGGGCATGATCGCGGCAGTTCGCACGGGGAGTCGCGCATGATCCGGCTTTCCTACTTCGAACATCCGGACTACGTGCCCCTGCTGCGAAGGGCCTACGATCTCTGGGATGAACTGGGCGGGCTCCGCGGCCGGAATCTCTTTCATCGAACCGGGCTGGTCTATTTCGGAGATCCCGACGGGGTGGTCCTCCCGGGCATTCGCCGCAGCGCCGCCGAGCATGGCCTCGAGATCGGGGAACCGGCGGTCGATGAGGCCCGGCGGCGATTTCCCGGCTTCGTCCCGCCCGAAGGGGCCGGCGCCTTGTTTGAGGCAAATGCCGGGTATCTCTTGGTGGAGGACTGCGTCCGCGCGCAGATCGAGGAAGCCGCGCGACTGGGAGCGCGGCACGCGCATGGAGAAACCGCGCTGCGTTGGACGGCAACCTCCTCGGGCGTTGTTGTCGAGACCGACAAGGCCCGTCACGAGGCCGGCAGCCTGATCATCACGGCGGGTTGCTGGGCCGACGGCCTCTTGAATGATCTGGGCCTGCAACTCCGGATCCTGCGCAAGCATCTCCATTGGTTTGCAACGGATGGCGACGTCCATTCGGAGCTCAGGGGCTGCCCCTGCTTCTTCTTTGAAACCGGCGATGGATACTTCTACGGATTTCCCGACCGTGAAGGGGCGGGTGTCAAGATCGCCGAACACAGCGGCGGCGTGGAGATCGAGAACCCCCTGTTGGATTCACGCGAACCGGATCCTGAAGACAACGCGCGCATTGAGGCGTTCCTTCAGAATCACCTGCCCGGGGTCGCGTCACAACGCAAGCGACACGAGGTCTGCTTTTACACGATGTCACCGGACGAACACTTCATCGTGGACCGGCATCCTGAACACGCCACCGTGTGTTTCGCCGCCGGGCTTTCCGGGCATGGCTTCAAGTTTGCCTCCGTCCTCGGCGAGGCGCTGGCCGACCTTGCCTTGGAAAACAAAACCCGGGCGGACATCGGATTTCTCCGACTCGACCGCCCGGGTCTGCAGAAATGAACGAAGCGTCTACTTGCCGGCGAGCGCCTTCTCGATGGCGGCGACCAACTTCTGGGAATCCGGCTCCTCGTTGGGATCAAACCGCGCAATGACCCTGCCATCGCGGCCAACCAGGAACTTGGCGAAATTCCAGCCGACGTCGCCGCTGAATTCAGCCTTGCGCCCCGCCAGTTTCTTGTAGAGCGGGTGCTGGTTCTTCCCCTTGACCTCGATCTTGTCGAACATGGGAAACGTCACGCTGTAGTTCGAGGAACAGAACTTCTTGATCTGCTCATTCGTGCCGGGCTCCTGGCCGCCGAACTGGTTGCAGGGGAAACCGAGCACGGCGAAACCCTTTCCCTGGTACTTCCGATGCAGCGCCTCCAACCCTTCATACTGCGAGGTGAGGCCGCATTCCGAGGCGACATTCACGATCAACAGCGCCTTGCCCTGATGGGCCTTGAGACTGGTCGGCTTCTTGTCAATGTCCTTGAGCGGGATGTCATAGATGGATTTGTCCGCGGCCTGGGCGGCGGCGGCGGAAAACAAGAGGGCGACAACAAGTGATTTCATGGGATGTAAGGATGGTGCCGATTCCGAGGTTGTCAATGGCGCTTGCGCCGGTCAGCGAATCGTCCCGACGCCTGTCTTTGATCAATAATCGACTTGCGGGGCGCGGCTCCATTGGATATCAACGGCGTCACCCTTGGCGTTTTCGTAACTTCAGCCACCATCAGCGATGAACACTGTTTTCAAGGCCTTTCTCCTCTTTCTCGCCCTCACCGCCTCAACCTACGCGCAAGGTGTCAAGGTGGGTGATTCCGAGGCAGAGGTGTTGACGAGCACTCCCGGCTACGTCGGGGCCATCAGCCGGAGCAACTCCAAGGTCCTCTACTTCAAGAACGGCGAAATCACGATCGTGGACGGCAAGGTCGCCAAGATATACTGGAAGCAGCCCAAGAAGAAAACCACGGAACTCCCGGGGCTGGTCAAGGATCCGGCTTTGGACATGGCAATCCGTTACGCGATTCAGAAAACCGCGGGCTCATTGAACGAAAAAGACCTGTCCGCAACGCGCAAATTGGAGATCACGCCCAAGACAAAGCAACATCTGAAAGCCCGCAATCTGATGGGTCTGGAGAAGGCGACGAATCTCGTCACATTGAAGGCCACCTTCAATAATCTGACCAATATCCTCTCTCTGAAGGGGCTCAATAGACTCCAGTCCCTGCACCTCGACGGTCGACAGGACGGCAATGGGACCAAAGGCAGTCTCAATAGCTTCAAACCGATCGGCACATTGACCTATCTTGGCCAGCTCTATTTGAGCCATTACCCGGTGACCAACACCGTCGATCTGGACGGCCTGCGGTACCTGCGGCGGCTGACCCTCCGCGAGTGCGAGATCGCCGATATCTCGACCTTGGCCGGCTTCAAGGGCTCGCTCACAGAGGCGGACCTCTCCGGCAACCGGATCGAGGACATTTCCGCGTTGGGCGGGCTGACGAAACTCACTCGGCTCTCGCTCAACAACAACCGGATCGCCGACGTCTCGGCGCTGGCAAAGCTGACCAACCTCCGCGAGCTGCGCCTCGACAACAACGCCGTCACCGATGTCTCGGCGCTGGCAAAGCTGCCCAACCTGGAGACGCTTTCCCTCGCCGGAAACGACGTCAAGAATCTGGACGCTCTCCGCGATTTCGCCGCCTTGAAGAGCCTCGACCTCGACGGCAACCCGATCACCGACATCACCAAGCTCACCGGAATTCTGAGCCTCCGCTGGTTGTCGGTCCAGGACACGGACCTCGACATTGCGGCGGATTCCGATCAACGCGGCATGGTGATGGGGCTGCGCGGGCGCAAGATCACGGTCCGGTTCCCCGAGCCGCCCAAGGAGGAAACCGAGGACAAGCCGGCCGACGACAAGAAGGAAGCGGCCAAGGAGGGGGAGGACTCCGGAAATGACGACGCGCCCAAACCGGACGCGAAGTAACCCCCTTGGAACCTCCCCGACGCTTCCGTTCCGGGCCCAGCGGGGCGCAAAAGCGCCGAAAAATACCTGTTTGGCGCGCTTGACAGGCCTACTTTCACTGATATTCTCCCGCGCTCTGTTTTTTTCGCCAATCCGGCCCGGATCCAGATTTTGAGCCGTCGGCGGAGGGCGATGCCAGAACGAATTTAAAATCTTATGAAACGCACATTCCAACCTTCGAAAACCAGTCGCGTCCGGCAGCACGGTTTTCTCAAGCGCAATTCCACCCGAAGCGGGCGCGCGATTCTTGCCCGTCGTCGCCGCAAGGGCCGCAAGCGGCTGACTCCGGTCTGATCCGGTCGCGGCCGATGACCGCCCGCGCGGCCAGGTCGTTGAAATTCTCGCCGGACATGCGCCTTCGGCGCGGCGCGGATTTCGCCCGGATCAAGACGCGCGGCGACCGACTCGTCAAAGGCTGCCTGATCGCCAACTGGCTGGAGCTTTCCGATGAAGAGTCTTCCCGACTGGGGGTCATCACCAGCCGCAGGATCGGGGGATCGGTCGTCCGTTCGCGGGCCCGGCGCCTGCTGCGGGAATGCTTCCGCCTGAACCAACACCGTCTTAACCGTCCCGTCGACCTCGTCCTCATCGCCCGGCGCTCGATCGCGGAACTGAAATACAACGAGGTCGAAGCCGATTACCTGCACGTCCTGCAACGAGCCAATCTTCTCAAGCCCGACGCATGAACCCGTTGCAGTGGATCCTCATCAAGCTCATCCGGGGCTACCAGTTGTTTCTCTCGCCGGTCAAGAATGCGCTGTTCGGCCCGTCGGCAAAATGCCGCTTCACGCCGACCTGTTCGCAATATGGCCTCGAGGCCATCCGGATCCACGGCGTGGTCAAGGGCGGCTGGCTGGCCTTCCGCCGGCTCCTGCGCTGCAATCCCTGGGGACCCTTCGGTCCGGATCCCGTGCCCGGGAAGGGCGAGAACCGCAATGAGTTGAAAGCTGAGCGACCCGACGATTGCTGCGACCCGGATCGATTCCCTCAACTCACAACCCTGAATCACTCTCAACTTTCCTGAGACATGGACCGCACTTCCGTCATCATACTCGCGATCTGTTTTGTCCTGCTTTTCTCGTGGGGCAAGATCTCGCGCACCCTCTGGCCGCCCCAGCCGGCGCCGCCGCAGACCGCGCAACCCACCAACGAGGTCTCGTCCGCATCCGGGACGAACGCTCCGGCGGACGCCGCCGAATCCCCTGAAGCGACGCCTGCCGCCCCGGCCCCGGCCCCGGCTGTGGTGGAGGCGGCGACCGCGCGCGGCCCGGAGGTCTTCGAAACGTTGGAGAACGAGAAGGCTGTCTACACCTTCACCTCCCACGGAGGCGGCATCAAGACGATCGCGCTGAAGGACTACCCGGCCATCGCGGATGCCAAGAAGGCCGCGAAGTTGGGCGACACGCGTCAGGCCACCATCAATGTCAACGCGCCGATGCCGATCATGGCCATCCGCGGTTCGCCGGCCATTGAAGGCGTCAACGAGTACGCCCTGCGCAAGTCCGGTGAATCCGTCATCGCCGAAACGTCACTCACCAACGGCCTGCGCATCGTGAAGGAGTTCAATCTCAGCGCGACCAACTACCTGATCGCCGCCGCCGTTCGTTTCGAGAACGCCACCGACAAGCCGCTGTCGTTGCCCGAGCAGGAAATCGTCATGGGCACGGCCGCCCCCGCCAGCCCCGGCGAAGATCCCCGATTCCAGGGCGGTCTCTGGTCCAATGGCGAGGATTCCAAAACAATCGAGGCGCCCTACTTCGCCAACAAGACCCTGGGTTGCCTCGGCAGCAATCCGCGGCATTACTACACCCTTTCGGACCCCGAACTCAAATGGGCCGCCGGCTACAGCCAGTTCTTCGCCACCGTGGCCGTTCCGGAAACGACGCCGAAGCAGCACGTGCTCGCCAGCGTCTCCACGCCGCCGTTGCGGGAGGAGCCCGACGCGGACCCGGGAAGCTCGATCTGGACCTTCGCCAAGGCGGACTTTGTCGGAATCAATTCCGTCCTCTACCGCGTCGCGCAACCCGCCCAGCCCTTCTTTGAAAACCTTTTCAAACGGCTTTCCACCCAGACCCAGGGCCAACTGAAGACCTACGACGGGCGTTCCCAGCCGCCCATGGAACTGGTCGAGGGATTCATCGCCGACCTCAACGCCCTGCTTCCGACCGCGCCGCTCTACGAGGAGGACAAGCTGTTCTTCGCCAACGTGGCGGACAGCGGGGAGCTGCGGATGCTCGCCGAACGCAATCCCGTGGGCGAGGAGCGCGCCCGTTTCAACCGCATCCTGATCGAGGCGGCGTTCGGGCCCAAACTCGTCCGCGAGAGCCCCAAGGGCTATCAATCCTCCTTTGTCTACGGCTCGACCATTCTCCAGCCCGGCCAGACCAACACCCTCGCCTTCGAGTTCTACACGGGCCCCAAGGAATACTACACCCTTTCCAAGCTCTCCGAGGAGCGCGACAGCGACATCGACAAGGTCATGAACCTGTCCGGGTTCTTCGGCCTGTTCTCCAAGATGCTGCTGCTCTCCATGACCGGGCTGCACAACCTGGGCCTTTCCTACGGCCTGTGCATCGTGGCCATCACCATCATCATCAAGCTGCTCTTCTGGCCGCTGACCCAGTCCAGCACGCGCTCGATGAAGCGGATGTCCAAGCTGCAGCCGCAGATGAAGGAGATTCAGGAGAAGTACAAGGACGATCCGCAGAAGGCGCAGATGAAGATCATGGAGTTCATGCGCGCGAACAAGGTGAACCCACTCGCCAGCTGCCTGCCGATCCTCGTGCAGTTCCCCTTCTTCATCGGTTTCTTCAAGATGATCAAGACCGCCATCGAACTGCGCGGCGCCTCCTTCCTCTGGGCCGCCGATCTTTCCAGCCCGGACACCATCTTCTTCCTCCCCGGCCTCGGCTGGATCCCCTTCCTCGGCATTCCCGGCGAGGGGCTTCCGATCAATCCGATGCCGATCATGATGGGCGTCTCCATGGTCTACCAGATGCGTCTCACGCCCCAGTCGCCGACCATGGATCCGGTGCAGCAGAAGATGTTCAAGTACATGCCGATCTTCTTCATGTTCATCCTCTACGGCTACTCCTCCGGGCTCACGCTGTATTGGACCGTGAACAACATCCTCAGCATCATCCAGACAAAGCTGGTGAGAAGCCGGGAGGGCGAGGACGACCCGATCATCATGCCTTCCGGAACCGCATCGTCTTCCGGCGCAACCATCGCCGCGGAGGGCGGGACCACCCCGAAGGGCGGGAAATCCGTCCGCAAGGGCATGCCCGGCATGAAGAAAAAGAAGAAGAACCGCAACGATCCTTTCGATCCCAACAACCGCCGTTAACCCAGGAAAGGCAACACCATGTCCAACGAAGCCAAGACCACATTGGAGGAGCTGCTCAAGCTCATGCACTTCGACGATGCGCAGGTCGAGGAGCGTCCGCTCGACGACGGACTGCTGCTCGACATCAAGACCGAGGACCCGGGCCGGCTGATCGGCCGCCAGGGCAAGACGCTTTCCCAGCTGCAGTACCTCCTCAATCGCGTGCTGTTCCAGAAGGATCGCTCGGCGCCCAAGGTCTCGGTGGATGTCGGCAACTACCGCAACCAGGCGCAGGATGAATTGGTGAGCATGGCCATGGATGCCGCCGAGAAGGTGCGCGGTTGGGGCGACATCGTCGAACTGGAGCCCATGAACGCCTACGAGCGCCGCATCGTGCATCACGCGCTCAAGGACGACGAGACCGTCGAAACCCACAGCGTCGAGGTCGAGGGAACCAGCAAGAAGGCCATCCTGTTGCGGCCGAAGTAGGTTGCGCCGATCCTCTACGGAGCGGCCGGCATCGCCCGGCGGGGAGTCTGACTGCGTTGTCGTTTCTCCTGGTTGCGGTTGTCCGGAGCTTGAAGCGTTCCGCCAGCCTATGCGAACAACGCGACCAGGTCCTCGCGTTTCGTGATTGCCGCAACCTCGGCCGGGGTCCTGCCCTCCTTGTTCTTCAGGTTGCGGTCGGCGCCCTTCTCCAACAGCAGGCGGGCGGTGTCCGCATGCCCCCGTTTCACCGCAAGGTGCAGGGCCGATTCATCCTCCCCTGCCTTCGCATCCACGTCCGCGCCCTTTTCCAGCAACAGGCCCGCCATCGAGGTCCGGCTGTGGCGCGCGGCGTTGTGCAACGGCTGATGCCCGAAACGGTTCAGCGCGCTCACCTCGGCGCCCTGTTGCAGCAGCCAGGCCGCCACATCCGGGTCGCCATGCTCGGCCGCGTAATGCAGCGCTGTGCATCCCCACTCGTCGCCGGCGTTGACGTCCGGCGCGCTGCGCCACCACTTCTTTTCCAACGCCGCCCGGACTCCGGCGAGATCGCCGTCCTTCGCGGCCTGATGCAACGGCGGGGTTTTCTTGCGCGTCATGATTCGGATGCGGGGTTCGTCATGCCATGAGCCATTTGCCATTTGCCATCGCGCGCAGCGCCCCCGCCATCATTTCCGTGTCGCGCTCCCCTGCGCGATCGCCTCTGACAAGATGCCCAGGACATCGGCCTTGATGACCGCCCCGACCAGTCTGCTTTCGCGCCGGTTGTTCACCACGGGCACGTTCCTCTGCTCGCTCTCTAGGAGGGTCGGCAGGGCGTCCGAGAGGCGCAGGTTGGGCGTCAGGCAGGGCGGGCGGGGGCGCATCACATCCATGGCGATCACGGCCTGGTAGCCGATTCCCTCGGCGGCCGTCAGGTGCTCCTTGAGATCCTGCAGCGCGACAATGCCTACCAGCTTCCGTTCCTTGTCGACGACCGGCAGGAAGTTGTAGGTCGAGGAGAGGAAGCGTTTGGCGATCTGTTGCAGGCTGGCGTTCTCGGCCACCGGCGTCACCGGCTCGATCATGAGATCGCCCACCTTTTGCTGGCTGGCGGTCCCGGGTTCCGAGCTTTCCCGATCGTCCTCGACGCCCTTGCGGCTCAACGCCTCGCTGTAGACGGAATCCGGATGGATCGAACGCGCGACCATGGACGACACCGCGCAGGCCAGCATGAGCGCGGGAACCATGGAGTAGTTGCCCGAGATCTCGAACGCCATGATCATCGCCAGCAACGGGGAATGCAGCGTCGCCGCCAGCACGGCGCCCATGCCGACGAGTGTGAAGGCGGCGGTGGGAATGGTGTCCGCAAAGCCGATCTGGTGCAGGCTGCCGCCGGCAAAGGCGCCCGCGGCCGCGCCGACGAAGAGGGTCGGCGTGAATACGCCTCCGACCGTGCCGCTGCCCACGGAACACAGCGTCGCCACGAGCTTGGCCAGGAACAGCGCCAACAGCGCCGTCAATGCCAGGTTGCCCGTCATGATTCCGTTGGTCGCCCCGTAACCGTTGCCCCAGACCTCCGGGTAATGGATCGAGATCAACCCGACCAACAGCCCCCCCAATGCGATCCGCACGAAATCCGGGACCGGCAGCTTCTTGAACCACGCGCCGCTGTAATGGATCATTCTCAAGAAGATGGCGCCCACGAACCCGGCGAAACCGCCCAGGACCACGAACCACGGCAGCTGCCTCAGGTCCGTGAAATCGTAATGCGGCACCACATACCACGGATCAATGCCGAAAAAATGACGCGAGACAATCGTCGCCACCACGGCCGAGAAGACCAACGGCCCGAACAGGTTCATCGAGAAGTTCCCCAGCACGATCGCCGCGGCGAAGACCGATCCCGCAATCGGAGCGTTGTAGGCGGCCGCCATTCCCGCCGCCGCCCCGCAGGCCACCAGCAGACGCAACCGATAGGGCTGCCACTTCGCCACCTGGCCCAGTTTCGACGCGAACATTGCGGTGAGCTGCGTGATGGCGCCCTCGCGGCCGATCGACGCCCCGCTGCCGATGCTCAACAACGACGACAATCCTTTTGTCAGGGTCACGCGCATCGGCAGGCGTCCGTCTCCCGCGGCCACCACCTCCATGAAATTGGCGCTGCGTTTGTCCCGCAGCAACCGGGCTCCCAGATAGAGGGTCAGCCCGGCCGCCAGACCTCCCAGCATCGGGGTCACCGCGCGTTGCCAGGGATCCAGCAGCCGCGCCACCTCGATCAGATCGCCGGAGCGTCCCAGCGTCAGCCGCTTCACGAAATCGATGCAGAGGAAGAAGATCCAGTTGGTCAGCCCGCCGATGATCCCGACCACCCCGGCGAGCACGAGGTGAAAGGCGGATTCATTGAACCGCAGCCGCTCCCGGATCCGCAGCGAGCGCTGCCAATGATCGTTCAGATAGCCGCGCAGGCGCGCGAGCAGGCGTGTGGATGACCGGACCCCGGCTTTCACGGATTCGATCTGCGCCTTGGACCGGTGATTGTCATCCCCTTCAGATCCAGTTCATGTGCTGCGCCCCGGCGAACGCCAGCAGTCCGATGCCTATGAACAACAGCAGCCAGAGAAAGAATTTTCCCACGCTCATCATCAGTTTTCCGATGATGAACACGGCGACGAGGGCAATGCCTATCAGGACGGTTGTCGTCATAAAGAATCCAAGATTCTAGCGCCTCGGAACAGCCCCGCCAAGCGCGCGTGCGGCGCGCGCAGGGCTTACGGCGCTCGCAACAACTTCCCAGATGTAGCGTCGGCTGTGTCAGCC
>JAYPGD010000044.1:0-19602 GCA_038126655.1 Verrucomicrobiales bacterium
ATCTCCGCCGAGTTCCTGGAGAATCCCATCTGCCGCAAGATCTCCTTCACCGGCTCCACCGAGGTCGGACAGATCCTGATCGAAGGCGCGGCCAAGGACATCAAACCCCTTTCACTCGAACTGGGCGGCCACTCGCCGGTCCTGGTCTTCGATGACGCGGATCTCGACAAGGCCGTCGAGGGCACGCTGATCGCAAAGTTCCGCAACACCGGCCAATCCTGCATCGCCGCAAACCGCATCTACGTCCAAAAGGGCATTCACGACCGCTTCGTGGAGAAGGTTGTCGAGAAGGTGAGGGCGATGAAGGTGGGCGAAGGGTTCGAAGAGGGCGTGGAGATCGGCGCGATGGTCGATGAGAAGGCGCTGAACAACACCCTGAACCACATCGCGGACGCGCAGGCCAAGGGCGCGAAACTCCACTGCGGCGGGAAACGCGTGGAAGGCTCGCCCGGTTACTTCATGGAGCCGGCCGTGCTTACCGAGGTTCCCGACGACGCCATGGGCATGTGCGACGAGTCCTTCGGCCCGGTCGCCTACATCAATTCCTTCGAGACCGAGGAGGAGGCCGTGACCCGCGCCAACAACACACGCTATGGTCTGGCCGCCTACGCCTTCACCGAGGACATGTCCCGCGCCTTCCGCATGACCGAGGAACTGGAAGCCGGCATGATCACCATCAACGACGGCGTCCCCACGACCACGCAGTGCCCCTTCGGCGGCGTCAAGCAGAGCGGCTGGAACCGCGAACTAGGCATCGAAGGCATGGACGCCTTCATGGAACAGAAACACGTCTGCATCAAGGTGTGAGGGGAAAGGGTATGACCGTTGTCGTCTACGACGCCAAGCCCTACGACCGCGAACACCTCGCGACGGCGGCTCACAAGGACATCGACTGGCGGTTCCAGGAGTTCCGCCTGAACGCCGACACCGCCTCCACCGCCGAGGGCGCCCTGGCAGTCTGCGCCTTCGTGAACGACGAGATCGACGCGCCGTGCCTCGAACGCCTCGCTGAAATGGGCGTCAAGTTGATCGCCATGCGCAGCGCGGGATTCAACAATGTGGATCTCGATGCGGCGAAGAAAGCGGGCATCACCGTTTGCCGGGTGCCCGCCTATTCGCCGAACGCGGTCGCCGAGCACGCCATCGGATTGTTGCTGACGCTGAACCGGAAGATCCACCGCGCCTACAACCGCGTCCGGGAACAGAATTTCTCGTTGAATGGTCTGGTTGGATTTGACCTCGCCGGCAGAACGATCGGCGTCGTGGGCACGGGAAAGATCGGGCGGATCGCCGCGCAGATCTGCCGTGGATTCGGGATGACGGTTCTTGTAAGCGATCCGCAGGAGGATCCGGATTGGGCGCGGGAGATTGGAGTCCGCTATGTTCGACTGCCCGAGTTGTTTTCGGAAAGCGACATCATCACGTTGCATGCGCCCCTGTTGCTGGAGACCTATCACCTCATCAAGGCCAGAACCATCTCCCAGATGAAGCGCGGCGTCACCATCGTGAACACCAGCCGCGGCAAACTGATCGACACCGGGGCGCTGATCGAAGGACTCAAGAGCGGGCAGATCGGCGGCGTCGCTTTGGATGTTTACGAGGAAGAGGAAGGAGTCTTCTTCGAGGACCACTCAGGCGAGGTGCTGCAAGACGATGAGTTGGCCCGGTTGCTGTCCTTTCCCAATGTCCTGGTCACTTCGCACCAGGCCTTCCTGACGGAGGAGGCGCTGAACGAAATTGCCCGCGTCACAGCCGCGAACATCCGCCGGTTTGCCGCGGGCGAAGGGTTGTTGGACGGAACGGCAGTCTGAGGCCGGGAGTGAGGGGCGTTTAAAGCCTATCTCACCCGAATCACGCGTTTCGCGTGGAAGTAGCGGCCGTACAGGTCGCGGGTGCGGACGAAGAGGGTGTGCGTGCCGGCCGGCAGCGCGGCGGGGAGCTTGCCCTTCCACAGGTGGGTTGAAATCTCCGGCGCATTCAACTGGGGCGGGGCGGGTTTGATCGCCATCTCGCGGTCGCGAACGGCCGCGTAGAAGGGGTCCTTCTCGCGGACCTGTTTCAACTTCCGCCATTCGCCGTCCCAGCCCACGCGCATCTCCACGGTCGAGCGCTCCGATCCGGCGAAGACATTGACATGAACGTCGGTCTTCCCGGTCTCGGCGGCGGCGACCTCCTCGGGCGCCATGACGTTCATCTGGTAACTGGCGGGGCGGCCGGCGGCGCGAAAGTCAAAGGTCGCGCGCTGGCCGTCGAAGGTGATGACGGACCAGCCATTCGGGGCGCCGTCGCGCATGGTGGCGTGCGGGATGCCGCGTTCGTCCAAGGCGCCCTTCCACCAGGTTCCGGACACGGTGACGTTCACAATATGGTGATGCGGCGCGCGTCCCTGCCAGCCGTCCTCCCTGCCCAGAAAGCGATGCTCCTGGGTGTGCGTGTGGCCCGAGATCGACAGGGTGTAGGGCCGCTTTTCGATCAGCCGGTAGAGCGCGCCGCGATCCTCCACGCCATTGAGCGGAATGTGCATCATCAGCACGACCAGCTTCTCCTCCGGCACGGACTTCAGATCATTCTTCACGAATTCGATCTGCTTTCCGCCGAGGCCGCCGACATATTTCCCCGGGCCATCCGGCTTGGAGCCCTTCCAGTCCACGTTGTCCAACACGATGAAGTGCACCTGACCATAGTCGAAGGAGTAATACGCCGGGCCGTAGACGCGTTCGAAGGTCTCGTCGGAAAGCGCGTCGCTCGGCGAATCGAAGTTGATGTCGTGGTTGCCGATCACGTTGAACCAGGGCACGCCGATCAGCGCCACCGTGCGGTTCATGCTTTCGAACAGCGACAGGTTGTTGAACAGGATGTCGCCCAGCGTGACGCCGAACTTCGCCTCCGTGCCGATCAGTTCCTCCACCACGTCGTGCGCGATGTAGTCGATCTGCTGCTGGGAGGTCGGCTGCGGATCGCCGAAGAAGATCGCCTGGAACCTTTCCGGCTCCTCCTGCCGCCGCAGCGGAAAATCGATCGATTCAGGCAGGTCGCCCGTGGGCGCGACGCCCGGGTATTTCGTCTTGGGCGAGCCGGCCGGCTTGTGGATGTAGTAAAACTGCGGGAGGTTGTTCTTGCTCAGCGGCGAGGTCCAGCCGCTGGGCTTGATGACAAAGAAGATCGTGTCTTCGTCGGCCGGCAGTTCCCAGTTTCCCTCCCCGTCCGTGAACACGATCTCGCGTTGGTTCGAGACCCGGATGTTCGGGAGCCCGGGCTCGCCCTTGTCGCGCTGGCCGTTCTTGTTGATGTCGTAGAAGACGACGCCCTTGGCGACCCCGGCCGCGGCGGCATCGGATGCCGGGCCCGCGAGAACGGCGCAGCCGATCGCTGCAATGCCGAATGCTTGTCTGATGGATGCCCGATTGAGGGGCGCGTGATGCTTGTTCATAAGATTGGGAAGATTGGCGCGGCGCTGCGGCCATGCGCCACTCGCGTGTCAGCCGATGAAACGTTGAGAACCTACTTCAGCTCGAATGCCGTCAGCTTGTTCTCCAACATCTCCGGAAGAATGAGCCACTTGCGATCGACGAGATAGGCATGGTCGGCGGCGCCCTGCGGGAATTCCATGATCACCTTGGCCTTGCCGCGCCTGGAGATGCGGAAGACCTTGCCGGCGCGCCAGTCGGTCACAATGTAGCCGCCCTTGCCGTCGATTTCGACGCCGTCGAGATTGCCGGTCGGCTTCCTGGTGATGACCGAGTGCAGCTTGTTTTTCAGGTGAATGGCCTGAAGGCGGCCCAGGGTGGGCGTCGAGAAGTCGTCCTGCAAATCGCGACCCCAACCGCCGATGATGAGCTTGCCGTCGTGCACGAGCAGCCCGTTGGGATGTTCGATCTCCGGCCCCGAGGCAAAGACCTCGGTCTTTCCGTTTCGATGCCGGTAGATGACGCTCGCGACCATGTCCGAGACATAGACCGCGCCGTCCGGCCCCGTGGCCAAGTCGTTCAGGAACTGCGCGCCCTTGATGGGGACGCGCTTGGAAATCTTCCCCGCCTCGATGTCGATCGCGACGATCTGGTCGATATCGCTGACCCACAGCGTCCCGGCGTGGCTGCGCAGGCCCTTGGGCGCGTTGAGGCCGGTGATCCACTTGTTCTGGATCATCTCGCCCGCGACCGTGAGCTTGGAGATCCAGCCGTCGCCATCCTTGCCCTTGCCGCCGCCCTCGCCGATCTGCGAGAGGAACAGGAAGCCCGACGCCTCGTCAAAATAGGCGCTTTCCGGAGCCTTGAGGCCTTCGGTGATCTGCCAGGCGATCTTGTAATTGCCCATTTCCTTTTGGGACGACTCGGCGGCGCCGGCCGTTCCGAGCAGAGAGGCGGCGGCAATGAACAGGGTGAGAAGCTTCTTCATGTGTGGTGTGTGACGTGTGGTTGAAGAATGGAATTCAGCTCGATCCGGCGCGGCGCGGCGCGGCTATTCGTCCTTTCCGTCGCCGCCCAGGATCTCCGAACCCTTCTTCAGCAGTTCGGCGGCGTCATCACTGATGGGCTCCTTGGAGACGATGACATCATTCTCGCCGACCTCGACCTTCAGGTAGTTGGGCCCGGGCAGGAATCCGAAGCGTTTTTCATAAAGCTTGGGGGCGCTGCCGGTGAGAATCTTGAAGGCCTTGTCGACGACGCCGGTGTCGGCGACGGTCGGGACCTCCTTGTAGCGCAGGCCGAATGGCGCGGTGGTCTTGAACAACATGAAGGCGCCCCCGCCGATCAGCAGGGCGACCAACAACAACATCAACTTGAACATCTTGAACATGGCCGCAGCTTCGGAAAAGATCGGGGTCTTGGCAACCTGAACAATCCCTTCATGGAGCGGACCGACTGGCGTGAGCCGGATCAGTGTCGAACCTTCAGCCGGCCGAAGCGGATCGCCGTGCGCTTCCGGTCCGGGCTGTTGGAGCTGTCCCAGACGGCAATCCATTGTCCGGGCTTGTCCTCGATCAGTGTCGGATAGCTGTTCTTGTTGTTCTCGTGGTGGAAGACCCTCTCCTTCGACCATTCGCCGCCCGGTTTCCTTGTCTTGTACAACAGGGCATTGCGCTCATAGGAATCGCTGTAGACGTAGATATGCGTCCCGTCGGAGTTGCGGCCGTAGAAGCTCTTGGCCCGGTGATTCGGCAGGCGGGGTTCCGGCCGGGCTTCCGACCAAGTCCTGCCGCCGTCGTGACTGACGGACGACCAGGCCAACGGCGGATCGAGCGGTTTCTCGCGTTGCATGTCGGCGGTGCGCATGACGATCTTCAGCCCCTCGCCCTCGTCATTTGATGCGATCTTTCCCTCGTGAAGAAACACGGGGTTCTCCTCCGGATACTCGATGTAGCCCCCCAGTTTCCAGTGCAGGAGACTCGCGCTCTCCAGAACGAACTGCCGCCGGTCGCCGTGCTTGTCGCGGCGTCGCGTGTTGCGATGGGCGGGCAGAAGATAATGGGGGACGCCGTCGCGCATGACGGTCTCGATGCCGGCGACGATGATCAAGGGCGCCTGGTAGTCCATCGCCAACTCCACGTGATGCCAGGAACGTCCGCCGTCGGCGGTGTAGGCGGCCACCAGATCCGCGTTCTCGCTGTCGCGGTAATGCAACGGAGCCCGCATGACGAACAGCCAGATCACATCCGATCCCTTGGGGCGGAACACGACCGAATTGTTGTAGGCGTACTGGACCGTGCCGTTACGGAGTCGATGATCGAAGACCAGGGCGCGCGGCTCCCAGGTCCGGCCGGCGTCGCGGGTGACGGAGCAGACGATGTCGCCCATGTCCCCCTTGCCCCGCACCTGGAGGCCGTAGCACACGACAAACTGCTTGCCGGTCCATTTCGTGAAGTGCGGCTCCCAGATCTTGTTGTAGGGGCCGTTGGCATCGAGGGTGTCGATGACGCTGACGTCCCGCACATCGCCGGAGTCGGCGGCCCGAAGCGACGGGGCGAACCATGTCAACACGACGGAGATCGAGAGAAGAAGGAGGATCTTGCGCATGGCCGACCTTCGCCGGAATGCGCGCCGTTTGTCAGGCAGAAGTTGGCGTCACTTCATCCGAAACAACTCGCTCTGCACAACTTCGCGCAAAATCGAGCGCAGGCCGAATCCGCCGCCGCGGGTCTGCTCCACGATCTGGTTCACCTCGGCGCGATCGGCGTAAGTCACGCTGGCGCCGGTGGAATAGACGACCAGGCGTTCGACGAGGTTGCGGGCGAGGCCTTCCGGATCCGCTGCGAAGTGACGCTTGAGATCGCGGATGTCCTCGAAACTGAATCCATCCTCCAGCTTGTCCGCGGTGGCAACCCTCGGGCCCTGAATGTACTTGAGCGGGGAAGGCTTATGCGAGAAATAGCGGACGATGACGTCGCGCTTCTTCGGATCGAGGATGCGATAGCGGCGGCGTTGTCCGCCCATGACATCGAAGCTCTCCAAGGCGTAGCCCACCGGATCGAAGTGCGCGTGGCAGCCGGCGCACTTGGGATCGGCGCGATGCTTTTCCAATTGTTGGCGGATCGTGGTCGCGCCGCGGATGTCGGGCTCGATCGCGGGCGCGCCGGGCGGCGGCGGTTCCGCCGGGTCGCCGATGATGCGGTCCATGGCCCAGACGCCGCGGACGACCGGCGAGGTGGTCGAGCCATTGGCGGTGACCTTCAACACGCTGCCGTGGGTCAGCAGGCCGCCGCGGGCCGACCCGGGACCCAGCGCCACCCGGCGCATGTGGAATCCGCGGACGCCCCTGATCCCGTAGTGCTTCGCCAACCGGTCGTTCAGGATCGTGAAATCCGAATCCACGATGTTCGCGGCTCCCAGGTCCTGGTCCAACATCTCGCGGAAGAAGCCGCGCGTCTCCGCCAACAACGACCAACGCAGCAAGGGATCGTATTCGGGATAAAGGTCCGAATCCGGCGCGGTGAAATCAATCAGGCGCAGATCCAACCACTGGTTGAGAAAGTCATTCACGAAGCGTTCGGACTTCGGGTCTTCCAGCAGGCGATCCACTTCAGCGCGCAGCGTCCGGGGTTCGAGCAATTCGCCGGTCCTAGCCAGTCGGGCGAGCCGTTGATCGGGAATGGAGTTCCAAAGGAAGAACGAAAGCCGCTCCGCCAGCGCCGCGGGGGTCAGGCGACCCTTCCTGTCCGAGCCGGGAGGCAGGCCCGCCTGATGATAGAGGAATCCGGGCGAGGTCAGCGTGAGTTTGTAGGCCGCGCGCATCGCGCTCTCGAAACCCGCGCCCTCGTCGATCCAACGATGCGCCACGTCGATGAAGGGTTGAATCCCTGCGGCTGCAACCTCGCGGCGAAACGCCAGGGGGACGAATCGCGTGAGGAGCCGCGTCGCCGCGGCCTTGGGATCGTCAACGGTCAATTTCAATTGCGGCGCGAGCGGCGGCGGGATCTGGACGCGGATGTAGGCGAACTCCTCCTTCCCCGGCTCCGGTTCCTTCTGCAGCCAGGACTTCGTCTTGGGATCCCACAAGGTCCACGGCCGGACCGGGCGATCGGGCGGCAGGGCCAGGTGCGCGTTGACGTCGATGTTGTTGGTCGCGCCGGGGATGGGAATGAGTCTTGTGTCGCCCCACAACAGCTCGTGCGACCTGGGCGGCCAGGAATCCTGGATCGGCCCCTCGACCTCGACCCATTGCACCACCACGCCGGGGCCCTGGTATTCGGCCTGCTTGTTCTGCTGTCCGGCGACAAAGCGCATCTTGCGCAATGACGAGGGGTAGATGTGCAGGAAATGCCCGCGCAGCAGCGGGCCTTCCCATTCAATGGTCTGCGGTTCGCCGGGGTGGATGCTTTGATGCGTCAGCTCCCACCGGGGGACGTGGTTGGTTTCCTTGCGCCCCTTGCCGCCGACGCGAACGGTCACGGTGACGGGCTCCTCGCTGCGAATCGTCCGCGCGCGGACGCGAACACGGTAGCGCCCGTCATGCGGCACGGTGAACTGCTCCAGGGTCGCGTCGAAATGCGCGAACAATTCCGCGCCGAACATCGCCATGCCGTCCTCGACCGGCGTGTGCGGCCCCTCGCGGCGATATTGCTGGAGGAAGCCGTGCGTCTGTTTGTAGCTCATCCGCCAGGCGCGCGTCTCCGGTTTGGGGACGCGGACGGTGGCCAGGTCGAGAACGCGATCAAGCGCGTCGAGATAGGCCTCCATCTGCGTCGCGGAAAGGGTCAACGCCTCCCCCACCGTGGTGAAGCCGTCTTTGCGCGCGTCGGCGGGAAGCAGTTCCTGGACGCGCAAGGGCAACCCGAGCAGGTCGCTAAGCGCGGTTTCAAACTCGACGCGGTTCAGCCGTCGCAACCGGCCGCGGCCCGATTCGCCCCGCCTGGCCGCGGCGACGGCCTGCAGCCGCTTTTCCAATGCGGTCGTGAAGGCGTCCCGGGCGGCGGCTGTCGGGCGGGTCTTGGCCTTCTTTGGCGGCATCTCGCCGGAGGCGACCGCGTCGGCGATTTCGATCCAAGCGGCCAGCGTCGCGCTGTCATTCAAATCATGGGAAAGCGAGGTCAGGTCGAGGTCGCCTTTCGCGGTCCCGGCGTCGTGGCATTCGACGCAATGGCGCGCAAGGAAATCGTCCCGGGCGCTCGCGGCGCCATGGCAGGTCAACGACGTCGCCAGCGTCAGGAGGACGCGGGCGATGACGGAACGATTGACTGTGCGGAATCGCGTCATGGGACGATCGGATTCTGATCATGCCGGGCGCGGGGCGTCACGGGTTTTGTTGGGGTCGGGCATCAACCGGCGGGGCGATTCATGCCGAGCAATGCTCGGCGTTCCGATCGCGATGTCTTTCCAAACCCGGGATTGATGTTCCGGCTTTTGCCATTACAAAGGAGGCGCTCCGAGAACTCCCGAAATGAAACTCGATTTTTCCAACGAACGCGCGCTCGCCGTGGTGGCTCATCCCGACGACGCGGAACTGCTCTGCGCCGGAACGCTCGCCCGCGCCCAGGCCGACGGCGCTGAGATCGGCATCTGCGTGATGTGCGACGGCGGCAAGGGTCAGGCGAGGAAGGCCATCAAGAATCTCGTCGCCGTGCGTCGTCGCGAAATGAAGGCCGCCGCAAGGATTCTCGGCGCGAAATTGTTTCTCGGCGGGTTCCCGGACGGGGAGCTGGTCGATGGCAGGCCCCAACGCCTGAAATTGATCGAGGTCTACCGGAAATTCCGCCCCACCCTGGTCATCGCCCATTCGTCGGCGGACTACCATCCCGATCACCGCGCCGTCGCGGAACTGGCCGAGGTCGCCTCTTGGTTCTGCGCCTCGGCCGGACATAAGACCCGCACGAAGGCCATGGATGCGCCCCCCGAACTTTGGCGCATGGACACCATCGCCATGCATGGATTTGCCCCCGGGTTCTACGTGGACATTTCAGACCATTACGAGGTCAAGGACCGGATGCTGGCCTGTCATGAAAGCCAACTCGCCCGCGGCGACGACGGGGACTTCTCACCGCTGACCGAATTGATGGAGACCCAGGCCAAGGCGCGCGGCCAACAGGCGGATGTGCGGATGGCCGAGGCGTTCCAGATCCACGAAGCCTTCAAGCGGACGAAGGCTTGGTGAGGCTGTTTGCATAAACGCATATTTTATGATATGCGAAAGCATGCGAACATCCATTGACATTCCAGATTCGCTCTTCGAAAGGCTCAAGGCGTGTTCTCTTGAGCGCAACATGACATTACGGGCGTTGGTGATTTCCGCCGTTGAGAAAGAGATCTCAGAGACTTCAGCTCCCTTTGTATTGCGCGACGCTTCTGTCGGCAATCCAACCGATGGCATCGTGAGCCAGGAGGATATCGAAAGGCAGTTGGCCGACGATCGCGAACCGGATTTTCAACCGTGATTGCCGTCGATACGAATATCCTGATCCATGCGCATCGAAAGGACGCCGCGCTTCACAAGGAAGCGTGTGCCTGCGTTCGTGAACTTGCCGAGAAGCCCGGGACATGGTGCGTCTGTTTCCACAGCTTTGTGGAGTTCTTTGGGGTCGTGACTCACCCGAGAATCTGGGGCGCGCCCTCATCACCGGAACAGGCTGCGGATCAGATCCGCGCCTGGCGGGATTCTCCGAGTCTTCGGGTTCTGACTGAAAATGCGGAACAGATTGAAGATTTGGGGAGGCTGGCGATCCGATGCAGGATCGTCGGTCCCAGGATTCACGATGCGCGGATTGCATCCTGTTGCCTGGTCAATGGTGTCCGTGAGCTATGGACGATCGATCGTGACTTCAGCCGGTTCGCAGATTTGAAGACAAGAAATCCGTTGGTGTAAAACCATGGCAGATGGACCTTTCCGCCATGGCTTCGACCGCTTGGTGAGGCATCTGTAGGGTCCTTGGCCACCCAGGCTTGAACCCTTGGGGTTTCCGAAAAGCTCAAGGCGTGTCTTCTCCGATGCAGCTGACTCTAGCGATCGAAAAAGTAGCGCTGAAGATTTCGAAACTGATTTCGTTCCACGATCTCACTCCGGCAGTTCCCGCCCCTTGGTCTCAGGCCCGGCCAGCGCGACAACCACGCCAAGGACGTAGATGCCGGCGACGTAGAGGGCGGTCTGATCCGGGCCCCAGCCGATCTTGGCGACGAAGAGCAGGTAGGCCGCCGTGCCGAGCCGGCCCATGTTGAAGCAGAAGCCGGTGCCCGTTCCGCGTAATCGCGTGGGATACAGTTCGGGAAAGTACACAGCATAGCCCGCATGCATGCCCAAGGTGAGGAATCCGAAGATGGGCAGCACAATGGCAAGCGTCGTGGAAGACGCGCCATTGGGTATCAGAACGAGGAACAGCAGCAGCACCATCGCCATGGCGCCCGCATGATAAAAGACAAAGGCGCCACGGCGGCCGAGTTTGTTGGCGAACCAGCCGAACAGCACAAGCCCCAGGCCGCCGCCGATCGTGTTCAGGGTCATGCTGGTCATTTCGGCCTGCTTGATGTCGGCCTTGTGCGCGGCAAACGCAGCCTGCTTCTCCGCCTTGGTCGCGTCCGCTGACAGTCCCTCGGCCACCAGCGCCGTTTTCTGGGCATGACGCAGCAGCGCGTTCTTGCCGTAGATGTGGCAGCCCCAGAAGGTGATGAGTCCGATGGTCGCCAGGGAGACGCCGACGATGGTGGCGCGGAGGTTGGCTCCTTGAAACAGCTCCGCCATGTTGCCGGTCTTCTTGCTGGGGTCCTTGGCCGCTTCTTCCTGCGCCTTCTTCCATTGTTCCGGCTCATGCATCTTCCAGCGGATGACCAGGATCAGCAGCGCCGGCAGCACGCCGATCAGAAAGCCCAGCTTCCACGTCTTGTCGCCCCAAGGCTGCTTGGCGAGAATGAAGAAACCCACCGCGGTCGCCAGCAGGGTGCCGAACACGCTGGACGCATGAAAAATGGAGCCCATCGCCGGGCGGGAGCGCTTGGGCATGACCTCGGCCACCATGGCGCTGGCCACCGCCCATTCGCCGCCCACTCCCATCGCCACCAGGAAACGCAGGATCACCATGTGCCAGGCCTCGCTTGCGAAGGCCGTGACGCAGGTGAAGACCGAGTAGAACAGGATGGTGATGATCATGGTCTTCGACCGCCCAATCTTGTCGCTCAGCACCCCGAACAACACGCCGCCAAAGGCGCCGCCCAGAAGGAACGACGCCAGCGCGATGTTGTTCCAGCGCGCGACCGCCGGATTGTCCGCCGAATCCACGCCCAGCAGGTTCGGCATCGCGTCGCGCATGCTCGCCACGAAGATCTGCCCCTCGAAAACATCAAACACCCAGCCCAGCGAACACACCACCAGAACGAGCCACTGGTATCCGGTCACGCCGGCGTACCAGGGTAGATTATCGGAAGATTTGGAGTCGCTCATGGGATCGATCGGTGACGTGGTTCGGTTGGTTCGCTGTCGGACGGGCAAGACGCGCGGCAAGGCCCGCACAGCCGGCCGCAAATCGCCCGGAAAATGGTTCTGGAATCGCGCAGACATCAACACGGCGGAATCCCTCCGTCAAACGCATTCTCGACGCTGGCTGGCCGGCGGCTTCAACACCTCGTCAAGGATGCCGCCAAACAGGGCCGCCCCACGCAGGGTTTTCGCATGAGTCGCAAAAGCGATCCCCAAAGGCGAGTTGCAGCATGCGCTGTGTCAGCGCAGACGACAGCTGTCGCCTGATGGTTCCGCTCTTCGGCTGACACAGCCGACGCTACATCTGTGACGCTGTTGCGTTTGCTGTTCATGCGGAGGCTCTGCTGTCCCGCGAGTGTTCCTTGCCAGAATTTCTCATCCGTGGGTCGGCTTTGCCATCCGTCGGGAGAAAACGGATTCACATCGTCTGACGCCTGATGGTTCGCTTCTCGGCTGACACAGCCGACGCTACATCTGTGAAGCTGTTGCGTTTGCTGTTCATGCGTGAGCTCTGCTGTCCCGCGAGTGTTCCTTGCCAGAATTTCTCATCCGTGGGTCGGCTTTGCCATCCGTGGGGAGAAAACGGATTCACATCAGCGATTCCACCACGCACTATCCGCGCATGCGAAGAACTGCATTGCTTGGTCTGGTCTTGGGCGCCCTTTTTCTCAACGCGCGATTGGAGGCATTGGAAATCACCCACGGCCCCATGCTTGGTCGGCCGACCTCAAAGACCATGGGCGTCTGGGCGCGGACGGAGAAACCGGGGGAGTTCATCGTCCGCTACGGCACGAACGCCAAGGACCTCGATCTTGCGACCGCGCCGGTCCCCACCACGCTGAAGGACGACTGCACCGGTTGGGTGGAACTGAAGGGCCTCAAGCCGGCGACGCGCTACCATTTCGAGATTGTCACTGACGACCAGAGGAACGACCCGCCGCGCGGGACCTTCCGCACCATTCCGGACCCGGCCGCATTGAAGGATCCCAAGCTCAATCCGAAGGGCCTGTTCAACTTCAGCTTCGAGTTCGCCTGCGGCAACAACCAGAGCCCCGCCAACGGCATCGGCTACAGCCTCCCCACCTACACCACCATGCTCGACCGGATCGCCGACAAGGTGGACTTCGCAATCCTGAACGGCGACTGGCTCTACGAGGAAAAGCGCGAATATCCGGCCGCGGATTGGGTGAAGCAGGTCGGCATCGACCAGGCGCAGACGCCGCGGCTGGTTGAGATCGCGCCGACGATCACCGGGGTCTGGGAGAACTACAAACTCTACCTCAGCCGCTGCCCCAACCTCGCCGAGTGGCATCGGCGCGTGCCCTCCTATTACACCTTCGACGACCACGAGCTGCTGAACGACATCTGGGGCGCGGGTTCACCGGGCTTTCGCGATCGGCGCGCGGTGTTCCGCGACATCGGCGTGCAGGCCTGGTTCGATTACCTCGGCTGGGCGGACCCGGTGAACTTCAACCAGGAGGCGCACTTCGGCCGCGCGCGATTGACCGGCGGCAGCGGCATCCTGGTCGATACGGACGCCGACTTCAGCCAGATCGACTGGAAACAGGCGGCCAACCTCCACGTGCATTGGGGCACGGACACTGCGGGCGTGCATGACAACTCGCTCGACGGCGTGGGCGGCGATCCCAATGCCGGCACGTATGACATCGTCGAGGTCCTCGACAAGCATCGCCTGCGCATCAGTCCGGCTCCGAAGGAGAACGGCGTGCAATCCTATTCCATCGGCCGCCTGTCGCACTCGAAGTTCCGGGTGGGCAACGCGGAGTTCTACCTGCTCGACACCAAGACCTTCCGCACCAAGCACGACGTGAGGAATCCCTCCGATCCGAAGACCTCGATGATCGGGAAGCGTCAGCGCGAGTGGCTGATGGAGGGCATGAAGAACAGCGACGCGGACTTCTTCTTCGTGGTGTCTTCGGTGAATTTCATGATTCCGCACATCGGGGGCGGGGGCGTGTTCGCGCACAACAACAAGGACGAGGCCTGGACGGTGTTCTTCCACGAACGGGAGAACCTGATCGACTTCTGGGACGACCTCGGCAAGCCGGTCTTCGTCCTGACCGGCGACCTGCACAACAGCTTCGCCATAAAGATCACGGACACGGTCTGGGAAGTCGCTTCCGGCCCGCACAATTCGGTGAACCACACGCCCTCCGACGAGGGCGGCCGTCCCGCCTCTGGAAAATTCCAATACGGACCGCGCGAATGCGACATCCGCTGGTCCACCTTCGCCCTGCCGGACATCCCGCGCCTGCAGCGTCTCTACCCGGTCTACACCGTCGTGAAGGTGAACAACGTGTTCAACAACCCGATGAAGCTCGGCGAGGAACGCCGGGTCGCCTATCCGCACCCGCAGGTGATCTTCCAGTTCTACAACGGCTGGACCGGCGACCTCCTCTACGCGGAATCAATCACCACGAAGCGGTGAGGCGTAGAGCGAAAACCATTCCGTTCGCAGCGCGTTAAGCTCAGGACTTCGGAGTGCCGAGCATTGCTCGGCCCAGGCGTGGTTCGAAAGCCAATGCCGAGCAATGCTCGGCGCTCCGGCCGGACAACGGGACGATCCCGTAACCGGGCATGCCCCCTATCCGCGTCAACGAATTCCAACCCTTCGTAGCCGCAACCTTCAGGTTGCGCATCGTTCGACGTGGAAACGGGCGCAACCTTTCACGAACCGCGCCCGGCGCAGCCTGAAGGCCGCGGCTACGCGATTTTTGAAACCGCGCCAACCGGTGGTTGCTGCGAGGAACGAGGAGCGTCACCGGAATCCTGAATGAAAAAAATCGGATTGTATCCTGTAGGGATGCCAGCGACTTCGGGTTCTTCATCGCTTGATCGTGATGCTCTCATTTTCGATCGTAGTCCACCCGAATAGAACGTGCATTTCATCCGATTCTGTCTTGATGGTGAATCCCCGGTCTGCCGGAACGACGACCAGGGGCGCGCCCGCCGCCGGATCAACTGGAATCGTCTTGAGATACAGCGGATAAAGCTCATCCACGGTCTTCGGCAATGCGCCGGCATGATCCTGGCGAAACCGCTCCACCGCCACGGCCGTGGCGCACAATCGCAGACGAAGCTCACTTTCGTAGAATTGCGCCACCATATGGTCGAAATCGGCGGCTGTGTAGAAGCCGTGGCGCCCCGGGGTGAATTGTTCCTGAAGGCGCTTGGATTCCGTCAGCAGCATGGGCGAGGGATCCGCCGCGATTCCGGACGCCAATTCCGCCAGGTCCAACGTGGTCAAATGAGCGCGCTCAAGCCCTCCAAGCAATCGGAACAACCCAAAATGCAGTTTCTCTGCGCCGGACAGTTTGTTGGGAGACTTGTAAGTGAGATCCGCCAGCAGTTGGTTTGGATCCTGCATGGAAAAGAGCTCCAGAAGCCGCGCTCGGAAAGCATCGACATGCTGCGTCCGGAGTTCCGGTCCGGTCGTGGAGTATCCGCCAATCCTGGTTTGCAGCGCGTCAAGGCGCTCCCGCCGGATGGCGCCCGCGCCCAGCGCGAAACGGAGCGCCGAGTGCAGCCGCTCGATCTCAGCGGCTCGATAGTTTCCCGGATTCAATGAACCTGTCTGCGAGCGAAGCAGCCCAAACTGAAGCATCGGCATCAACCACGCGCAGGCTGCGTCCGCGTCTCCCTCATACGCGGCAAGAATGACCGCGGAGTGGAGCAACTGATTCACCTGTCCCATCTTGCTGAGGAGCGGCGATGAGTAATCCAATTCCGGGAGAAAGGCCGCATCGGCCTGGGCCAAGCCCAGCTTGATCGTCGCGAGCGCCTGGCGATTGGTTTCCACGTGTCCGCGAATCACGGCGAGCTCCAGGGCGCGCCGGGTTTCGGTCATCGTTGAGGAGTCCGCCAGGCGATCGATGGACCGCCAGACAGTGGGCGTTGGCCGGATCTGGTTGTAGGCCTCCAGAACCCTTGTCGGCCGTTTGGTCGGAAGGCCGGCGACGGCCTTCGCGTACAAGCCATCCAACGTCGTGGGCGTCCCCTGCTTGTGGAGTTGTTCCACCCGACTCCGATACTCCCGATGCATCCGCCAACGGTTTCCGGCGACGAACAACACAACCACCGCCACCGGCACGACCCAACGCAAAACCTTGCGCCGCCAAAGCCGGACGACAAGCGACGGCCGGGCGATCGGCGCCTTTTCCGGCGCGGCCGTTTGCGCGGCCGTCTGCGTCGCCCTCATCGGCTCATCCAGCGTCCCGGTCGCGGCGAGCTGGAAGGCCTGGGGAATCCGCGCCTTCGCCTTGAGGACATACAGGACATTCGAAGCGACAACACAAAGCGAACAGGCAACCACCCATTTGCCAATTGAAAGGTGTTTTACAACCTGCGCTCCGGCCAACTCGGTGATGAACAACAACAGGAACCCGAACACATAGAATAGAAACGGCCGCGACAACACCCGCACCAACCCGAAGCTGGACATCGAAGAGTCCGGCTTGTTGCGCAGACCGAACCACATCCCAACCCAGGACAGGGCCACCCAAAGCGAGATGTTGGCCATGGTGTAATACACGAACACCCAGAAGATCGTGGCGGGCTCGGCCACCCGCTCCATGTGGGCGTTTTCCCCATGCATCCCCATGATGATCAGGGTGAGCAGGAAATTGAGAATGGTGGCGGTCAACAGCACGGGACCGAACTGCTTGCGCAAGGCCATCCAGAGGCCGCTGAGAATCCGCGGCAGGCCGACCGGCGCGCAGAGGATCATTTCCAGCGAACCGAGCTTGCGCTCCTCCACCAGTTGAATCCCGGCCGCCTGGTTGAGCTTGGCCCAGATCCCAAAGTCGAACATCAGAACGGCGATCCAGAAATACGGCAGGGGCGAATCGCGCTCGCCCAGCACAGCCCAGGCAGAGGCGAGCACGCTGTAGCTCAACACGAAGTAGATCCAGTAGCCGATCGAGCGGAAGCGATCGCGGGAGTTCAGCCAGCAGATCGGGTTCTGGTCCAGCAGTTCCGCCCGGTATTTCGGATCGCGGCTGCCGGATTTGAAGTCCCAATCTGGAACTCCTTCAGGCGCCGCAGTTTGTTCGTCTGGTTGGGCTTGTCCTGCCAGTTGTTTTGAACGGACCGGATGGCCAGCATCAGGAATAGGAATCCGGTCAGGAAGGAACCCGCCAGCATCGGCCAGTAGTATTCCGGCGACTGCTTGGAATCGAGCGAGACCTGCAGCGGGAACCATGGCGTGAATCCGCCGGCGACCCAACCGACGCCCGGGTAGTTGTACGCAGCGTTCAGCAGGTTGGCCAGGAACGGCGCCACGATGCCGAGCGCCACGGCCAGGGTTCCCGCCAGAAAGGCTGACGCCGCCAGTTGCAGGCGTTTGGTGGAGATGTACATCCCCAGGCAGGCCGAGACGAACAGGGTGTTGACCAGGGCGAGCCCAACGCGCGCGAACTCCCCCATCGTCACGCCGCCCAACAACAGGCACAGCGCAAACACCGGCAGAATCGCCAGCAACCCTTCAAACGTGCGCAACGACCGCGCAAACAATTTCGCGAGGACGATCTCCCCGCCCCGCAGCGAGGTCAGAAACAACAGGCTGAGCGTCCCCTGATCGCGCTCCTCCCGGATGGCTCCCAGCGTCAATGAGAAGCCCATGCCCAGGCAGTAGATGTAGGCCGCCGTGGCCGCCGCCGCCAACAGATTCTTGCCGCCCCCGGCCGCAACGGTCATCTGGCTCATCACCACCAGCGCCGCCGCGATCCCCACCAGGGCGATCAAGCCCATGAGAAAGCGCAGCCGATGCGTGCGCTTCGAGCGCGCGGCGACGAGCAGTTCGCGATGCAGGACGGGCTTGGCGGGGATCAGCTTCAATTCAGCGGGGCTTCCTTTGGCCGGAATGTCCCAGACCACGCGCGAGAATTCAAGAATCGGAGGCCGCTGCGAGGGGGATGGCAGTCCGCAGCAGGAGTCTCGTTCGAGGTGTTCAATCAGTAGAGGGCGCTCTTTGACGTCGAAGATTGATGGCGATAGGTTGCTCCCTCCTGAACATAACGCTTTCTTCCGAATACGGATCCGTCGTTGAAGAGCAGATTCGTAGCGGTCGGTTCGGTTCGCCCGAAGAGGTTGTGTGCGCCGCTTTGCGGTTGTTTACGGGCGGTCCGGAAAGGACCGGGATCGCGTCCAAGGAGGATCTGAACGCCAAGATTCAGGAGGGGCTCGACGATCTGACGCGTGGAGCGGTGATTCCCGGCGATGTGGATGAAGCGCGCCTTCGCGAGCGTAGTCAGAGGAAACGTGCGACGCTTGGATGAATTACATCCTGACCAAGACCGCCAGCGCTGATCTGGATGAGAATTCAGCCATTCTTTTGTCACAGACTCTACGTTTATCGTGGGCGCCTGAAAGTATCCTCGGGCAAGCAGGGTGAGAATCGTCTTGGGAGCATTCTGCGAAATCCCAAAGTGGTCGCGCCAGTCAATTGACGATGCAGGTATTTTCTTCCGGGGTCAGGGCATTGAGCCTCGCATCAACGCTGTTCCGTTTGATGCTTGTGGCGACAGCCAAAGCGATACTCCGTGATGCGGCGCTCCACCCATTTTCCGCCACCAGAATCCCCTTCAACGTTTTCAATTCATCCGGCGTGTGCTCTTCGGCCGCCAGTTTCAACACGAAGCTGTCGCCATCGCGTTTCAGGACCTGGGGTTTGTCGGAGCTGATCTGGCGGTCGTAATCGAAGAAGCGGATGGCGCCGGGGTTCTTGTTCGCCTGCTTGGACACCGGCGTGATGCGGAGGGTGTAGGCGTCGTCCTTGGCGGCGCAGGTCACTTTCCAGGCGTCGCTCTGGCTGGGTTGCTGGGCGCGGACCTGGTCGAAGGCGCGCTTGAGGCGCTTGTGGGGCTTGGCCTTGGCTGCGACGGGGAGGGCCAGACTGAGTTCCTTGAAACCGGGATGGCATTGCTTGCCGCAGCACATCCAGGTCGCGTCGCCCTTGACGATGACCTTGTCGCCGGGTTTGAGCGAATCGGGCGGCGTGATGTCGACGAGCAGCAGCGCCTCCTTCTCATAGCCCCAGACGGTGTAGGCGGCCATGGTGGTGAGTTCGGGAAGTTGCCATTGAATTTCCCCGGCCTTGAAGCCCTCCGGCAGTTTCCACTTCATGCTGGTGGCGAGGCCGACCGTGCCGGGGTTGCGCCAGTAGGTGTGATACCCCGCCTTCATGCGCTGCCGGATCGCCACCGTGAAGGTCTCGCCCGGGACGATGGCCTTCGACTCGCTGACGAGGTCGATCCTGATCGGCGAGGACGCGGCGGCGGCTGAAGCCGTTGCGAGGCAGCAGATCGCCAGGGACGCGGCCAGAGACTTGATCAGCTTGGGTTTGTGCGTGTTCACGCGGATTGGATAGCGGGAAGGGCGAAAGGATTCATGCGCTGGATTGTTCGTTTCTTCAACTAGATTGGCGGGGGGATTCCGGGTTCGGGTTCGGACGCGCGCGTATGTTCAAACACGGAGGGCGCGGAGAACACGGAGGACCACGGAGAGAAAGACAGGGGAATGAGGGGCAGAGGGATTCCCCGCAACGATTCCCGTGTCTTCATTCCCGGGCTTGCGGTTTGGCGCGGGCGTCGTTTATATCCCGCACACCCGAATCAGAAACCACGACACACCCCATCCATGGAACACAAGGTCCTCATTGTCATCGGCGACGCCACCGAAACGGTGGAC
>JAYPGD010000045.1:0-303 GCA_038126655.1 Verrucomicrobiales bacterium
ATGCTGTTGAAAGGACCGCGGTCATGAGCTCGAAAAACGATGACATCTACGAAATGCAGCCCGCGCTGATCTCCAGGGTGCAGGAGAACGACGAGGACGGCTGGACGGAATTCTATCAACTTTATCGCGATTTCATCCGTGCCAGCGCGCAGGCCGCCGGCCTCAACCACGAGGAAGGCAACGACGTCGTCCAGGAATCCATGGTCTCGGTCCGGAAATACATCGAGGGCTTCGAACCCGACAGCGAACGCGCCAAGTTCCGCACCTGGCTCCGCAAGATTGTCCGATCGCGCATTGCAGACC
>JAYPGD010000045.1:313-3479 GCA_038126655.1 Verrucomicrobiales bacterium
CCCTTGGAACACCGAACGGACGAAACGCGCAAGCCGGATGACGGATCGCAAACCTCCTTCACCAACCGAATTCCGGATCTCAACGAGGTGGAACTGGATCGTGTGATCGACGGCAAACTCGAGCAGGCCATCCTGGACGAAGCCAGGGGACGCGCCCAAAGAATCGTCAAACCCCGGGACTACGAGGTCTATGATCTTTTCGCCATCAGGGGCATGAGCGCCGCGGAAGTGGCAAAGAAGTTGCAGATCAACGCGACGACCGTCCGGGTGAAGACCTTCCGAGTGCGCCGCATCGTGGATCAGGAAACGCGCCGGATTGTGAAGTCGATGGAGGGCCGATAAGACGCGTTCTCAAGACTGGTGGAAATCACCCAAGCCACCCACGAACTTTTCCAGCAAACCGGCCAAGTCTTCGCATCTCGCCAACGCTTTGATCCACTCACTGGGAATGCCTCGTTCACCAAACTGAATCCCCGCCAGACTGCCCGCCACAGCGCCGGTTGTATCGGTGTCTTCGCCGAGATTCACCGCTCTAAGTGTCGCTTCCGAGAATGAGTCCGACTTCATCAGGCACCAGACGCTCGCCTTCAGGGTATTCACGACATATCCACTCCCTCTGATTTCGTCCTCACCCATACTGGCAATCCGGCCAGAAACCAGCTCGGCGAAATGCGCCTTCTGCTCGTCGAACGCTTCCGCGCAGTAGGCGGCTTCGAATTCGGGAGTGGCGCTTTCAAGCGCCTGCCCCACCGGTGTGCCATTCAACATGTGCGAGACGATCAGGCCGTAGTAACCACAGGCCATCAAGGATCGCGGATGCCGATGGGTGATCGCGGAAACCCGATGAATCCGGTCGATCATCGTCGGGCGATCCGATGCCCGGAACTGCAACACCACAGGAAGCATCCGCATCAAAGAGCCATTTCCATTGTTCAGTTCGCCGTCGCCGCCGGCTTCTTCCGCGGGCGTTCCGTGTTCAAACAGACAAAGCGCATCGCTTGTGGTCACGCCGATGTCAAACGGTTCGCCATGCGGCGTCCATAGACCTTTCGCAAACCACTGAAGAAACCTGGATGCCATGTCCGTCGTGTCGAAGCCGCGCATCAGGCTGTCGATCGTGCACAGCGTCATGGAACTGTCATCCGACCACGTGCCCGGCGGCTGGTTGTGTGTGCCATAGCCGCGCATGGCGGTGACCGCGTTCTTACGAACATCGTCACGACTCAGGAATTCCACTGGCACACCCAGAGCGTCACCGACAAGGATGCCCCAGAGCCCACCCAACATTCTGGATTCAACTGTCACGTCGTCCATATTCACCTTCCGCTTCACCCCATCTTCACACGACAAAGAGCAACGGTCACGTCATCGGGGAGCTTGCCCCAGGGATACCTGACCAACTCGATCAGCGCCTGGGCGGCCAGTTCAAGATCCTCAGAGCCTCGCACGACGGCCTGAATCTCGTCGGGCTTCCCGTAATCCATCAAGCCGTCGGAAGCGACCAATAACACGCCGGAACTGGCCGGCATCGAAAACGAAACCGGTTTCGCGCGGCCCGTCCCGAGGAACGGTTTCCGGATCTGGTTCGCGGTCAGATCCTCGAGTGATTCCGAATCATCCCCAAACCACCAGGCTTTGGAGTCCCCGACGCTGGCGCCGAACACGGACTCTTCCGTAACAACCGCCAACACTCCGGTCGAAATGCCGGCGACGGGATGTTCCTCGGCCTCCGTGTCGGCCGCCCGCAGAATCCGCGCGCAATCCTCAGGCGCGCGCAACGAGCCGGATTCCGCCGCCTTGCGCGCCGCCTCCACGACAACTTCCGCGGCTTCCGCCCCTCCGCTCATTCCACCTGCGCCGTCCGCCAATACGATGACGCCGCCCTGCCCCAAGGGCAGAGCCACGGCCCGGTCGTCTGAAGTCTTGGTCCTGGCTTCAGACTGGATGTGTGTATTCAGTGAAACTCCCGGCATGATCACGGTCCACATCAGTGGATCAGCTTTCGATCCAGCTCCAGGATATGGTTCCTTCCGAACTCACCGTCTTCCAGTCCTTCGAAGAGAATGGCGGGTAGGTCCTTTTCGATCTCAGCGCTAAGGGCCGCCGCGCCCAAGGCGATTGTCGCCACCGTATCGACGTCGCCCGTGAACGCAATCGACCGCTTCAGAATTTCAGCCAAGGTAACACCTTCCTGCACGGCGGTGATTGCCGCCCGGACACTCATCCATCCTTTGGCTCCAACCTTCCCGCTCCATGGACAATTCCACTGCCCATCGACGTGCTGGACCAGGAAGTCGCCGACTTCTTCCCGGGAGCCGAGTTCCTCGGCGGCGAATTCCACGTGGATGACCCGGCGGTGCGACGGCGATTCCGCGGAGTGCGAGGCATGCAGCGTCAATGGTCGCATGGCGACTACGCCGCCCGCCGTAACTTCGCAGGTGGCGGGGGTGTTCTTGGCGGCGCAGGCGGCAACTTCTTCGGTCGAGAGAACGCCATTCGCCTGTGATCCAGGGATGACCCGCAGGGCGCCGTTGGAGGCGGAGCGTGACCATGCGCTCCAGGATTTCCGCCGGCGGCTCCACGTGCGGGACGCCGTTCTTGATCGTCCACTTGCCGAATCCCGGCGCGCCCTTGCGCTCCTTGACCGCGATGGTGAGATCCTGATGCCATGAGGCGTCCCAGTTTGCGCCAGGGACCTTGTCAAAGAAGATGGCGCGGACGGGGAAGCCGGATGCGCCGAGGAGTTCGTCGGCGAGTTCGGCGTAAGGGGAATCCGTGGCGAGGCGTTGCACCGAGGGCAGCAGACGCAGGAGATTGCGCGCTCCGTAGATTTGGCCGTCGCGTTGTTTGGTTTCGGGGCGGCCGTCGAGGAGTGGGAGATCGGCGATTAGGGAATCCACGCCAGCGTTGTCGATGACGGCGGGGAAGACCTGGAATCCGGATTGGGTGAAATGCTTGAGGTGGGTCACGTTTGGTTGGTTCGGTTTTTGAACACGGAGGTCACGGAGAACACAGAGAACCACGGAGGAGTATCAGCAATGAGTTGGAGCGCCGAGCATTGCTCGGCCCGGGCGTGGATCGAAGGCCTATGCCGAGCAATGCTCGGCGCTCCGGCGTCGATTTCTGCAACCCCAGCAGGGTTGCATCGTGTCTTGGCGCAATACCC
>JAYPGD010000045.1:3489-9455 GCA_038126655.1 Verrucomicrobiales bacterium
GGGACCGGTACAACACAGCGCCCCCGGGAGGATTATCAGAATTGTGTTGGCGCCCCGACCATTGCGCGCCCGGGGGGGGCGCGGGGGGGGCATGCCGAGCAATGCTCGGCGCTCCGGATGGGGAAACAGTCAGTTTCCCCTCTGTGGTTCCCTTTTCCTTTGTGAACTCTGTGTTTACGAAAGTGGCGGCGTTCAGGCGTCGATTTCTGCAACCCCTTCAGGGTTGAATCGTGTCTTGGCGCAATACCCCGGGTGGCCCTCCTTCGTCGGGCAACCCGGGGCTACCTGAGCTTGAATCCCGTTGGGATTCGGAGTTTGAACGGACTCACGTCCGTTTAATCACGCCCCACGCATCCGCCTGCGTTCCGCAAAGCCGGAACTTCGTCGTGACAAGCCACGCCCCACGCATCACTTCCCTGCCGCCACATTCTTCCCGGCGGTCATGCGGCGGGTGATGAAGGTGCGGACCTTGGCGATCTTGGTCTTGCCGAGGAGGGCGATGGCGTTCTTGGTGTCCTTGCCGACGAAGGGCTCGGCGGCATACCAATACATCAGCGGGAGGTTGTGATCATCGGCGTCCTCGGCGCGGCTGAGCAGGGCGATCAGGGTGTCCTTGCGCTTGTCGATGGGCGTGCGCTGCATGGCGGCGGCGAGGTAGAGGCGGACGAAGGCCGAATCGTCCTCGGCGGCCATACGGGCGAATTCCTTCAGCGCCGCGTCGCTGGGATCCTTGCTTTCGCAGGCGAGTTGAATGGCCCAGGCGCGAACGTATTCGTTGTCCCGTTTCATCAGGGCGATGAGTTCCTTGTCGGAAATGCCGCCAGTGACGTGCAGCGTCCACATGAGTCGGATCTGGCGCGTAGGATCGGAGGGCTTGATCGCCCACTCGGGAATGCTGGGCAGCTTCTTGTTGGCGGCCAGGCCGAGCAGGATCCTGCATTTCAATCGGGCGTAGTCGCCCAGCTTGCCGGAGATGGCGCGCTCCTGAAGGACGCGGCGCGCGTGGCGGGAATACCATTCGTTCGTGTGCAGTTGGTAGTCCACCAGTTCCTCGTCGGCAGCCTTCTGCAGGTCGACCCTGGTGGTCTTGGTCTTGCCGTAGGCGACCTTGAAGATGCGGCCGTTGGAGCGGTCATGGACCACGGGATCACGGCGGTGGCATTGGTTCAGGTCATACCAGTCGATCAGGTAGACCGAGCCGTCCTGGTCGTAGAGGAGGTTCACGATCTGCGAGGCCTTGTCGTTGAAGTTGATCAGGTCGGCGCCGTGTTTGCCGACGTAGCCCGAGCCCTTGCGGATGGGGACGTCCATGTTGATGCGCGAGCCGTGGATGTTGTTCATGAAGGCCTTGTCGCGGTACTCGTCCGGCCAGTTGCCGCCGAGATACATCATCAGGCCCGCGTGCGCGTGGCCGCCGCCGACCTTGTCCGAGCGCGCGTTGCCGGCGTGCGGACGCGCGCCAAGGTAGTGCAGGTGATCGGCGATGGTCTTGATGTCCTCGTAGATGTAGGGGCTGAAGTGCTTGCCGCCCTGGCGGTGATAGCGCGCGCCCTGGATCATGTGGAAGAAGTGCGGAATCACGCAGGCTTCGATGAAGCATTGGCCGTAATCGTTGAAGTCCACGCCCCAGGGATTGCTGGTGCCGTAGGCGAAGACCTCGAACTTCTTTTGGGTCGGATGCCAACGCCAGACGCCGGCGTTGAGCGGCGTGCGCTGGTCGGCAGGCGTTCCGGGTTTGCCGACCTTGGAATGGGTGAAGACGCCATGGCAGCCGTAGAGCCAGCCGTCGGGTCCCCAGCAGAAGGTGTTCAGGGTCTCGTGCGTGTCCTGGTAGCCCCAGCCGTCCAGCAGAATTTCGGGCTTGCCGTCCGGGACGTCGTCGCCGTCCTTGTCCGGAATGAACATGAAATAGGGCGCCGCTCCGACGAACACGCCGCCGAAGCCGACCTCCACGCCGCTGACGAGATTCAGGTTCTCGATGAACACCTTGCGCTTGTCATGCACGCCGTCGCCGTTGGTGTCTTCCAAAATGATGATGCGATCCTTGCCTTTGCCCTCGGGTTGGCGGATCGGGTAGTCGTAGGACTCGGCGACCCAGAGGCGGCCGCGGTCGTCGATGCAGAAGCCGATCGGTTGCCGCACCTCCGGTTCGGCGGCGAACATGGTGGCGGAGAATCCCTTGGGCAGGGTGAGTTCCTTGACCGCGTCGGCCGGGGAAAGTCCGGCGTTCTTGACGACGTCCAGGGGCGGCAGTTCCGGCGCGGCGGCGCGATTGCCGATCAGGGCGGCGGATTGAATGCTCGGCCGCGCGCGATGAAAGCGGAAGTCATCAAAATTCACGTGCCCCCAGCCGCTGGTGTGCCGGTCGATGACGCGGACGCTGATCTCCTTGTTCTTCATCTTGCGGAGGTCGACGACGGCCAAGAGCATGTTCTCGCGATTGCGACCACGCGCGGTGAAGAAGGCCTTGCCGGTGGAGCGGTCGATCAGTTCGACGCGCGTTTCGGCATGGTTGCCGCCGCCGACGCGGAAGGTCGCCCAATCGTGGGTCACCTTGAAGGGGACGGATTCGATCGTGCCGGTGGGCGTGTCGCGAAAGATCTCGTAGCCGCCGAGCCAATAGCGCCCCTGATACTCCGCCTTCTTGCCTTCGCCAAACGGGCGATTGGCATCGATGCCTCCCATGACCGGCTGCTTCTCGAATGCGCGTCCGGCGGTGGTCCAGTCCTTGAGGTCGCCGGTCTCGAAATCGAGATTCAGCGGCTTGCCGTCCTTGCCCTTGGGCAGTTCACCGCCGGTCGGCGCCGGATTGGCGAAGGCAACGTCCTTCGGTTTCGCGGCGGCCGGTTTGGCCTGCGCGACCTGTTTCGGCGCGACGTAGACCTTGGGCTGCGCCTTGTCCCAATCCGCCTTGCTCACGGATTTCTTCCCATGGGCGAAGACGTAGGTTCCCTTCTTGTTGCCGACGATCAGGTCGTCCAGGCCGTCGCCATTGAAATCCGCCACGCCGATCTGGCGGCCGACGCCGGAATCGTCGTCGATCCGGTAGGGGAGGAAATCCACCTTGCCGTGGTCGCGGACGAGCTTGAACCAGTAGATGACCGGGGCCGCGCCGGGCTCGGGGTCCTTGGTCGGTCCGTGGGCCCAGTAGGTCTTGCCGGTGACGATGTCCTTCAGGCCGTCGCCGTCCATGTCGAACAGCTCGACCGCGTGAAGCTGGGAGAACTGGACGCCGTATTTGTTCTCATCGCGCTCCTTGTTCATGAAGATGTGCATCTTGAACTTTGGGTGTCCGTTGGCGTCCTTTTCGGCGAGTTGCTCGTGCCAGGCGAGGCCGTAGCCGTGCGCCGCGACGCTGGTGATGACGTCGTTGCGGCCGTCGCCATTGACGTCGTAGGCGTACATCTGCGCGCCGCCGCCCGGGCTGAACATTGCGGGGTGAAGGGCCCATGATCCGCCCGGCTTCTTCGGCTGTTCCCACCAACCGCTTTTGAACAGGATGTCCTGCCGTCCGTCGCCGTTGACGTCGCCGATGCCGAGGCCGTGCGTGTAGCGCATCCATTTGCCGTTCGCGGAAATGGCCTTGAATTTCCAGGGTTTGGTCGGGGCGCTCCAATCCGGCTCCGCATAGCCGAAGTTGCCCTCGAAGTTGCAGATGATCTCCGGTTTCCCGTCGCCGGTCAGGTCGGCGAAGGTGGGGGACTCGTTGTCGACATTGGGGAACACCGTGTGCCGTTCCCAATGCTTCTCCGCGCCCTTGGGGTTCAGATAAAGATAGGCCGGCGTGTGGGGCAGGCCGTAGGTCAGCACGTCGTTCCAGCCGTCGCCGTTGAAGTCGTGGGCGAAGGCGAAGAAGTTGTCGGTGGAGTAGGCGTTGCGATTGCCCAGCGCGCCGACGAAACCGGGGATCGTCTTCTCCGTGCCGTCCTTCTGCTTGAGCTTGAAGGTCGTCGTGTCGGGGTAGATCTCATGGCGTTTGGTGAAGTCCGGAGCCTCCCACCAATAGGGGCCGCAGATGGCGTCGGGTTTCCCGTCCTTGTTCAGGTCGCCGAAGTTCGCGCCCTCGCTCCAGTAATGCTTGTCGAGGTGATGTTTCTCGAAGGTGTGGATCGTGTGATCCGCGGCGGTTGCGGCAGCCGCGGCGAAGGCCAGGGCGGCCAGCGAAGAGAGAAGTCGGTTCATGGCGCAAAGTGATACGCCTTGGACGGCTGGGGTAAAGGCTGAATATCGGGCTTGTGTGGTGTTGTAAACGCACACAAAGGCGACGGGGCGCGTGTCGTGTGCGTGTCTCGAAATGAACGCATGCCTCCGGCGACCGCGTCAGCAGTCCAAGACGCCGGCGCGGCGGATCAGGCCAGGCCCGGTTCCGCGGCGTTCACTGCATATCGTGTCGGGACGCCATGGCATCCGCTTGACATTGGTTGGTCCGAGGCTTTCTCTCGCGCGGTCATGCAATGGTATTACAACGAAGGGAGTGAGCGGCGCGGGCCGGTTTCCCACGAGGAGATGCAGGGATTGATTGCGCAGGGCGCGGTCGGTGTGGACAACCTTGCCTGGCGCGAAGGCATGGCCAACTGGGTTCGCGTGGGCGATCTGCCGGAACTGGCTTCCTTTTTTCAGGCGTCCCAGGCGGCGGCGGAGCCTCCGATCACTGAAGCGCAACAGCCGCCCGCCGGGCCATCGGCTTTCGGGCAGCCGGCCGCGAATCAGCCGGCTGCGAATCAACCGGCGTCTCCCGGCTTCGGCAGTTACGCTTCCGGTTCGTCCGCCCAAGGCGGCGGCGTTCACAGCATCCATGGCGACAGGCAGCGGATGCAGTATGGCGTGCCTGAGAACAACGGCTTTGCGATCGCGTCGCTGGTTCTGGGGATACTGAGTCTGCTGATGTTCTGCTGTTGCGGATTTGTCCTGGGCATCCCCGGCGTCATCTGCGGCCAAATTGCCCGTGTTCAGATCGGCGAGTCCGAAGGAAGGCAGACCGGCGACGGCCTCGCCTTGGCCGGGTTGATCATCAGCTACATCGGAACCGCGCTCAGCATCGGTTTCTTCATCTACAGTCTGGTTACAGCCGAACAGAGGCAGGGCTTTCAGCCGTGGTAGATGTAACCCGCGCCTCCGCCGGCGCAGCTTCTTCCGGGACCCGTGAGGTTGAACGACCGCGATGCGGTCAGGGAAGATCGCCGAATCAGGATTCCTCGTCGGGTTCCCCGCCCTTCTTCGCATTCGGAAAGTAGTCGTCGATGCAATCGGGGCAAAGTCCGTGGGACACGCGGGCTTCGGATTCCTCCTGCACATACCGGTCGAATTCCTTCCAGACGTTGTTTTCGTCGCGGATCTTTTGGCAGGACGCGCAGATGGGGAGGATGCCGTGGAGTTGTTTCAGTTGCTGCCTCGCGTCGTCGAGGTCGGATTCCAGGCGGCGTTTGTCCTGTTCGCGGCGGATGCGTTCGGAGGTGATGTCGATGTTCAATCCGAGGTAGCCGCGGAGTTCATCGGTCTTGTTATAGAGCGGTTTGGCCATGCCGAGAAGCCAGGCTGTCTTGCCGGTCTTCTGATTGATGAACCGATACTCGAAATTCCACTGCCCCCGGGTTTCGACGACCTTGTACCAGTTGGCGAAGATGCTCTCCATGTCCTCCGGATGCAGTCCGGCCTTCCACCCCTTGCCCCTGGCTTCGTCCGCCGAGATTCCGGCCATTTCCTGCCAGGTCCGGTTGACGTAGAGGCAGTCGCCGTCCTTGTCGGTCAGGTAGATGCCCGCGGGCGAGAATTCGCTCAGCGCGTAGAAGAGGGAGTCGGTCTCATCCGCCGACGAGAGGTCACGGAAGAAGGTTGTGTCTGACATGATTCGACTGGATATGCCGTCATGGCAAAGACTGACGGCCTGTGCAGGGTCCGTTTCAATTGATCGTCGCATCCATGCTTTGGAGCGCCGTCCAACGCTCCGCCCGGTGTGCCCATCGTCC
>JAYPGD010000045.1:9465-19559 GCA_038126655.1 Verrucomicrobiales bacterium
CCATGCCGGGGACGCCATCCGACGCCCCACCCCGGTGTGCCCATCGTCCCTGATGACCGGGATTTGCCGGGGACGTTAGTCGGCGCTCCGCCGAATGCAACCCCGCTGTGCTACGAATATGTCGGCGAGGCGCAATCAGCGCGGCTCGCTCCTGAGTTGCGGCTGCGGTCAAGAGAAGGGGGCGCCCCTCGGATTCGGATTCTACCCGATGATTCCCTTCACCACTTCCCCATGAATATCGGTGAGGCGGAAGTCGCGGCCGGCGTAGCGGTAGGTGAGGCGGAGGTGGTCGATGCCGAGGAGGTGGAGCATGGTGGCGTGGAAGTCGTGCATGTGGACCTTGTCCTTGACGGCGTAGTAGCCGAACTCATCGGTCTCGCCGTGGGCGAAGCCGCCCTTCACGCCGCCGCCCGCGGCCCACATGGTGTAGCCCTGCGGATTGTGGTCTCGGCCGTTGGCTCCCTGCGCGATCGGCGTGCGGCCGAACTCGCCCCCCCAGACGACCAGCGTGTCCTCCAGCAGTCCGCGCTGCTTGAGATCGGTGAGCAGACCGGCGATGGGCCTGTCGACGGCTGCGGCGTTCTTGGCGTGGCCGCCCTTCAGGTTGCCGTGCTGGTCCCAGACATTGGGCGTGTTGACCTGGATGAAGCGCACGCCCGCCTCGGCGAAGCGTCGCGCCAACAGGCATTGACGGCCGTAGTTGTCGGTCTTGGAATCGCCGATGCCGTAGAGCTTTTTGGTGTGCTCCGATTCCTTGGACATGTCGAGCACGGGCGGGGCCTCGCTCTGCATGCGGAAGGCAAGTTCCATGGATTCGATCAGGCCCTCGATGCCGGGATGCGGCGCGCGTTCGAGGCGCTCCCGATTCATCGCCTGCAGCAGCTCCAGCTTCCGGCGCTGCACCTTGGGGTCAGTCCCGGAATTCAGGAATTGGATGTCCGCGTCCTTGGGCAGCTTGCCGTTGCGGCCGACGGTCGTGGCCTGGTGCGCGGCGGGGAGAAAGGCAGAGCCGTAATTGCGCGGACCGCCATGGCTGGCCGAGGGGCTGATGCTGACGAAGGAGGGCAGGTCCGCGTTCAAGGCTCCCAGCCCGTAGCTCACCCACGAACCCATCGACGGGCGGATGAAATTGTCCGTGCCGGTGTGCAGCATGCAGACCGCCTGGCCGTGGGACTGGCCCTTGCTCTGCATCGAACGGATGACGCAGAGATCGTCGATGCGCCGGGCGACCTCGGGGAACAGCTCGGAGCACCAGAGGCCGGATTGGCCGTGCTGCTTGAACTTCCAGGGCGAGCCCATCAGGCGGGCGTTGACCGAGGCCGTCGGGTCGAGGTTCTTCGCCGGGGTGAACGGCAGCCGATTGCCGCTTTCCGACTGCAGGCGGGGCTTGTAGTCGAAGGTGTCCACCTGCGAAGGACCGCCGTGCATGAAGAGAAAGATGACGCGTTTGGCCCGGGGCGTGTGGTGCGGGATTCCAGACGTCGCCGCCAATGAGGCGGCCCCGGAAAAGGCCATCGCGCCGAATCCGGCGGCGAAGGACTTCAACGCGTCGCGGCGGGTGAGGGCGGGCGGGGAGACGGTTGATATGAAACGGCTCATGAGAATGCGAGGGATGAATGAAATGGGGATTGCGACGGATCGCCCTGAGCGTGGTCGACGGAGCGCGGCTGTGTCCCGTCTTCGGGACCAGCCGCAGCAGTTGCCGATCTGCGAACGCTGGAAAACTGTTCTGGCCTTGGCTGCCGCGAACATTGCTGCGGCTGGTCTCCGACACAGCCGCGCTCCAAGACGCTGTCGCGAAGTCCTGAACAACAGGCATTGCTCGCCTTCGCGGGCATCCCGAAAACGCCGGCTTCCAATTGTGGCCCTTGAATCGTCATTTCAATCCAGGAACAGGAACTCGGTGGAGGCCATCAGGACGTGGGTGAATTCGGTGAGGCCGTTGGAAACGGCGTCGATGAAGGCCGAAGCCCGTTTCAATTCGGCGATGGTCGGCTCTCGATTGAGAACATGGGCGTAAAGCTTCCGCACCTTGGAGTCGGGGGCGCCGTCCTGCGCCTCGACGCGTTGGGCGATGGCCTTGGCCTGGTCGAGCATGAAATCGCTGTTCATGAGATAAAGCGCCTGGGCGGGGACGGTGGTTGAGGGGCGCAGGCCGGTGACGAGGTCGGGATTGGCGGCGTCGAAGGTGGCGAGCTCGGCGACGGTGTTGTTGCGGGCGACGGGCAGGTAGACCGTGCGGAGGCGGTCCTTGGAGAAGCTCATGGGTTCATCGAGGTCCTCGCCAAAACGGGTCGAGGTTGCGGAACCGACCTTGGCGGCGAGCTTGCCGGCGAGCTGCAGCAGCGAGTCGCGGATCTCCTCGGCGGCGAGGCGGCGGATGCCCCGGCGGCCGAACAGCGCGTTCTCGGCGTCGGCCGCAGTCAACGATTCCGGCGCCTTGGCGCTGAGTTGGTAGGCGCGGCTCAGGACGATTTCGCGGACGAGGCGCTTGATGGAGCCATTGGAACCGCGGAATTGGGAGGCGAGGTATTCAAGCAGTTCGGGGTGGGAAGGTCCGGTTCCGAGGGTTCCGAAGTTGTCCACGCTGGCGACGATGCCGCGGCCGAAGAGCCAGCTCCAGACGCGGTTGGCCATGACGCGGTCGAGCAGGGCGTTGTCCGGTCCGGCGAGCCATTCGGCGAATTGCAGGCGGCCGCTGTGGCCCGCGGGGATGCTTGGTTTGGGGCCGGAGTGGAGGGCTTCGGGAAAGCCGCGTTGGATCAGGGGCCCGAGTTGGCCGGGCTCGCCGCGGACGCGCAGATGGATGTCGCCGGCGTCCTCGGCGTCCCGCGGCGCCATGGCGAGATGCTTGTTCTTCAACACGCCGATCAGGCGGCTGAGCTCCTTGGACAACTGGCCGTCGTTCATGAGGAACAACGGGATCTCCACGTCCTTCACCATCGTGCTTTCGCCGACGCTGGCCAGAACCTTGGCCTCTGCCTCGATCTCCTCGACCGGGATGAATTGGACCGCGTCGATGATGACGTAGCCCTTTGTGCCGCGGGTTTCGAAGAGGACATTGGCGCGGCCGCCGCGCTTGAATTCGAAGCGCCCGATCGGCTCCAGCAGTCCGGCGATCCGTCCGCGTTTGGTCTCGTCCAGCGTGGCCTTGTGCGACTGGTCGCCCGCCTGGATCGTGATGGGCACGGCCTTGGCGCGGTTGCCCTCGGCGGGGTAGGCGACGCGGACTTCGTAGACGCCGTCCTTGGGCAGCGAGGCCTCGATGGTCAGACTCTTGCTTCCCTTGCCCTCCTTGTTGTCATGCGAGTAACTCGGACCGTAACGGTTCTTGTTCAGCGTCGACACGGTCCAAACTCCGACCGTCCTGGCCTGCGTGTTGTCATAGACGATGCCGGCCAACGGGAGATCGCGTCCGCCGGGCTTGTAGGTCGCATTCTTCCCGGCCTTGGAATTGGCGGGCATGGCCATGGCCATCGCGATGGAATCAGTCTCCCGCTTGATGTCCTTGACCGGAATAAGCTGCACGGCGTCGACGATCACCGTGCCCTTCGTTCCGGCGGTTTCGATGATCACGTTGTTGCGGCCGCCCTTCTCGAAACGGAAACGCCCGATCGGCTCCAGCAGCCCGCCGATGCTCGGGGGCCTGGTCTGGTCGAGGACGACCTTGTGCTTCCGGTCCCAGGCTTCGACGGTGATGGGAATGTTGCGGGCGCGGTCCTTGGCGGCGTTGTAGGCGACGCGGACCTCGTAAAGGCCGTTTTCATGGACGCTGCCCCGGAACACGACGCGCTTCATCCCCTTGCCCTTGCCATCGTCGTGCAGGTAGCCGGGGCCGAAGCGGTTGGCGCTTTCCTTCGAGGCGATCCAATCGCCGGACTTCTCGGCGTCGGTGTCGTCGTAGATGATGCCGGCCAGGGGGAGGTTGTTGGCGGTCATCTTGGCACCGCCTTTCTTCTGGTAGGATCGTTCGACCTTGAGGCGCATGGCCATTTCCAGTCGCTCGACGGTCTGGGCGAGTTCGTCGAGTTTCGCCTTGGAATCGGGAAGGGGCTGCTCGACCCAGCTGGCGACGTTCACGCAGCCGTTGCGGGTGCCCATGACGACCTGGGTGGAGCGAAAAATGCCGGCCATGGCGTAGTAGTCCTCCTGCGTGATGGGGTCGAACTTGTGTTCATGGCACCGCGCGCAGCCCAGCGTGAGGCCGAGGAAGGCGCGTCCGATGGTGTCGATCTGCTCGTCGGCGGTGTCGAGGCGCAGCTTTTCCTTGTTGCGCTCGGTGAGCATCTTGGGGCCTAGGGCGAGGAAGGTGGAGGCGACGAGTTGGTCGTGGCGTTGCGCGTCGGACGAGGCGGGCAGCAGGTCGCCGGCAATCTGTTCGCGGACGAACTGGTGGAAGGACTTGTCGAGGTTGAGGGCGTCGATGACGTAGTTCCGGTAGCGCCAGGCCTGGTAGAAGGTGAAGTTGCGGTCGCCGCCGTTGGAGTCGGCGTAGCGCGCGACATCGAGCCAGCGCTTGCCCCAGTGTTCGCCGAAGGCCGGGCTGGCCAGGAGGTCGTCCACGAGTGTTTCAAACGCGCGCGGTGAAGGATTGGCGGCAAAGGCCTCCACGACGCCCGGGGCCGGAGGCAGTCCGGTGAGGTCGTAATGGACGCGGCGGACGAGCGCGCGGGGATCGGCGTCCGGGGCGGGCGGGAGATTGCTGGATTCCAACGTCGCGAGAATGAAGCGGTCCACCGCGCCGCGGGGCCAGTCCGCGTCTGCGACCGCAGGCGGCGTCACATTCTGCAATGGCCGGAACGCCCAGTAATTGCGCGCATCCTCCAGGCTGAACTGTCGGACGGCGTCTTCCTTTTCCAGGGCGTCCCCGCGCGGATCCGGCGCGCCCATGGCGACCCACTTTTCGAAGACGGAAACTTCCTCAGCTGAAAGCCGCGACTTGGGCGGCATCTGCATGTCGGGATCCTCGTAGCGGATGGCCCTGATGAAGAGGCTGGCGTCGAGGTCGCCCGGAACGATGGCGGGTCCGGCGTCGCCGCCCGTCTGCCAGCCGGCCTTGCGATCCAGCAGCAGGTTGCCCTTCTTCTTGCCGGATTCCTCGGAATGGCACTCGTGGCAATGCTTGACCAACAGGGGGCGGACCTCGTTCTCAAAGAAGCGGAACCGGGCGTCGTCTGCGGCCTGCGCGGACTGAACCGCGGCGACGCCGACGATCAGGCCGGCAATGTAGCGGAGCGCGCGCATGGTCAATGGATTCCTGTAAACTGCATGGAGTCAATGATTGGACACAGAATCGCCCGAAACGTGAACCAGAAAGTTTGGACGGCTTTTGCTGGGGGTGCAAACGAAAGTGGGTGGCGATTGAACGGGCGCAAACCCAGGCATAGGCAGTCCCGTCGGGACTTGATCGCCCTGTTTTTCAGACCTGACGATAAATCGCCGGGCTACTCTCGGATGTCCCTACGGGACCTGTCTGTAGTGTGGGCTCTGTGAGCCCATTGCGACACCATCGCCCGACACAGGCGACGCTACACCATGTCCCTTCGGGACAAGAACGGGAGCAACTCACCTGCCCGAGATTCGCCCACTTCCGTTCACGTTGCTTTCACCGCCGGCCGGCAAACAGGCTCGACCTGGGGCTGGGAGGCGCTCATATTCCGAAGCTCATGAAAACGCCCGTGTCATTGCAGTTTGCGCTGGGGTTGGTCTTCGCCGCGTCCGCGGTCGGAGAAGGCGCATCGACGTCCCTGCCCGGGAACGTCACCTTCGCCGAGCACATTGCGCCGATTGTTTTCAACAACTGTGTGGAATGTCATCGCCAGGGCGAGGCGGCGCCGTTTGAACTGACCAATTATCGGCAGGTGAGCAAGCGCGCGCGGCTGATTCGCAAGGTGGTGGAGAAGCGTTACATGCCGCCTTGGCATCCGGTCCCGGGGCACGGCGAATTCCGCCACACGCGTCGATTGGCGGATCGTGATGTGGCGCTGATCGCGCGTTGGGAGGAGGCTGGAGCTCCGGAAGGCGATCCAGCGAAAACGCCCGCGCTGCCCGAATTCTCCAGCGGTTGGCGGTTGGGGAAGCCGGATTTGGTGGTGAAGATGAGGGAACCCTTCACCGTGCCGGCGGATGGACCGGACATCTATCGGAACTTCGTCATCCCGCTGGACCTCGAGGAGGACAAGTGGGTGACGGCGATTGAGATCCAGCCCAGTTCGCGGCCGGTCGTGCACCACATGCTTTATCACGCCGACACCGAGGGCGCGGCGCGGAAGATGGACGGTCAGGATGGACGTCCGGGTTTCAACGGCATGCGTTTCCGCAAGGTCGATCTGGGCGGCTGGGCGGTTGGAGCCTTCCCGGAGAAGCTGCCGTTCGGTCTGGCGCGTCGTTTGCCCAAGGGTTCCGATCTGATTCTTGCCGGGCACTTTCATCCGGTGGGCAGGGCGATGGACGAGCAGACAACGGTGGCGCTCTATTTCGCGGACCGGAAGCCGGCGTTGGAATATCACGAGATCATCCTGCCGCGCAGCTATGGGCAGCATTCGGCGTTGCGGGATGGGGTCCCGGCCGGGGAAAGGAACTTCAAGATCAGCGCGACCTACGAAACGCCGGTCCGGTCCAGACTCGTCGCCGTCTGGGGGCATGCGCATTACATCGGCAGGACCATGAAGGGCACGGCGACCCTGCCGGACGGCTCGGTGAAGAAGCTCTTTCGCATCGATGACTGGGACTTCAACTGGCAGGGGCAATACATCTACGAGAAGGCGCTGCCGCTCCCTGCCGGGACGGTCATTCGGTCCGAACTCACCTACGACAACAGCGCCGACAATCCGCGCAATCCCCACGACCCGCCGCGCATGATCCGGTGGGGGCTGCAATCCACCGACGAGATGGGCGCGCTGATCTTCGGCTTTGCGGTGGACCCCAGGGACAAGGGGAAACCGAAGCGCGGGCGCGAGTCGGCGGCGCGTTGAGCTTCGCGGCGGGCACGCCGGATCGCGGGGCTGCGACCCGCAGCGGCCCCGGAATCTCGCCGGCCTTGGGTGGTTGGCGAGCGCCTGTCCGTTGCTGGTTGCTGCGGCTCACGGAGCCGCGGTCCGCGCGCGGGTGAAATCTTCTGACCGACGGAACGCCGAGCATCGCTCGGCCTGCGCGCGGGCCGGAAGCCGATGCCGAGCAATGCTCGGCGCTCCGATTGGCTGAAGGATTGAGGCCGTCAGCGCTTTCCGCTTTACTCTGTTCTGCAACCACACTGAATCATGAGCCGCCAATCCCACTTCGTTTCGCACGTCCTTGCCTTCCTCCTCGTTTTCATTCCCGGATCCGCCGCCTTGGCCGAGTCCGGCAAGGACCTGATTGTCGGCTTCTGCCTTGGCTGCCACGACAGCGAGCATGAGAAGGGCGACTTCAATCTCGAGGTCCCGCTCTACGACCAACCGATCCACCGGAACCCGTCGCTCTGGGGCGAGGTGATCAAGCGCCTAACGGCCGGCGAGATGCCGCCCGAGGAGGCGGAGCAACTCACGGACGATGAGCGCGCGCAATTGATCGCCTGGTTGAAGAGGCGCGCCAAGGCCCCCGCCGCGGCGGAGGGGAAAGCGGATTTCTCCGACATCCCGATCATCGACACGCACATCCACCTCTACGACACGACCCGTCCGGGCGGCGTGCCCTGGCCGCCCGAGTCCGACAAGGTCCTGTATCGTCCGATCCTGACGAAGCAGTTCAACGAGGTGGCCGACAGGAACGGCGTCGGCATGACGGTGGTCGTTGAAGCCAGCGATCTGGTGGAGGACAACCAATGGGTCCTGGATCTGGTGAGGGATCAGCCCGAGCGTTACATCGGCGTCGTCGGCAACCTGCCGATCGGGACGCCGGAATTTGCCGGGCATTTGAAACGCTTTTCCCGGAACGGGCGTTACGTCGGCATCCGGATGCGGCAACGGCCGCGCGGGGAGGACTTCTTCAACGAGGCGGTGTGGCGCGACCTGCGGTTGATGGCGAAGTCCGGCAAGACATTGGATGTGCTGTTGGCGAACTTCTCACTGGCCGACATCGATCTCATCGCGCGCAAGGTCCCCAATCTGAAGATCCTGGTGAATCACGTCACGGGCCTGAACATTGAGCGCGGGCCGGCGGATCCGGAATGGGTGAAGGCCGTGAAGCGCGCGGCGCAACACCCCAATGTTAGCTGCAAGGTATCGGGATTGTTCCAGCGGTCCGGTCGCAGTCCCGCGCCGAAGGACCTGGCCTTCTACAAGCCTACCCTGGATGCGGTCTGGGAGGCGTTCGGCGAGGATCGCCTGATCTATGGGAGCAATTGGCCGGTTTCCATGCGCGGCGGAACCTACGCCGAATACAAGGCGGTCATCATGGAGTATTTCGCGCCCAAGGGACGGGAGGTCCTGGAAAAACTCCTGCACCGGAATGCGCGGGCGTTCTACGGTCTTCCCGCCGCCCGGACGGAGTGAGCCTGTGAGGGACGATCATGCCAGAATGTCGTGGATCACATTCCCGTAGATGTCGGTCAGGCGGAAGTCGCGGCCGGCGTAGCGGAAGGTCAGTCGTTCGTGGTCGAGACCGAGGCAATGCAGGATGGTCGCGTGGAGGTCGTGGACGCTGGTCGGATTCTCCGCGGCGGCAAAGCCAAATTCGTCGGTTGAGCCGTAGGCCGTCCCGCCCCTGATTCCGCCGCCGGCCAGCCAGACCGAGAAGCCGTAGTGGTTGTGGTCGCGGCCGAGTTTGGATTTTCCGGCGCCGGTGAGTTCGACAGTCGGGGTGCGGCCGAACTCGCCGCCCCAGATCACCAGGGTGTCGTCCAACATGCCGCGTTGTTTCAGGTCGGTGAGCAGCGCGGCGATGGGTTGATCCAGTTGGCCGGCGAGGCGGCGGTGATTGGCCTCGATCTTGTCGTGATTGTCCCAAGGCTGCCCCTTGCCGTGCCAAAGCTGCACGTAGCGGACGCCCCGCTCCAGCAGGCGTCGGGCGATCAGGGTCTGCCGGCCGTGCACTTCGCCGCCGTAGAGTTCGCGGATGTGCGCGGGTTCCCGGGAGATGTCGAAAGCGTCGGTCGCGTCGCGTTGCATGCGGAAGGCCAGTTCGTAGGAATGGATCCGGGCGTCGAGTCGATCGTCGAGCCGCGCGTCGCGGTGGCGAGTGTTCCAGTGGGCCAGCAGGTCGAGTTGCCGGCGCTGGGCCGCGGTCGTGATGCGCGGGTGTTCGATGTTTTCGATCAGCTTGCCGAGTTGCTCGTGGCGGGAGTTGACGTAGGTCCCCTGGTAGGCTCCGGGCAGGAAGGCCGACTGCCAGTTTTCGCTGTCCTTGATGGGCAGGCCGTCGGGACACATGGCGATGAAGCCGGGGAGGTTCTGGTTCTCCGTGCCGAGGCCGTACAACGTCCAGGCGCCCATGCTGGGTCTCGCCTGCGCGGAATCGCCGCAGTTCATCAACATCAACGAGGGTTCATGATTCGGAACCTGCGCCTGCATCGAACGCACCACGGCGATGTCATCGATGTGTTCGGCGGTCTTGGAAAAGACTTCGCTCACCGGCAGGCCGGAGCGGCCGTATTGCCGGAACTTGAAGGGCGAGGGAAAGGCGGCGCCGGTCTTGCGCTCGGTGGTCAGCGTGGATTCGAGCTTCCTGCCGGCGTGCTCCGCCAGGGCGGGCTTGGGATCGAAGGTGTCGACATGCGACGGACCGCCGTTGAGGAAGAAATGGATGACGCGTTTGGCGCGGCCGGGAAAATGGGACGGGCGCGAGGTCAGCGGGCCGGGCTTTGCGGCGCCTGCCGCCAGCAGGCGCCGGTCGTCGCCCAGAACGCCGGCAAGGCCCAAGGCGCCGAGGCCAAGCCCGGAGCGCCGGAGAAGATCGCGGCGGCTAAGGACAGCGCCCGGAAACAGGTCCGGGCGGCGTCGATCGTTCATTCCCATCATGGAAGGTTACGACGATCCGGTCCGAACACAAGCACAGGAATCCCAAGGCCCCCGCATGAACAGCAATCGCAACCGCTCCACGGATGCGGCGCCATCCTATTTCCGTCAGGGCCTACGCATGAGCTGCAAGAACAATCCCCATAAGCATGTTGTAGCGTG
>JAYPGD010000046.1:0-6774 GCA_038126655.1 Verrucomicrobiales bacterium
CCGTAATAGCGATCGAATCCGCGCTGCAGCGGCCAGTTGAACTTCTGGTCGTCGGAATCGGGGAAGGTGTGCTTGGTCACGTGCCATTTGCCGACGCACCAGGTGGCGTAGCCGGCGGGCTTGAGGACTTCGGCGATGGTGACGCAGGAGTTGTTCAGGTCGCCGCGATAACCTTCCACGCCGCGGTCATTCATCATGTGACCGATGCCGGTCTGATGCGGATAGAGTCCGGTCAGCAAAGAAGCGCGGGTGGGGCAGCAGCGACCGGTGTTGTAGAATTGTGTGAAGCGCAGGCCATTCGCAGCCAGGCCATCGAGGACGGGTGTCCGGATTTCGCCGCCATAGCAACCGATGTCTGAATATCCCATGTCGTCGGACATGATCAGGATGATGTTGGGGCGCTTCGCGGCGGCTGCGGCGCCGGAGATCCAGGTGAATGCCGCGACGAGAAGTATGGCTGCTCGAGTCGTGAGTGGCTGCAACATGCGGGGAGCGTAGCGGAAGCTGAAGGGAAACGGAAACCACGAATCAGGACGCGACCACGGCTTCCGGGGCAGGAGCTGACCGGGCGATTCCGATTTCCCCACGGATGGCAAAGCCGACCCACGGATGGGAAGACAGTATCCATGGGATGAGCTGAGGAAAGCTGATCCTGGATTGCTGGAGTGATTTCTTGGGCTGTTGAGGTCGTGACATGGGAGAGTTCACGAGCGAGGAAGACAGTATCCGTGGGTCGGCTTTGCCATCCGTGGGGCAGACTTCGGAAGGGCGTCCGGAGGCGCATTCGGTTTTCCCGATGACGGGTGTGGGCTTTATTGAAATTCTCAATTGGCCGATCGATTGACGGATGCCGGATTGGGGCGTAGGCGTGTTACATGCCTTCTGCCAGGCAAACTTCGGAAGGGGGGGCGCTTGCCGGGGGGCTTCCTTCTCACCTCTTGCCATCAACCAAACCAACTCAACCGAAAGGAAAACCATGACCCATTCGAGCGAACCTGAACTGAAGATGTCCACGGCCGCGCTGCACGCGGGCGGGGCGGTGGCGGCGTTTCATCTGGCTTATCATTGGGACGCGTTGGCGTTGATGGTCGGCTTCTACCTGTTTGCGGTGGCCAGCCTGATGCGGCTGGGGAGCAGTCGGAAGACGTTCTACTTCGGGCTTGTGACGGGATTCGGGGTCTACGCGCCGCCGTTGGAGTTCTTTTGGACGGTGTTCGGACCGACGGCGGTCGTGCTATGGGTTGTGCTGGCGTTCTGGCACGGACTGTTCGTGGCCTTGGCCCGGCAGTGCCGAGTGCGTTTCGGTTGGAGTTGGGCCGTCCTGGCCCTGCCGTTTCTCTGGACCGGTTTGGAGTATTTCCGCAGCGAGGTCTATCACCTGCGGTTTTCCTGGCTCAGCGCGGGATTGGCGTTTTCGGATTCGCAGCTCTATTCGCCCTTCAGTTGGCTGGGCGTTTATTGGATCGGGTTCCTGATGATGACCTTGGCCAGCGGGATACTGCTCGCGCGGCGGCACAAGATGGAGCTGGCCTGCGCGTTTTCCATCGCGGCGGCAGGCATCCTGATCTTCACTCCCGCCGAAGATCCCGCGACCCGCCCCGACGCGAAGAGCCTTCGGGTGGCGGGAGTGCAATTGGAATTTCCCATGCCTTCCGAACTGAAGGAGGCCTTGAACGATCTGGTCGCGCTCGAACCCGACGCCGATCTGATCCTCCTCAGCGAATACACCTTTGCGGGGCCGCTTCCGGACTGGGTGAAGGACCGGTGCCGGGAGAATCAGCGGCACATGATCATCGGCGCCCACGACAACGTGAAGAACGGGGATTACTGCAACACGGCTTTCGTGATCGATCCGCAGGGTGAGATTGTCTTCAAGCAGGCGAAGAGCGTGCCGATCCAGTTCTTCAAGGATGGCCTGGCGGCGCCCTCGCAGAAGGTCTGGGATTCGCCGTGGGGCAAGATGGGCATCGGGATCTGCTACGACCTGAGCTACCGCGATGTGATGGATCAATTTGTAGCGCAGGGCGCGGAGGCCTTGATTGCGCCGACGATGGATGTGGAGGACTGGGGCAGGGAACAACACCACCTGCATGCGCGGGTCGCTCCGATGCGTTCGATGGAATATGGACTGCCGATCGTGAGGTTGGCGAGTTCCGGAGTGTCGCAATTGACGACGCCGACGGGCGAGGTCACCGCGGAAGCGCCCTTTCCGGGGCAGCGGAAGAATCTGGCCGGCGATCTGACCCTGGCCGGCGTCGGTCGCGTGCCGATTGATCGGATTCTTGCGCCGCTGTCGCTGTGGGTCACGGCGCTGTTGGCGGCCTTTCTGGTGTTTGAGCCGGCGCTGGTCCGGGCGGCTCGGATGGCGCGGGCGATCGCTGACAAGGCGACCGGGCTCCAACCCGGTGAAGCGCCCGGCGTCGCCGGCCAGTTGGCTGCCCTGCGTTACACTGCGATGCCGGACCAAGGCCCGCGATCCTTTTGGAGGATCAGGTCGTTGGCTTCCTTGTCGCCCTGGAAGCGCTCCTTCTTCGGATCCCACTTCAGTTCGCGGCCGAGCCAGTAGCCCATGTTCGCCAGGAGGCAGACGGTGTTGGTGCGGTGGCCGATTTCCACATCGGCCACCGGCCTTTAGCCGCTGCGGACGCAGTCGAGCCAGTTCTGCTGATGCTTGGGCGCGATCGCGGGAAGGTGGAAATCATTCTTCTCCAAGGGCGTTTCGAGAATTGAGGCCGGTGTGGAATTCAGCTCGCCGCGGGTGACGTGGATCTCGCCCTTCGTTCCCACAAAGACACAGCCCTTGCGGCCGAGTTTGGCGCTGTGGATCATGTCGATGCCGGACTTGTATTTGAAGGCGAGGCCCTGACCGGTGGAAGGATCTTCGGGGGGAGTGACGCTGATGGGGCCGCTGGCGTCCTCGTCCATGGCCCATTGGGCGATGTCGAAGTGATGCGCGCCGATGTCGGAGAGACTGCCTCCCGCGTATTCCCGGTAGCGGCGCCACTGGGGGAAATGCTTATGGACGCCGATGGGGCAGAGGACCTGGTTGAAGCCGCGCCGGGGAGCCGGGCCGAGCCACATCTCCCAGTCGATGCCTTCCGGCAGTTTCTCGTCCGGCAGGTCGTCCTTCACCGCCGGGCCGCCGACGCCGATGTAGATCGTCTTCAACTCCCCAATGCGTCCGCTGCGAACGTACTCCACCGCCTTGCGGAACTTGCCGCCATATTCCGTGCGTTGTTGGCTGCCGGTCTGAAAGACGATCTTGTTGTCGCGCGCGGCCTTCACGACGGCCTTGCCCTCGCCGATGGTCCGGGTGAGCGGTTTCTCGCAGTAGACATGCTTGCCGGCGTTGGCGGACTGGATCGCCATGATGGCGTGCCAATGGTCCGGCGTGCCGATGACGACGCCATCGATGCTCTTGTCCTCGATGATGCCGCGAAAATCCTTGTGCGACTTGAGACCGTCAGCGCCGCGCTCCTGTTTTGCATAAAGGTCGCGCACGCGCTGCATGCCGTAGTCGAGGCGGGCGTCCACGCAATCGGAGATCGCGGTGATCTGAGCGTCGTCGGAACCGGCGAAGGCGGCGGAAATACCAAAGAGGCGGCGGCCGATGCCGATGAGGCCGAGATTGATCCGGTTGTTTGGCCCCTTGCCGGCCTTGGAAGCGGCCCACATGCCGGAGGGCAGGATGAAGGGGGCGGAGGCGAGGGCGGATGCCTTGAGGAAATGGCGGCGGGAAAGGGGTGTCTTCATGCCGGAAGAATAGGGGGCGGGGCGGTCGGGTTGACAACACAATTCTGGAAACGCGATCGTGATGATTGTTCGACAGCCCGGGCGGGAAACGCGACACTTCCGGATCGAAATGAGTCTTCAGGGAAAAGCGGCGCTGGTGATGTGGCATGGGGTGGAATCGTCCGCCCGAGAGGCGCACGACGATTGGCACTCGCATGAGCATCTCATGGAACGGCTGGCGCTGCCTGGGTTCAGGCGGGGGCGCCGGTGCGTCAGTCCGGATGGGGAGCGTTACTTCCTGATGTATGAGGTGGACGAGCTTGAGACCCTGACGTCGGCGGCCTATCAGGCTCGGTTGAATGATCCGAGCGACTGGTCGAAGCAGGTGATTCCGGCAATCCGGGACATGAATCGGACGCTGTGCCGCACGCTGGTCAGTTTTGGGCTGGGCGTGGGCGGCTGGGTCGGGACGCGCCGGTTTTCAGTGGAGCCGGGGGGGCACCAAGGGCTGTTGGACCATTTTGTTCGGCTTGGAGCGGAGGGGATGGCGGCCAGGCCGAGAGTGACCGGCATTCACGCGCTTGAAGGGGACAAGACAGCCAGCGCATTGAGAACGGAAGAGAAGAATCTCAGGTCGACCGAGGACGAAACCGCGGACCTGGCCCTGGTGGTCGAGGGCTACGATCGCGAACGGGTGCTGAAGGCGTTGAACGAGGAACTGGGACGCGAAGCGCTGGCGACGCGCGGGGGAGTCGAGATTGGAGAGGTTGGTCTGTATCAGACGGTTCACGTCGTGACCGAACAGGATGTGTAGAAGGGGCTCACTGGCGGCGTAGCCGTCCCGGATGCGGGTCATTGCGGCGCCTCGCTTCGAGTCGCTTGAGTTCGGGCGAGGACGCCCGTTGAATCCGAAGGCGGGACGCCTGCGCTACAGGGGCGGCGAGAGCGTCGCGCGCCTCATCACTGTCCGACCAACATCTGTTCGGAGCAGACATCCGCGATCGAGGCTTCGTCGTTGATGTGACGAAATCCGATGCCTTCGGCGATTAGGCGTTCGGCCCAGACCGGCGGAGCCGCCCAATCGGGCATTTGTTCCTCCTCGGACAGGATCACGATGACAGTGACGCTGAAGCCTTGCCGACGCAGGGCGCCCAACGCGACGGCGGTTTCCATGGGCGCGTCGCGAATGATGGCGATCACGGTGGCGTCGCGGGTGAGACGCGGGGCGATCTCGTCAAGCAACTGGGGAAAGGTGAGCCCGTCGGTCAGTTCGACCCGGGCGAGTGTTTCGAGGATGCGAAGGAACTGGTCGGCGCCGCGTTGGGTTTCGACGATGACGGGGCGAAGGCGTGTGTTCTCGCGGGTGTCGGCAAGTTCCTTTCGCGCGGCGTCGCGGGTGAGGAATTCGTGGCGCCAGCCCTCTTCCTTGATGCGGTCCGCGGCGTCGCGACCATTGGTGATGAGGCCGACCTGTTGGCCTGTCTGATAGACGGCGTGGGCGAGTGACGCCGCCGCGGTGACGGCGAGTTCCGAGGTGTGGGAGGCCGCATTCATCAGGGAGTGGCTGTCCCGATGGAAGTCGAGCAGGATGGTGGCGCCAATGACGCAGGAAGGCTCGAAGGTCTTGCAGTGGATGGCGCCCGTTCTGGCGGTGGCCATCCAATGGACGCGATTCAAGGGGTCGCCATGTTCGTAGGGGCGCACGCCGGAGATCCGGGTGGGATCCTCGAAGAGGCGATGCGTCAGGCGCACCTCGCCCATGGGCCGACGGGTCGCGAGGTCGTAGCCGGCCAGGGGCACAACCTTCGGATAAACCAGGATGAAACTGGGCGGCGCCACGACCTTGAATCGACGATGCAGCCCGAATGGATCCCCGGTTTCCAGCAGCATCGGGCCGATCTGAAAATAGCCGCGGGCCTCGGCGTGGATCTGGTAAAGCAGCGATTCTTCGCCGTGTCCCGGGAGTCGCGTGACCTTGACGCGCGGCCCCTTGGTCCTGAGCTTCCGCGGTTGCGCATGCAGCGCGTCACGGGAAAGGGAATCCTCAACGACAATCCAGGGAATGGGCAGCGCTCCCTGGTTGCAGAGGGTGAGCGCGACAGCGGCGGTTTCGCCGATCTGCATGGTATGGCGGTTGCATTCCCGCTCGGCCCGGATGTTCTCGATCCATTGCCGGGACAGGTAACGGCTGACCAGCAGCACGGCGAGCAGCACGTACATGGAGTAGACCAGGAGCCCCAGTTGGAAGATGAATCCAACCAGCAGCAACGCCAGCGCTCCGAGAAACCATTTCATTTCAAGCCTGGCCGATGGTGTCGGGCAGGGTGGGGACGGGGACTTCGCGGAGGATCTCCGCGACGACGGAATCCGCCGTCACCTTGCGCAACCGGCTCTCGGGACGAAGGATGACGCGATGGGCGAGGACGGCGGGCGCGATGTGTTTGACGTCGTCGGGCAGGACGTAGTCGAATCCGTTGATGGAGGCGTAGGCCTGGGAAGCGCGAAACAGCGCCAGCGACGCCCGCGGACTGCCGCCGAGGATGATGGCGTCGTGCTCGCGCGTGGCGCGGATGACCTGGACCATGTAGTTGCGCACGCGTTCATGCACCTGCACGGCGCGGACGGCCTCCTGACACTGGAGGACTTCCTCCGGCGAGATGACGGCGTCGAGTTCCTCGATGGGGTGGCTGAGTTGCAGCCGTTCAATCATGAGGTTTTCCTCCTCCTCGCTCGGGTAGCCCAGGCTGAGGCGGACGAGGAATCGGTCGAGTTGCGCCTCGGGGAGCGGAAAGGTGCCCTCGTGATCGACGGGGTTCTGGGTGGCGATGATGAAAAAGGGTTTCTGCAGCTTGTGGATGGTCCCATCCACGCTGACCTGTCGCTCGGCCATGGCTTCCAGAAGCGCGGCCTGCGCTCGCGGCGTGGCGCGGTTGATCTCATCGGCCAGCACGATCTGCGCGAACAACGGCCCCTTGCGAAACTCAAACTCGGTGGTCTTGGGATTGAAGATCGAGGCGCCGGTGATGTCGTTGGGCAGAAGAT
>JAYPGD010000046.1:6784-13822 GCA_038126655.1 Verrucomicrobiales bacterium
GCTCTGGGCCAGGGCGCGGGCGAGCATGGTTTTGGCGACGCCCGGCACGTCCTCGAGAAGGACGTGTCCCTCGGAGAAGAAGGCGACCAGGGTGAGGACGATCTTGTCCCTCTTGCCGAGGACCACCCGCTCCATGTTCCCAATGAGTCGCGTGGAGATCTCGCCGACGAGGTTGGTGGCCGCGTCGGTGGCGGCGACGCGTTCGGTTTCAATCGTGGGAATGACGACCTCGTAAGGGTCGTAAAGCGCGGTCTGCGCGCCGCAGATGGGACAGGCGATCTGTTGACCCAGCAGGTCGTCGGGAAACTCGATGTCTTGCTGGCAGTGGTTGCAGGGGCATTTCAAGGGCGGCCTTTGGTTGGTGGTGGTTGCGCGGTGTGGGATTGAATCGGATTTCGAGACATTCGACAAGCCGCTGCGCGAATCGGCGCCGGGTTCTTGCATCCGGTCGTCTCCCTTCCTACAGTCGCGAAGTTCCCAGAAAGGCTCAGAGAGTTCCAGAGTTCAGCCAGATCATGAATGCATCCATTCTGAAGCGAGTTTTCCTTACATCCCTGTGTTTCAGTGTCTGCGTCCAAGGCGCGACCCTTCGTCCGAAGCGTTCAGGCGACGCAATTTCGAAGGACTACCTGCCGCCCGAGATCACCGTGCCGGAGGGGTTTGAGCTGGAATTGGTCGCCGGACCTCCGTTGGTGTATCACCCGATCATGGCCGGCTTCGACGATGACGGACGCCTGATCGTCTCCGAGACCGTGGGGCTCAACCTGAAGAACACGGAACTCGACAAGCAGACGCCCAATCATGTGACGGTCTTGGAGGATGTGGACGGCGATGGTTTCTTCGACAAATCCACGAAGTTTGCCGACAAGATGACCTTTCCCCAGGGCGGTCTCTGGCACGACGGCGCTGTGTATGTCTGCTCGCCCCCGGGACTGTGGCGGTTGGAGGATCGGGATGGCGACGGCATTGCCGACAAGCGGGAACAGATTGCGACCGGGTTTGCCTACACGGGCAATGCGGCGGATGTTCACGGGCCATTCCTGCATCCGAATGGCAGGCTCTACTGGTGTCACGGCCGCAAGGGGCACGAGGTGTATCAGAACGACGGCGAAACCCTGGTTTCGAAGAACAAGGGCGCGCGCATCTGGTCCTGTAATCCCGACGGCAGCGATGTGCAGGTCCACGCGGGCGGCGGCATGGACAATCCCACCGAACTGACCATCACCCCGGAAGGCGACATCCTGGGATCGGTGAATCTGTTCTACGGACGTCCGCGCGGGGATGTGCTCGTGCATTGGTTGTATGGCGGCGCCTATCCGCGTCATGACCAGGTCGCAGTGGTGGCGGAGTTCAAGCGCACGGGCGACCTGCTGAAGGAAGTGCACAACTTTGGGCACGTGGCGGTGTCCGGTTTGACGCGGTATGCGTCGGGAGCCTGGGGGAAGGAATATCAGGGCAATGTGTTCGTGACCTTTTTCAACACGCACAAGGTGACGCGCTCGATCCTGTCGCGGGAAGGCTCCACGTATCGCGCTCAGACGGAGGAATTCTTCGAGGCGCACAGTGACGACTTTCATTGCACGGATGTGCTGGAGGACGCGGATGGAAGTCTGCTCGTGATCGACACCGGCGGTTGGTTCCGGATCGGATGTCCGACCTCGCAGATCGCCAAGCCCGAATTGCGCGGGGCCATCTATCGGATCCGGAAGAAGGTAGCAAAGAAGATTGCCGATCCACGGGGGCGGGAGATCGATTGGAAACGCTCGCCGGCCGGCGGTATTGCGACCCTGTTGGATGACAAGCGGTTCACTGTCCGGGATCGGGCGATGCGGGAGTTGGCTCGGCGGGAAGGCAAGGATGTCGAGGCGGCTTTGCTCACGGCGCTGAACGGCGGCAGCCCGGTCGCCCGCCGGAACGCCATGTGGGTCAGCGGCCGGCGGGGCGCGGACTCCGCGGCGTCCGCACTGCGCAGCGGATTGAGGGACAAGGACCCCGGTGTCCGGCAGGCGGCCAGCCATGTGGCGGGGATGTTCAAGAACCAGGCGTCTGCGCCGCGTTTGATGGCCCTGGTGCGGAACGACAAACCCTGGGTGCAACGGGAAGCGGCGACGGCCTTGGGGCGGATCGGCGATTCGCGCGGCGTGACGGCATTGTTGGATCTGCTCAGCCGCAATTCCATCGACCGCGAACTGGAGCACGCCGCCATTTACGCCCTGATTGAGATCGGCGACCGGAAGGGGACCCTGGACGGCTTTGTCCACGGCAACGCGCTGCTGAAGCGACGGACCTTGATCGCGTTGGACCAGATGGAAGGCGGGGCGTTGGACGCGGACATGGTCCTCGCGTTTGTCGGTGAGTCGGATGAGGCCCTTCGCGAGGCCGCGATCGGAATCGCCGCTCAACGAAAGGACTGGGCCGCCGAGGTCGCGCGGGTGGTCGAGGGCTGGATGACCTCGGGCAACCTGGATCCGATCCGCGCCGAGGTCGCCCGGGAACTGCTTTCCCGATTGGTGTCGGAACGGCCGATTCGCGAGTTGATCGGGCGTTTGTTGAGCCCGGGTGTCGGACAGGCCGTGGCCATGGAGGCCTTGGCGGGCAGCGTCGGCGCCGGGGCGGACAAGTCGTGGGAGGAGCCGATCAAGCAGGCCCTGCTGGCGAAGGATGGCGCGGTTGCCGCGCGGGCGATCGCCGCGGCGGGCGTCCTGCGCAACAAGGCCTTCGATGAGGCCTTGAAGAAGATCGGGGAGGATGAATCGCGCGCGCCATTGACCCGCGTGAAAGCGCTGGCGGGGCTTTCCGGTCGGGGGGGAACCTTTGAGACCAGTGTCTTCGATCTGTTGTTGACGCAGTTGAAACCCGAAGTTGCGGCGACGGTTCGGGGCGAGGCGGCGCGGATGATCGCCGGGGCGCGCTTGTCCAAGATTCAGTTGATCAAGCTGGCCGATGCAGTCGCTTCGGCGGGGCCGCTGGAACTGCCTTTGTTGGTCGAGGCCTTTTACAAGAGCCGGGATCCGCAGGTGGGTTTTCGCTTCATCGAAGGGCTGCAGAATTCTCCGGGGATTGGCAATGTGCCGCCGACGGAGATCAAGCGGTTGTTGACCCGCTATCCGGTGGAGACGCAGGAAAAGGCCGGGCCGCTGTTGGCAGGTCTGTTGGCCCGGCGCGCGGAGGAGGCAAAGCGTTTGTCGGAATTGGAGACGGGGTTGCTCAAGGGCGATGCGAAGCGTGGTGAAGCCTTGTTCCATGCGCAGAAGACCCTGTGCGCCGTATGTCACCGGATCGGCGACAAGGGAGGCCGGGTAGGCCCGGATTTGACGCGGATCGGTCGCATCCGCACCACGCGCGATCTGTTGGAGTCGATCGTGTTTCCCAGTTCGAGCATTGCCCGGGACTTTGAGTCCTACTCGGTGAACATGAAGAACGGGGACTCCCATGTCGGCGTTGTGCTGCGCGAATCGGCTGAGGAACTGCAGATTGCTGTCGCCTCGGGGCAGCCCGTGAAACTGTCGCGCAAGGACGTGACATCGATCCAACCCAGTTCGCTTTCATTGATGCCCCAGGGCCTGGATCAGGCGATGTCAAAGCAGGAACTGAGCGACCTGATCGCCTTCCTCAAGAGCCGGCAGTAGAACCACGGATTTCGCAGATCCGCCTTCGCTCTCGCTACGGCGCGACAAGTGACACTGATAGCAATGAGGAACACAAGAGTTGAAATGCTGACGTTCGCGGCGGTCGGGATGATGGCGGCTGTTTCAGGGCAGGCCGCTGAACTTCTCTGGGTGGCGAAGCCCCTGACGCAGGTTGGCGAATTCACCAAGGGAATCGAAGGGCCGGCCTGCGACAAGGACGGGAACATCTTCGCGGTGAATTTTGGCGAGCAACAGACAATTGGCCGGGTGACGCCTTCGGGGAAGGGGGAGTTGTTCGTGAAGTTGCCCGGGAAGAGCGTGGGCAATGGGATTCGTTTCAATCGTGAGGGCGCGATGTTTGTCGCGGATTACGTGGGGCACAATGTCCTGCGGATCGAGCCCAAGACCAAGGCGATCAAGGTCTTCGCCCATGAGCCCGGAATGAGTCAGCCGAACGATCTGGCCATCGCGCCGGATGGAACGCTCTATGCGAGCGACCCGAATTGGAAGGAGGGGACGGGGCAGCTTTGGCGGATCTCGACCGAAGGCAAGTTCACGCGCGAGGCGAAGGACATGGGCACGACGAACGGGGTCGAAGTGAGCCCCGACGGGAAGCGGCTCTACGTCAACGAGAGCAAGCAGCGAAAGGTATGGGTGTTCGACATCAAGGCTGACGGCTCTCTGGCGAACAAGCGCCTGTTTACGGAGTTCCCGGATCATGGATTCGACGGCATGCGCTGCGATGTGGACGGCAATCTCTACATCACCCGCTACGGCAAAGGCACGGTGGTCAAGGTGTCGCCGCGGGGGTGGATCCTGAGGGAGATTCACGTGCTGGGCGCGCGTCCGAGCAATATCTGCTTTGGCGGACCAGACGGAAGGACCGCCTATGTGACGGAAGTGGAACACACGCGCTTGGTGAGCTTTCGTGTGGATCGCCCCGGGTTGGCTTGGAAGCGATGGCGGGAGTGAGCCGCCGCTGCGGGGCTCGTGGCTTCCGAGGCAAGGGATTCAGACCCGCGGATTCGGAATGGGGCTCCCGCTTTCGCGCGTTACGGCGCGGTTGGTCGCACGTCGGTTGCCACGGGGCAAAGGGGTTCACTTCAACCGCTTCGCCCGAAGATTGCGGAACTTCACCGTGCCGCCCTTGCCGTGGTGCTGGATGCCGAAGAACCCCTTCAGTGACTTGGAATCCTTCACATCGGCGATGGCCTTGCCGTTGATCGAGGTCTGGATCCGCGGGCCTTCGCAACGGACCCGGATCTTGTTCCAGTCGTCATATTTGAAGACGCCCTTGATCTTCTCGTTGAACTCCTTCTTCTGGTCCGGCTTGGGATACAACCAGCCGCCAAGACCGATGCCGTAGACGCCGCCCGATTGGGTGGGGCGGCGCGCGTCGATCTCGCATTGGTAGCCCTTGGGTTTGCCTGTTTCCCCGATGCAGCGAAACGCGAGGCCTGAATTGAAGGAGCCGTCCGCGCCCGGGGGAAGCTTCACCTCGGCCTCCACGATGAAGTCGTCCATCTTCACATCGGTGGTGATCCAGACGTTCTTCTTGGAGAGAATGTGCAGTTCGCCGTTCCTGGCCTCGAAACTGACGACCTCGGCGCGAGGCGTCCAACCCTCGGTGGTCTTGCCGTCGAACAGGGCCGTCCAATCGCCGGAGCTGTCGGCGGCATGAAGCGCTGGAGCGATGACCAGCAGGGCGGCGAGGGCAAGCAGGATTCGGATGCTGATTCCGGAGCCTTCGCCTCGCCGGCCGGAAGTTGTCCTCATCCGTGGGGCGGACTTGCCATCCGTGGGGAATTTGAACCCTTTGCGCCCAAGCAAATGAAGACTGTGAATGAAACGTGTCATGGCAGGAATCAACACTCACGCGCGGCCGGCTTTCAAGAGTTCTTTGAGTTCGCTCAATTCGCGTTCGATGATGTCCATTTTGGCCTCCAGCGTCACCTCGTTTTTTTCAGCTGAATCGATGTGGAGTTTCTTTCGCAACTCATCGGCCTCGGCCTCTGAGAGACTGTTGACCATGACGCCGACAAACATGTTGATCATCACCATGGCTCCGATGATCACGAAGCTGGAGAAGAACGCGATGCCCCAGAAGCCGAAGGCGCGCGGTTCCGGCCCCACGGGAATGGGGCCCTGCGCGTAGTAAATGTCCGAGCCGTAGTGGGCTGTGTACATGATGTCGGTCCAGTCCTCCAGGGTGACGACGCGGAACAGCGAGACGATCGACATGCCCAGATCGCCGAAATGTCCCGGATCGTTGCCGCGAAACAGGAAGGTCGCCATGACGGCATAAACATAGAAAAACAGGCCCAGAAGGATTGAGACGTAGACCATGGAGGGAAGCGATTTGAGCAGCGCGCCGATCAATACCTGCAGTCGTGGGATCTGGGTGATCAATCGAGTGGCGCGGAGAATGCGGGCCAGACGCACGACCGTCACCATCGGACCGCCGGCGGGGAGCAGGCAGACTGCGACGATGGTGAAGTCAAAGATGTTCCAGCCGCTTTTGAAGTAGCGTTGCGGGTGTGGGGCCTCGGCTCCCATCTTGATGACGATCTCAACGATGAAGATGCCAAGGATGATCTTGTCCAGAGTGTGGAGAATGCCGCCGTATTGCTCAACGAGGCTTTCGCTGGTTTCCAAGCCGACCAGCACACCGGCGGCGACAATGACGCCGATGATGAAGGGTTCGAAGTATCGATGGTCGCGAAGGTTGGCGCAGAATCCTTTCATGGCGGGAAAGCTGGATTCCGGCGGGACGGGGCTCAAGGAAAATCAGTGCGGCTGGATGAACTGCGGGTAAGATCTTGTCGCAGGATTTCTACAGTCCCGGGCGGACAGGAATCAGCGTCGCCTGTGTCAGGCGATGGAGTCGCGATGGGCTCACGGAGCCCACACGACAGAGAACTCCCGGAGGAGCGGCAAGATGTGAGCCGCTGGTCATTTGGTCTTCCTCCCTCTTCCTGATTGACGAAGCGCGTCGCAAGAGAATGATGGCTGCATGATTGAATCGCATTCACGTCGTGCCTTCATCAATCGCTCGGCGATGGCTTTGGCGGGCGCGGGTCTTGGGGGCATTTCCCAAGTCGCAGCCCAGACGCAGGCTAGGGGCGGGGGCGGCGCGGTCGACATCGGCGGTCGTCGTGAACTCTTTGTCGACGGCGCGTTGATAGAGCGGGTGACGGGGGAGGCGCGGTTGCGGATGCATCATCCGCGGCCGCGGGAGATCGCGATTCATCATGACGAGCCTTGGGAGGGGACGGGCTGCGGGTATCACAGCGTTTTCCAGGATGGCGATTTGTACAAGATGTATTACAAGGCCTGGCATCTGGAGGTGAAGAGCAAGAAACTGCTGAGCAACCGGCACCCGCTTTTCTGCTGCCATGCGGAGAGCGAT
>JAYPGD010000046.1:13832-19486 GCA_038126655.1 Verrucomicrobiales bacterium
ATGTGGCCTACGAGGGGTCGAAGAAGAACAACATCGCGATCGCCAGCGGCAAGTATGGCACTCTCAAGGCGGACGCCGGGCACCCGGCGGTGTTCAAGGACGAGAATCCGGAGGCGGCGCCGGATGCGCGCTACAAGGCGATCGTCCGCTCATCGGGCAAACGTGGATTGCTGGTGTTCAAGTCGCCGGACGGCAGGCGTTGGTCGCCCCTGAGCAAGGAGCCGCTGTTCAACGGCATGGGCGCCTTTGATTCGCAGAACCTGGCGTTCTGGGATCCGACGATCGGGAAGTATCGCGCCTATTGGCGGGCATTTTCCGCGGGGCGCGTCACGGAGAAGGATTGGAAGCCGGCCGGCCATCGCATGATCCGCACGGCCACTTCCGACGACCTGGTGAATTGGAGTCGATTCCAGGATCTGCAGTATGAGGATTCGCCGAGCGAGCATCTTTACACCAACCAGATCAAGCACTACCACCGCGCGCCGCATATCCTGATCGGATTCCCGACGCGTTACATCGATCGCGGAGCCTCGGCCTCGATGCAGGCCCTGCCGGATCCGGAAGAGCGTGAGTTGCGGGCTTCGGCGTCCAAGCGCTATGGATACGCGATCACTGAAGGACTGCTGATGGCCAGTCGCGATGGCGTGAATTTCAAGCGGTGGAACGAGGGCTTCCTTCGGCCGGGAAGCGAACGTCCCGGGACCTGGCATTATGGAGCCCAGTACATCGCCTGGCATGTTGTGGAGACGAAGTCGGCGTTGCCCGGCGCGGCCAACGAACTCTCCATCTACGCGACGGAGGGCTATTGGCACGGCACTGGAAGCACGCTGCGCCGTTACACCTTGAGGTTGGACGGATTCGTCTCGGCGAATGCCGGCTGGAAGGGCGGCGAACTTCTGACCAAGCCGGTCCGGTTTAAGGGCAATGAACTGGAGTTGAACTTCGCAACCTCCGCGGCGGGCGGGGTCCGGGTGGAGATCCAGGATGAATCTGGCAAGGCGATCCCGGGATTTGCCTTGGCGGATTGTCCTCCTCAGTTCGGCGACAGCGTGGGGCGTGTGGTTCATTGGAAACAGGGCGGCGATGTTGGCGCGCTGGCAGGCAGCTCGGTGCGTCTGCGGTTCGTCCTGCAGGATGCGGATGTGTATTCTTACAGGTTTGTGGGGTAGGGATTTATCATGAAGAAACTGATTCTGGGATTGATGGTGTCGGCGCTCACGTTTGGGGTCATGTGGATGATGCTGGGCAAGCGCGGGGAGGCGGGGGGCAATCAGGACGGCGGCGAAAAGCCTGAGCGCGACGGCATCGGGGGGATGTTCGACCGGGCGGTGGATAATGCGCGGGAGGCGGTCCGCCGGGAAGCCGACGAGGCGATGGCGGCGATGCAGGACGCGGCTCGCAGGAAAGCCGATGAGATGAAACAGCGCGCCGCCGAGCGGGCCGAGGAATTGAAGGAGGAGGCGAAGGCCGCCATCCGGGCCAAGGCGCAGGAGTTGTCCGAGGACGCGAAGGAGGCCGTAAGGCGGAAGGCGGAGGAATTGACCGGGAAGCTCGAGGAATCCGTGGCGTCTTCGGCGGATGATGGGTTGAAGAAGCTGGCGGCGAGCATTCAGGACCGCGTGCGGGAGTTGACGGAGTCGTTCAAGAATTCGGATCTCAGCGAGTGGGAATCGGATGAGTTGGGCGGGATGCTGCAGAACCTGCTGTCCGGCGAACATGACAAGGCCTTGGAGACGCTGAATCAATTGAATCAGCCCGAGCTCGCGCCGGAGCGCAGCGAGAAATATGACGCCCTGATCGATGACGTCGCGGCCTTTGCGGCCAAGCGCGAGGAGTGAGGCTGAGATTCCGGGGAACGCCCAAGGCGCGGCGGGCTGTTCGGAATTCGTGATTCAGGCTCCTTTCGGATCCGGGTGGTTGGGTGTTTCGTCATTTCGGCGAGGCTCGGCCCAACCCTTTCCAACGGCTCGCATGGGCTGTGTTTGTTGCGGTGAAGCTCAGGGCCTTCGCATGAGTCAACAATCGCAACAGCTTCACAGATGTAGCGTCGGCTGTGTCAGCCGAGAAGCGGAACAATCATGCGACAGCAATCGACTGCTTTCACAGGGGCGCGCGACAACTCGCCCATGGGGATTGCTTGTGCAACTCATCCGCAAGCCTTGCGGTGAATATTGCCAAGATTGGTTGAGTCGTTAATATCTGATTCACCGATGACCGTCTCCAGTCAGGCATTGAAGCGATGGGCTGCCGCCTTTATGGGCGTTGTGTGTGTTTTTACAGGGCGCGCGGACTCGTCCAGGATCGATTACACCCGTGATATCCGGCCGATATTTGCCGAGCATTGCGTGCTTTGTCATGGTCCGGACGAGGCGGAGGGAGGGTTGCGGTTGACGGCTCGCGAACCGGCGCTCGGGGCACTCGAGAGCGGGGCGCGTGGAATTGTTCCGGGGAACCCGGACGCCAGCGAGATTGTGCGGCGGATTGTGTCGGACGACCCGGGCGAGCGGATGCCTCCTCCGGGCAAGGCCGAGGCGTTGAGCGCGGACCAGGTCGCCAAATTGCGGCAATGGATTGAGGAGGGCGCGGACTGGCCGGCGCATTGGGCGTATCGTCCGTTGGACCCTGTTTCGCCGCCAGAGACGCAGGACACGACGCGGGTGGTCAATGAGATTGATCAATTTGTGCAGGCGGGTCTGGAGGCAAGGGGGATTGAGCCGTCGCCGGAAGCGGATCGATACACCTTGATCAAGCGATTGAGCTACGATCTGACGGGGTTGCCGCCGAGCGTGGGGGAAGTGGATGAGTTTGTGAATGACCCGGAAGCCAACGCCTACGAGAAGGTGGTGGATCGTCTGTTGGCTTCGCCGCATTTTGGCGAGCGTTGGGGGCGGCATTGGTTGGACAAGGCGCGCTATGCGGATTCGGACGGTTACGAGAAGGATCGCAATCGACCGAACGCCTGGCGTTACCGGGACTGGGTCATCAAGGCGATCAACGAGGACCTGCCCTTCGATCAATTCACGATTCAACAATTGGCCGGCGATCTGGCCTCATCCGGAGAAGAAGCGCGTTTGGCGACGGCCTTCAACCGTCAGACCCTGACGAACACCGAGGGCGGCACGGACAAGGAGCAGTGGCGGGTCGCGGCGGTGATGGACCGGACGGAGACGCTGGGGTCGGTCTGGCTGGGGCTGACTGTCGGCTGCGCGCGTTGCCATACGCACAAATACGACGCCATCACCCAGAAGGAGTATTACGAGCTCTTTGCCTACTTCAACAATGGCGACGAAACCAACACGGATGTCGCGCGCTCCGAGATTGAAATGGCCAAGTATGAGCGGGCCAAGGCGGCGCATGACGCCAAGGTCGACGCCTTGCAGACGGAGATCGACGCCTTGGCGAAACGGTTGGAGCCAGCGCGCGGCGCCTGGGCAAAGGAACGCGCCCGGGAGCTCGTCGAAAAGAAGGGCGCGTTGACGTTTCATCCGTTTTCTGGAGCGAAGGCGTCGGGGACCGGCAAGTTTGATTCCTTGGAGGACGGCTCCTTTCGCGCGAAGGGGGCGCAGCCGGACAAGTCGACCTTCCTGATCAGCGGCAAGACCGCGTTGAAGGATGTCTCGGCCATCAGGTTGGAAATGCTTCCCGACAAGGCCTTGCCCAAGAATGGCCCCGGGCGCGCCGACAATGGCAACTTTGTGCTCACGAGTTTCGAGTTGCTGGCGGGGACGACTGCGAAGCTCGATCCGAAGAAGCACAAGATCGCGCTGTCCGATGCCATGGAGGATTACCAGCAGGGCAATTTTCCGGCGCGCAACGCCCTGGATGGAAACGCGAGGACCGGGTGGGCCGTGGGCGGAGGCGTCGGCAAGCCGCACGAGGCGGTCTTCCGTCTTGCGAAGCCTCTCAGCCTAGCCGGCGAATACCACGTCCAGGTTCGACTGGACCAGCAATACGGCTCCAAGCACACGCTCGGGAGGTTCCGCATTTCATTTGCCACCGGGGACGCCGGCAATGTCGTTCCGCTTGAGGTGAAGCGGGCATTGGCGACGGAGTCCGGCAAGCGGTCCGCCGGGCAGAGGGCGTTGGTCGCCCAGCGATTCTACAACGCCCGGAGCAAGCCGATGCTGGCTTTGCAGAAGCGAATGGCGGCGTTGAAAAAAGCGGAGCCCAAGTCGCCCTTGATGACTGTCAGGGTGATTTCCCAACGGACCAACAGTCCGCGCCCGACGCACATCTTTCGTCGGGGGGAATTCAAACAGCCGATGGATCCGGTCGGGACCGGAACTTTCTCCACCCTGCCCGAGGTGGTGGAACGCGAGGCGGGCAAGGGCGATCGACTCGATCTCGCGCGCTGGTTGGTCGACGGACGCAATCCACTGGTTCCGCGTGTCGCGGTGAATCACATCTGGGCGAATCTGTTTGGCGAGGGGATTGTGCGCACGATCAACGACTTCGGGGTCCGCGGAGACCGACCGACGCATCCAGAGATGCTCAACTGGTTGGCGAAGAGATATGTCGATCTCGACTGGTCGAGGAAGGCGATGATCAAGACGATCGTGATGTCGGCGACCTACCGGCAGTCGTCGCGGCATCGTCCGGAGTTGGCGGACCTCGATCCGAACAATGAGCTGTTGTATCGGCAGAACCGTTTTCGCGTGGAAGCGGAGATTCTGCGCGATATCAGCCTTGCCGCGAGCGGGCTGCTTTCTCGGAAGGTCGGCGGGCCGAGCGTCTTTCCGCCGATCCCGAAATCAGCCACCGATGTGAATTACAACAGCGCCTTCAAGTGGCAGACGAGCCCCGGCGGCGACAAGCATCGGCGCGGGATGTACACCTTCTTCAAACGCACGGCGCCGCATCCGAATCTGACGACCTTCGACTGCCCGGATTCCAACGTGACCTGCGTGAAGCGGACGCGTTCCAACACGCCCATCGGAGCCCTGGTGACGCTGAACAACGAGGTCTATCTCGAGGCGGCGCGGGCGATGGCGGCGCGGATGCTTGAAGGGGATGCGGATTCGGACGCGGCCCGTCTGGCGCGCGCCTTTCGGACCTGCGTGGCGCGACCGCCGACCGTTGCGGAATTGAAGCGCCTGCAAGAGTTGTTTAAAACGAGTCGGGATTGGTACAGCGATTCGTCGCGCGCGGTGGAGGCGGCGAAGGCGGTCGGCGGCCACGCAGTTGCAGGCGCGTCGGCGGCGGAAAACGCCGCGTGGGTTGCGACTCTGAGAATCATACTGAACCTGGATGAATTCATCACCCGGGAGTGACGCCATGAATCCCAACGAACAATCCCTGCTCCAGACCCGGCGTGAGTTCCTGAACACGACGGCCAGCGGCATCGGCGCGATGGCCTTGGGCGCGGCCTTGTCTGACGACGGTTTGATGGGGTCGGCCCAGGCCGCTTCGACGAATCCGATGACGCCGCGGCCGACGCATTTCAAGCCGCACGCCAATGCCTGCATCTCTATCTTCATGGCGGGCGCGCCGTCGCAGTTGGATCTCTTCGATCCGAAGCCAAAGCTGAAGGAGATGCACGGGCAGAGCCTGCCGAAGTCGATTCTGGACAAGGCGCGTTTCGCGTTCATTCAGCCCGACACGGCGGTGTTGATGGGCAGCAATCGGGAGTTCAAGAAGTACGGGCAGTGCGGGAT
>JAYPGD010000047.1:0-2392 GCA_038126655.1 Verrucomicrobiales bacterium
GACCTGCTCGTCCTCCATGATATCGAACAGGAGGGAGTCGAGATCGAAGAGTGGAGTGTCGGAATTCGCCATGGTTCCCTGTCCGGCCCTAGTGGGCGCATTCATCCCGCAATTCCATCAACGCCTGCTTGATCTCCTCGGCGTCGGAGCTTTTCAGAAGGTAATTCGAGGCGCCCTTGTCGATGCAATCCATCACCGTCACCTGGTCGGCGATCGAGGTGAGCATGACCACGCGCGCCCCCGGATGAACCCGCCGTATCTCCGGCAACGCCATGGCGCCCGTCTTCACCGGCATGCTGACATCAAGCAGCACCACATCAGGCTTCGTGCTCGCCACAACCTCGATGCCTTCATCGCCGTTGTCGGCCTCCCCCACCACAGAGAAACCGATGTGCGTCACCAAGCCCCGCAGCCAACAACGACACGTGAAATCATCGTCGACGATGACAATCCTGCAGGGAGCGGCGTCGTTGTCTCGAGAAAATAGTCCCATGGCCTCGTTCAATTTCGGACTCGCGCGCCCCCGTCCTCTGCGTCTGAAACAACGGCGGCCTCCAGTTCAAGAAACAACCGTTCCATCTCCATGAGTTGTTCGGCAAGGGTGAGCAACTCGCTGGAATTCGCCTGTTCCTCCATGCTGCGGGCAAGATCGCTCATGGGGAGGCAGGCGATGGCGGAGGCTCCCCCCTTGATCAGATGGGCAACCGCGGCGATCTCAGGCGCCTGCTTGATCGCGATCAAGGCCCTGAGACGTCGAAACTGCCTGGGCATGTCCTTCAGGAAACAACCCAACATCTCTCCGGCCAGTTCCTCGTCCCCGCATACACGCTTCAACAACGCCCCCCGATCCAGGATTCGGCCGTGGCTGTTTGGATCCGTTCGATCCTCCCCGACTTCGCTCACTGGGACGGCGGCGGAGTTCAGATTCAGAACCCCGGATACGGCCTGTTGCATCAGGTCACACAGACGATCCTCCTTCGCGACACCACGACCCGCGGCGCCACCGACCGGAACATCGACCGCGTTTGCGGCGCATCCCTCTATCTTCGGCGGTTGCTGGCAGGTTTTCATACTTGTTCGAACATCGTCGCGACGTCTCCAGACCCCCTGGACGCCTCATGTTTTGACGGCGATGCGTCCATTCGGAGCATTTCACCCCGATCCGGACGGCTCCCGCCAATCAACAGCCCGCAGAGGGTGTCCACCAAGCTGTCCACATTTAGTATCGGCCGGTAGGCAGCCGGGCTTTACCCTCAAATCCCCCGACGTCAGATTGTCAACATCACCCCGCCATTCCGTCTGGATTTGCTGGCGCGCGCCCGTCCACTTTCCCCCGCCGGCTGCACATTTGACATTCCTGCGCCTTACACCATGCTTGAGCCCCAGTCCGCATCAACCCAGATCCCGCATGACCGCACAGGAAGTCCTCAAGCAACTCAAAGCCCTCGGCAACGAATCCACCAGGAAGACGCTCGTCCGCCATGGCGCCGATCCCGACAAGTGCTACGGCGTCAAGATCGGCGACATGAAACCGCTGCAGAAGAAGATCAAGGTCGATTATCAACTGGCGCTCGATCTCTTCGACAGCGGGATCTACGACGCCATCTACCTCGCCGGCCTGATCGCCGACGACGCCAGGATGACCAAGGCCAACCTCCGCAAATGGGCGAAAAGCCCGGCGCGCAGGCAATTCAACGGCTCCACCATCCCCTGGGTCGCCGCCGGCAGCCCCCACGGCCCCGCTCTCGCCGCCGAATGGATCGACGCCAAGGACGACGCCACCGCCGCCATCGGCTGGAACACCCTGTCCTCCATCCTGTCGGTCGCGCCCGATGACGACCTGGACATCCCCGCGCACAAGAAGTTGCTGAAACGAGTGGAGAAGGAGATTCACAAGGCGGGCAACTGGACGAAATACGCGATGAACAACTTCGTCATCGCCTGCGGCTGCTTTGTCGCCCCGTTGAACGACGCCGCCAGAAAGTCCGCCGACAAGATCGGCGCGGTGGAGGTGGATCACGGCGACACCGCCTGCAGGACGCCCTTCGCGCCCGACTACATCGCCAAGGTCGAAAAGATGGGCCGAGTCGGAAAAAAGAAGAAGACGATCAAGTGCTGAAGGCAGACGAGGGCAGACTGCAAGGCTTGGCGATTCATCGAATTCTGTTAGATTGTCGTCATGAGCAAGGTTGAACAAGTGGAAGCGTCCATTGACCGACTCGGCCTCTCCCGGACCGAGTTGAAGCAGATTCGCGACTGGCTCGACGACATGCTGGAAGACGAGATGGAGTTCACCCCGGAGTTCGAGGCCAAGATCGCGGCTTCCGAAAAAGCGATGCAATCGGGCGCCCCGTCTCGAGTCATTCAAAAATGAACGCGGCAACCCAGATCG
>JAYPGD010000047.1:2402-19461 GCA_038126655.1 Verrucomicrobiales bacterium
ATGACATGGGATCGCGACTGGATTCCTTTCCTCACTATCGGATGAAAGGGAGCGAACGTTTTCGCCTGCGCGTCGGCGACTACAGGATCATCTATCGTTACACCGTCGACCCCGCCGAGATCCATCTTCTGGCAGTCGGTCACCGCCGCGAAATCTACCGCTGACCGGGACGAATCAAACCATCAAACACGGCCATCTCCGGCCCACATCAACAAAGAGCCCGACCGACACGAAAAAGGCGGCCCTTGCGGGCCGCCTTTGAAAGGATGCTGTTCCGTCGTCTCAGATGAACTCGTTGATGAGGTTCTCGAGGTATTCCTGACGGCCGCTGTTGTTCTTCGCGGCTTCGCCCTTCTCGAGGATGTACTTCTCCAGTTTCTTGAAGTTCATCTTGCCGGCCTCGATATCGGCGCCGACGCCCTCGTCCCAGGAGCTGTAGCGATCCTTGACGAAGTCGCCGAGGCGGCCATCCTTGCGGATGGCGGCGGCGATCTTCAAACCGCGGGCAAAGGCGTCCATGCCGCCGATGTGCGCGTGGAACAAATCCTCCGGCGTGAAGCTCTCGCGACGGACTTTGGCGTCGAAATTCACACCGCCGGTTGTGAAGCCGCCCATCTTCAGGATGCCCAGCATGCACTGCGTGGTGAGGTAGACGCTGGTCGGGAACTGATCCGTGTCCCAGCCCAGGAGTTCGTCGCCGGTGTTGGCGTCGATGGAGCCGAGCGCGTTTGCGGCGATGGCCACCTCCATCTCGTGCTGCATGGTGTGTCCCGCCAACGTCGCGTGGTTGGTCTCCAGGTTCAACTTGAAGTGCTTGGTGAGATCATACTGACGCAGGAAGTTCAAACAGGCAGCCGCGTCCGAATCGTATTGATGCTTGGTCGGCTCCTTCGGCTTGGGCTCGATGTAGAACGGCACCTTGAGCCTGATCGACTTCGCGTAATCGACGGCCATGTGCAGGAAGGCTCCGAGGTGATCGACCTCGCGCTTGATGTCGGTGTTCCAGAGCGTGGAGTAGCCTTCGCGGCCGCCCCAGAAGGTGTAGCCCTCGCCGTCCAATTCCTTGGTGACCTCCAGGGCCTTCTTGACCTGCGCCGCGGCGTAGGCAAAGGCGTCGGCGTTGCAGCTGGTGGCAGCGCCGTGCATGTAGCGAGGATGAGCGAAGAGGCAGGCCGTGCCCCAGAGCAGCTTGATGCCGGTGCGCTGCTGCTCCTCCTTGAACACCTTCACCACCGCATCCAGATTCTTGTTCGACTGCGCCAATGAGCGCCCCTCCGGCGCCACGTCGCGATCATGAAACGCGTAATACGGCGCGCCCAGCTTCTCCATGAATTCAAACGCGACCCGCGCGCGATTCTGCGCGTTCTTCACGGAATCGCTGCCGTCGTCCCACGGCCGGATCGCCGTGCCGACACCGAACGGATCAGACAACGGGTTGCGGAAAGTGTGCCAATAGACAACCGAGAAACGCAGGTGATCCCGCATCGTCTTCCCCTCCACCACCTCGTCGGCGTTGTAGTGTTTGAAGGCCAGCGGGTTCTTGGAGTCCGCCCCCTCATACTTGATCTGCTTGATCCTCGGGAAGGCCGCCTTGATGCGTTTGATCGATGCCATGTCTTGTCTGTCGTGGTTGTTTTTTTCGTTTGGTCGTTAAAGGAACGCTTACCTGGGACGTCATTGCGTCTCGCCTGAACAACTCGCCGCCGGGCCCAAAATGGGGAGCGCGCGGGAGGATGACAAAGAAACCGCCCCCTCGCAAGATGCAATTCCGACTTCATCCGGACGCCGCGCTCTGGTTCTCTTGCCGGGTGACCGAATCAATCAATGCTGCGCCGGACAACGCAGACTCGATCTGGGGCGAACTGACCCGGGCGACCTCGGACTTCACCCATCCCTGGCGCACCCCGGCCCTGGCGACCCGTGGCGGCACCGTCCGGACAGTCGTGCTCCGCCGCGTCTCGGAAGCCGGGCGCGAACTCGTCTTCTACACGGACGCCCGCTCACCGAAAGTCGCGCAACTCTCCGACGACCCCGTCGTGGAATGGCTGTTCTACAATCCCATCAACGGCGTCCAAGTCCGGGCTCGCGCGCGGGCAACCGTCGATTCCTCCAACGAAACGACCGAAGCCGCCTGGCGCGACATGCCGGCCGCCAACCGCCTCAACTACTGTTCCCCTCAGGCGCCGGGGACGCCCCTGCCCGAGGATCACGCTGAAGTCGCTCCGAATCCACCCACGAGCGAAGCCGGCTACGGGAACTTCGCGGTCGTCACGACCCAGGTCGAGTCCTTCGACTGGCTGCTGCTCGCGCCTTCGGGAAATCAACGTCGCCTGTTCGACTACAACGCGGCCGCCAATGAGTGGAAATCAGAGCCGCTCGTCCCATGACCTTCAAGAATCCCCTTTCCAACCCCAGCACAATCCCTTTTCACTGCGCGCATGTTCCGACCCTGCATTGACCTCCACGACGGCAAGGTGAAACAAATCGTCGGCGGAACCCTCGACGACGCCTCCGGCGAGGCGAAGACCAACTTCGTCTCCGAACATCCGCCCGCCTGGTATGCGGAGTTGTACCGCAAGGACAACCTCACCGGCGGCCACGTGATCAAGCTCGGCCCCGGCAACGACGCCGCCGCCCGCGCCGCCCTCGCCGCCTGGCCCGGCGGTCTCCAGATCGGCGGCGGGATCACCATCGACAATGCCCGCGACTGGCTCGACGCCGGCGCATCCCATGTCATCGTCACCTCCTGGGTGTTTCGCGATGGAAATCTCGACCAGGATCGACTCAACCAGTTGGTCGAAGCCGTCGGCCGCGAGCGCCTTGTCCTGGATCTCAGCTGCCGCAAGCGCGATGGCGCCTATTTCGTCTGCACGGATCGCTGGCAGAAATTCACCCGGCTTGAGGTCACGCCGCAGACCCTGGAATCGCTCGCCGATTCCTGCGCCGAGTTCCTGGTCCACGCGGTCGATGTCGAGGGGCTCTGCCAAGGCGTGGATCTGGAGCTTGTCCGCATCCTCGGCGACGCCTCGCCCATTCCGTCCACTTACGCCGGCGGCGCGCGCTCAATGAACGATCTGGTCGCGGTGACCGAAACCGGCGGCGGCAGGGTCGACCTCACGATCGGCTCTGCCCTGGACATTTTCGGGGGCGACGGGATCCGCTATGCCGACGCCGCCGCATTCAACCACGAATCGGGGCGGGACAATTCAGGCAGGATCACTTAAAAACACTCCCATCATGAGCGCCGAAACCTCCTCCGAAGACCGCTTCACTTTGGAATTCATCGCCGGCGCGCGCGCCGGCCAGACCGTGGACCTGAGCCCGGGCAAGGAATACATTCTGGGCCGCGGTTCGGACGCCGACATCGTCATCGACCACAAGAAGGCTTCCCGACGCCACGCGCGCATCTTTCCGCAAGGGGAGAGCTGCGCGATTGAAGACCTGGGATCCATCAATGGCACGCTGGTGAAAGGGGAGAAGATCTCCAAGCAGGTCCTCTTTCCGGGCGATTCGATCCAGATCGCCGACACGCGAATCCGCGTTCGCCTTGCGGGAGCGCATCCGGGCATCAACGAGGATCTCGACAACCCGCCCGAGACCGTGGGCATCTTCGCCGACCGCGACGCCAACGGAGAATTCGCCACCATGGGCAACGCCATGTCCGGCCGCCTCGACACCACCTCCCCCCGGCGAATTGCTGACGATGATGGCGGAAGCCAAGGTCTCGGGCGTTCTTTCCATCCATTCCTCCTGGGGCGCCGGGCGGGTGTTGTTCCGCAAGGGAACGGTCTATTACGCGCGCATTGACGGGTGGGCCGCCCTCCCTCCCGCCAAGCCGCTGCAACGACTGGTCACCGCCAACAGCGGCTCTTTCGAATTCAGCGCTGAGGAACCGCCTTCCGTGGAGGACGAGATCTCCCAATCACTGGACGAACTGCTGGGGGACATTGAATCGTTGGGGCCTCAGTTCGAACGCTTGGAGCGACTCATGCGTTCCATGGATGCGGATCTGGTCGTGGCCAAGAATCCGGACACGGACTCGCTCTCCGACGACAGCTCAACGATACTGGAACTCGTCCGTGAAACCAGCGCGCTTTCCAAGCTCCTGGATCGCTTCCCTGGCACAGACGCCCAGGCCGCCAGGACGATCGGCGACCTGCTGGAGTCCGGCTCGCTGACCACGTCGCGCTGAAGCGGGCGGGACGTTCGCTCTACTGTAGCGAATGCCCCGCCACCGTGCAGCGGGGATTCTCCCTTACGTTTCCGATCCGGTATTTCCCGCCCTCCGGGCAGACCGGCGCCCGCTTGATGTAGAGCGCCCTTCCGAACAGTTCCCTCTCCGACGGAACGTCCCCGCCCCCTTTCCTCTCATCAATCGCCCATTGCTGCTTGGCCCCATCGATCTGTTTCAGATTGGCGACGCAGGAGTTTCTCGTGCCCGTGGCGCGAGACCGCCTGACAAATGGATTCCGCAGGCAAGCCCGCTTGAACTTCTCCCATTTCGAATTTGAGGACGCCGTCCGCAGCCTGACTCCAATGCCATGCGCCGAACATTCCGTCGCCCGGAAAGATGTCCCCAGCGTATAGCTCCCGCCCTCCGGGCAGACCGGCAGTTTCTCCGCGCGGAACCTGGCGGAGTAGTTCAGCTCTTTCATATTGCCGGACGGCCGCTCATCGAATTGCGCCCCGACGCGATTCGCCCATTGCGACACCTGATCATCCAGATAGGCCAACTGCGCCAGGCAATCGCCGGAATGCGCCGCGTTTTCTTCGCCGTTCCGGGCGACTGCCACGGCAATCGTAGCGATGCCAAAGGCAAGAACCCCGCCGCCGATCCAAGTATTGGCTCTGAGTTTCTTCATTGCGTGTTCCGTAATGGTCTTCACGCAATGCAGAACCTCCCTGCTGCAAAGGTTTCAGAAAAAGTCCAGGGATTCACTTCGGAACGAGCCAGGTCCCCGCGATGCGATCCTGCAGGCCGCGCGACGGGGCTCGCATGACGGCGACGACGCCCAACCCATAGACGATCGCCCCGAGCAATCCCACGGCCCACTTCGCATTCACTGGGATTCCCTCCGACATGAACAGGTAGGGCGCGGCCACAAGCGGCGCCCACATGACGCCGTTCCTGAGCGACACCCTCCATCGCGAGGCGGGCCTCCCGGCGTCATCGACAAATATCAACCCGCTCCCCCGCAGCAGAAGGCCGCCGCGAAACAGCAGGGCGCCAATCAACCCTGGAACTGCGAACATCAACAGGAATTGATCCCCCCCACCACGACCATCACCTCGACCACTGTCTCCAACATCCGGCCGCGCTTTGCCAGAATCTCCGCCTCATCGCCGACCGTCTGCGCGACCTCGTCCCGAAGCTACCGTCGAAACGCCTTGCGCATGCGATGCGTCGCCACCTTGACGGCGCTCTCTGACATGCTCAACTCCGCCCCGATTTCAGCATGAGACCGCGTTCCTCCACCGAGCAATGAATCGCCCAACGCGCGAAAAACACGCTCCGATCCACGACGTTTGTATTCCTGCTCCAAGCGTCCCATCGCGACCTCCAGCAAGGTCATTGCCCAGCGTCGGTCATAGAGCCGCTCCGGGCTTTGCTCGCTTTTCGGCTCCAGTCCAAACCGCTCCTCCGCCAATGCGTCATCGATCGAGATCATCTCGACGCCCCCGCCGCGCTTCTGCGCCCTGGCCTTATCCCATTCGTCCGAAAGGAAATGCTTCATCGACGCCAACAGAAACGAACGAAACCTCCCCTTGGCCGGGTCCACGCGCCCGAGCATGTCTTTCTCCAACAACCCTGCGAAGAAAGCCTGTGTCAGATCCTGCGCGTCCTGCGGAGCATTCCCCTTCCGACGCACATAGGCGTAGAGCGGATACCAATACCGCTCGCACAACCTCGCCACCGCCTCACCCGCCTCCGGGGATTCCGCGTCGCCCGCCTTCAGAACAACACTCCAATGCGTGGCGGTGAATTCTTCGTTGCCTACGGACATGATGTTCCCGGGCCGCTCATTCAACCGGCCGAAACTTCAAAGGCCAGGTGTTGTTCGACGCATCCTGAACAACGTAGAGACTGCCGTCCCGGGCGCAAAGGATCCCATGCGGATGGTAGAAGGCGTGCTGGTTGTGCCGCATGCGCTGAAGCCTGCCGTCCTGGTAGATCGCCGTCGCTCCGCCGAGATTGGCGACCACCTTGAAATCGTAATCCACCACCGAGATGTAGCCCGGGTTGTTCCGGGTCTTGGGCCAGTCATCGCCGAGGTGCGGGATGTAGATGCGTCCCCGATGAAACACCAGGTCGCGAGGATTCGCGCCCGGCATCGGAATGGTGTCGATCCACGTCCCGTCGAGCTTGAACCGCTTCACCTTCTGCTGGTCGCTCAGGCCCAGAAGGAGAATCGGATTCTTCGGATCGCGCGTGTCGATATTGCCGCCATGAGGCCCCCAGTGGGCCAACTTTGCCTCGCCCTTGCCGAGATTTCCTCCAAAGGCGCTGAGATATTTCCCGTTCTTGTCGAAGCGCAGGATGTAGTCGCTGCCGTAGCCGTCCAGCGCGAAAAAACCGCCGTCGCCGGGAATCGGAACCACTTCGGCCGGACGGAACTTCCCGGGATCGGGATATAACCCGGATTCCTTCGGACAGCTCACAGTCAGCAGGATCTCGCCATACAAGGTCGTCTTGAAGATCTTTCCATCGGCGCGGTTCTCGGAAATAAACAGGAACTCGCGACCGCCTTCCTCCACCAGATTCAAGCCATGCGCGCCCGGGGCAAAATCGCCCCAGGCGTCGAGGACCTCGCCCTTCTTGTCCAACACGATCACACAATGTTGCTTGCTGCCGTTGAGATGATAGATCCGCCCCTTGGCGTCCTCGACGATCGCCTTGCCATTGCCGATCGGATACTTCGCCGTATTGTGCTGCGCCCATCCGGGAATCAACTCGTATTTGAAGCGTCCCTCGCCGATCACCACCGGCTCGTCGGGGATCTTGTAATTGGCCGGCGGCACGTGGGTGTCGTGAGCCCCGACGGGAGTCGCCAAAAGCGCCCCGGCAACACAAACCGCCCGGCAGCGGCCGACGCCGCGCCGATCGGCGCCTCTTCCACCATATCTCCCGATAACTGTCTTCTTCATGACTGATGTCCGCCTTCGCGCCGAGCAAGCGCTTCAACTCGTCAATACGCGTTTGACCAACGCGAGCACCCATTCGGCCTCCTCGCGGTTGAGCATCCGGCCGAAGTTGAGGGTCTGTTTGTCGCTGCGGGCCATGATCGTGCCGCCGCCGCCTCCCAGCAGCGCCAGGTTCTTCACGATCTTGGGAACCTGCTCCGGATTCACCTCGCGCCCCCCATTCCCCTCGTGCCGGATCAATTCCAACTCCTCGATCTCGCTCGCCGGGATGGATTTTGCCCGCGTCCAATAAGGCGCGACCAGGCTGAGCTCCAGTTTGTCCGGGGTGACCGTGATGCGCTCCTTGCTCATCCCCGACAGGACCATCCTCCCAGGAATCAGAACCACTGGCGCCAGAAACAGCAGGAAGAAGCTGTAGAAGACGATCCGAAAAAGCGAAGGCGCCTCGTCGAGATTGAAGAAACCCTGCAGGAAAAAGGCCATGAACCCCACCGGCGCGAGAAACATGACGGCAGCCATGATCAGTATCACCGGCGAGACACCGGGAGCCGGAATCTCCAGCGTCAGCCTGCCCCCATTCAAATCATGCCGGATCCGCGCCCCTGCGGGCATGGGGGGGATCTCCACAATTTCGCCTTTGGCCCGCGCCTGTTCGCGGATGGACTGATCCAAATCCGCTGCCTGCCGCACCACCCCTTCGCCGCCCGCGCTCGCGTCCCGCAGCTCGACGTTGAGAAACTTGGCGACCTCCTCGGCCTCCTGGCGCGCCTTCTGATAGTCCCGCGGCTCGCAGATCTTGAACTGATCGCCGGCGTGCGCCACACGCACGGGATAGACCGTGTAGGTCGACTTGTCTGAACGCCGGATCTCCTTCGTAATCGCGACTTCCTTCATCGAGTGCAACGGCGCAACGGTCCGCTTCATCGGAACCAGCAAGCCCCACCACTTGATCGCCTCATTGGTCCGCTTGTCGAAGACAATGCCCCCGCGCCCAAAGACCAATCCGGCCCCGACCGCGGCAAAGACGCCGCCAAAGGGGAGGGCAAAGTAGATGGGAATGGAGTTCCCGGAATCGTCCTTCACTCCCAGAACGCCCAGCGTCATGATCGCCAGACCGGCGGCCAGAAACGGCAGTCCAAACAGCATCAGACAACCGCCGCCGCTCTTCTTCTCGTAACGCTCCGGATGCGTGGTCATGGCCGGATCCTACGCCGGAGATCCGAAACATCAACCCATCGCCACAGGGTTTGCGCAGGAAGTGAAGTCGCGCCTCGTCGGAGTTCTCACGCTTTGGCGTGCTTCCGGGCGAATGCGCGCTTTAGCGTGAACTCCAACCGCGACCTCCGTTATTTGTCGCCTCGCCCGAGCTCCTTCGCCATCTCGGTCAACGCCGCCGCCACGACCGCCTCCGCCCCCGGCGCAAACTGTCCTATTCCGCCGCGATACAACCCCCGCGTCTCATAGCCGCCTTCCCGCAGGATCCGCGCGGAGGGCAGATAGCCATAGACATCATTGCAGTAAGCGGCCACCCACAGGTTGAACGGGCTGATCTCCTTCTCCAGCAGGTAGACGTAATCCACGACAACTTCGCCGGACAGCGCCGCCAGGGTCAGATCGCCGCCGAACTGCCAGATCGCAAATGGAGCGGCGTAATGCGTCGGCGCGCGCTCGCCGCTGTGGAGATGCTCCAGCATCTTGCCGGCCATCCACTTGCGCCACCCCCCGCTCTTCTTCATGAACTCCGGAATCTCCGCTTCCTTGAGGAAGGGCTGCAACGGCAGGTCCACCTTCCTGAACGCCGTCTTCAGCGCGCCTTCCACGGGCGCCAGTTTCGATCCCAGAACCCGGCACACTTCCGCCCCAAGTTCATCGCCATGCGCGCGCGAGGCCTCCATCGTGCCTCGCGGATACGGATTGGCATCGCCCGCGCACCCCAGCATGAACATCGCCTGCGCCCCGCGATGGACGGTCTCGTTATGATTCTGTGAGAAGCCGGCGTAGTCGCCGCAGATTTCGTAGTGCTTTCCGGTCAGCGTCGTATTGTGCGCCGCCGCCTGATAGACCACGGCGAGCAGCTTGCCCTTCATGTCGTCAATCCGCAGAACCGGGACGCTTCGATCGACCGGGCCGCGCGGATTGAAGCCAAGGATGATCCCCCGCGGCGTCGGTTCGCGCCGATTCATGACAAAATTCACCACCCCTGTCCCTCGGGAGAGCCTCGCCGGTTCGCCTTCACTCCCCAGCGCCTGCAACGCGATCTCCACGACCCTGTCCTGCAGCCACCCCGTGTAATCGTTGAGCCGTTTGGCTTCCTCTTCCGGCAGGTCTCCCTCGGTCTTCGTCTTCGTCCGCGTGGCCGGTCCCGTGTGGGTGTGCGACGAACTCAACAAGATCTGCGAACGCTTCAACCCGGTCTCCTTCATGATGCGGGCGCAGATCGGTTCCGCGACATCCGCCGGAAAGCCGATCAGGTCGCTGGTGATCAACACGGCCCGACTCCCGTTCTCATCCGTCAGCGCCAGCGCCTTGGCGAAAAGATCCGCCGCCACGCCTTCGAATGGTTTGTCCCGCGACGAGTAGCCGGACATCCGAACCGGATGAGGCGGCGTGATCTTCGTCCGCGCCAGTCCGACCTTCCACCCGGGATCCGCCGCCTGGACAGACGCCGCTGTCAGCAACGCCACAAGCCAGGCCGCCACAAGGCCCAACCCGAATTCCCCGCCAAAAAAACCAACCATGAATCGCTTTTCTCGCATTCCCGCATCATCCAGCCGAGCAGGCGCATTTCAACCACAAACTGGCCCTGTCTTCCTCGGCCCCCTTTCATTTCACTCGCGCCCTTCCCCGGCCATCGGCATCATGCCCCCAATGCCCAGTCTGATTCAGATCGGCGTCTTGACGACGCTCGCCCTCGCCCTCCCGTCCGCGCCGGGAGCGGATGCCTGGCCGCCCAATCCCTGGCCCCGAACGCTCATTTCCGAGAGCGACGTCGTGGAATGGAATTTTTCATCCGATCTGGAAGGCTGGCGGATCGAGAAGCACGCCGGGACGCTTTCCGCGAACGGCGCCTGGAAGCTTCGGACCACGGGCGAGGACCCCATCCTCCGTTCGCCCGCCATCCAGGTAAAACAACGGGCGTCCGTCCGCCTCCGCATGAAACTCGACGCCTCCGGCCCCGGGCAGGTCTTCTGGATGAGCCGGGAGTTTCCCCACGCGAGCGAGGCCCGGCGCACCGCCTTCGCCACCGAAGCCGACGGAGAATGGCATGAGTACCGCATTGACTGCCCCTTTGACATGGAGTTGAGCCAGATCCGGATCGACCCCGCAACCGCCGCCGGAGTTGTCGAGATCGATTGGGTGAAGATCAGACGCCGCGAACTGCATCCGCTGGAAATCGCGGACCTTCGCGTCGATGAAGGGCGCGTCCACGCCCAAATCCGAAACCATGCCGACGCGCCGGTTTCCTTTCGCCACGGGAGCGCCCGTCACACCATCGCCGCCAACTCCGGGATTCGCCTCAGCCAACCTCGGAAAGCGGGCGCGCGCCCCGCCTTTGAGAGCCTTTCACTGGAATTGCATCCGGACGGGCATCCGGCGCTGACAAGAACCGCGATCGTTCACAATCAGGATGCCCCGGAAGACTGGATCCATCTGCGCGGGCGGCGTCTCACCGTGGACATCGCCGCCGACGGCTCCGGCGCAAGGCTGCTGCGCGACCGCAAGTTGATCGGAATCATTGCTCCCCTGGTCTGGGATCGGAAGACCGTCCCGCGCCTGACAACCGTCGGTTCCCCCACTGCGGCCTCCGTCACCTTTCGCGACGAAGGAGTGAAGCATCTGAAACTTTCCATTGTGGACGGGGAACTCCGGATGGTCCTGCGCGCCGAACGCGCGTTGGAAGGCCCGGTGATCCGCGCCTTCGGCAACCTTGAGCAGGGCCTGCTCTGCGGCGTCGAACATCTTGGAAAGAACGAACGCTCCTCCTCGTCCCTGGACATCCGCGGCCCCGAGCGCATCCGTTACGAACCCGCCATCCGCGACGTCACCATGCCCTTGACGGCGTTCGTCACCGATCGCGCGTCGATCGGACTGCTGTGGTGGGGCTCCCGGCCCCAACCGGTCTTCGCGACGCCCAACTTCTTTGAAAACACACCGGATCACAGGATCGCGTTGAGGGGAGCAAGCTGGAACGCCATCCTAAGGGTGGACGGTTCATTTGCCGAAGGCGCGAGGCTGGCGGAGTTCATCCGCTGGGGCGTCAAGAAGAGCGGCGGTTTCCCCAAATTGCCCCGGCCTCCGCGCCCCCATGACGAACAACTCGCGTTCAATCTCGCAGGCCTGCAACAAAGCGAGATCAAGGGATCCAACGGCGGCTGGCATCACGCCCTCGTGCCCGGACAAAAATACTCGCCGCCGAACCCTCGCTTCTTTGCCGATCACCTCTCCACTCTCCATCGACTGACCGGACGCATTCCTGAGTTCCCGGAAATCGTTCCCGGAGGCGCGCACATCGACAACGACGCGATCCACTTCATCACCGGCCGCGCGAATGAATGGCTGCAACGTCAAAAGCGCGCCGTCCGCCAGATCCTGGTCGCGCAGCGCCCCGACGGCTCCTTCCGCTATGGCGGGAAGTTCCGTGAAGGACACTTTGAGGACACTTCCAGCGGGCAGTGCGCCCGGCCGGCATGGCGACTCCTGCTCCACGCGAAGCAGACAGGCGACGAATCCGCGCTGCGCGCGGGCATCAAGACGCTTGAGTTCATGAAGCGATTCCGCACGCCGCGCGGCGCGCAGGTCTGGGAATGCCCCCTGCACGCCCCGGACATCCTGGCGGCCGCGCATCTGGTGCGAGCCTATGTCCTGGGCTACGAACTCACTGACGACGAGAGCTACCTGAAACTGGCGACCCGCTGGGCGTTGACCGGCGTCCCTTATGTCTACCAATGGGGAGATCGCCCGATCATGAAATACGCGACCATCGCAACGCTCTGCGCCACCAATTGGCGGGCTCCGGTCTGGATCGGCCGGCCGGTCCAATGGTGCGGCATTGTCTACGCCGACGCGCTGCTCGACCTCGCGCCGCACGACAAGACCCTCAATTGGCGGCAACTGGCGGAAGGCATCCTCATCGCCGGCGAACAGCAGCAATACACCGAAGGCACGTCCCGGGGACTGCTCGCGGACAGCCTGATTCTGGATTCGCAGAAGCTCCTTCCCTACGACATCAATCCCTGCGCCCTGGTCAGCCTGCGCCTGCGCTTGAAGGGACTCCCCGCGGGATTGGAAACGGCGATCAACCGCGTTCACCGTGTTGTGTCGCCCTACCCGGTTTCGATCGAAAACGGCATGGTCGAAATTCAAGGAACAAGGGGAGCCGCCTATCAAATCCTCATCGACGGCGAACGCGTGGTGGAAGTGGAATCACAGGGCCTCGACCGCCTGCCATTGGAGCAACCAGCCGGCGGGCTTTGAGAGATTCTGCGGATTCCGGATCCCCTTTCTCCGGCTGAATGAAACCTTTCGACCTGCGTTGCTCGAGCGCGGCGCTCCTCCCGCATTGTCCGATTGCCATGCCATGAGCCCCAATGCGGAGGCGACCAGCGTCCGCGCCCCGAGGAGTCCCGCCTCAGGCCAGGATCGCCTTGGGCACACGCCCGTGAATGTCGGTCAAGCGATACTCCCGCCCCTGAAACTTGTAGGTTAGTTGCGTGTGCTCGATCCCCAAGAGATGCAGGACGGTCGCCTGCAGATCGTGGATATGCACCGGATCCTTGGCGACGTTGTAACTGAAGTCATCCGTTTCTCCGTAGGTCATCCCCGGGCGCACGCCTCCGCCGGCCATCCACATCGTGAAACATCGCGGATGATGATCGCGACCGTAGACCTCCCGCGTCAGTTTGCCCTGGGAAAAGACCGTCCGCCCAAACTCCCCGCCCCAGACGATCAGCGTCTCATCCAGCATGCCGCGCCGTTTCAAGTCCACGATCAATCCGGCCGTGGCCTTGTCGATATCACCGCACATCAGGGGCAGGTCGCGCGGAATGTTCTGATGGTGATCCCAGCCGACGTGGTAGAGCTGAATGAAGCGCACCCCCCGCTCGGCCATCCGACGCGCCAACAGGCAATTCGCCGCGTAGCTGCCCCGCTCCCTCGCGTTATCTCCATAGAGCTCAAAGGTCTCCGCCGGTTCCTCATCAATGTCCAGCAGGTCCGGCACGGACGCCTGCATCCGGAACGCCATCTCGTATTGCCGGATTCGGGAATGAATCTCGGGATCCGCAAACTGCGCGGCGTTCAATTCGTTCATCTGCGAAATCACGTCCAACGCCCGCCGCTGCGAGGCGCGGTTCACTCCGGGCGGATTGGAAACATAGAGTATCGGATCGCCCACCGACTGAAGTTTCACCCCCTGATATTGCGACGGCAGAAAGCCGCTGCCCCACAGTCGCACATTCACGGGTTGCGGCGTGCGTTTGCAGCTGCCGTAGGAATTCAACACCATGAAGGCCGGCAGATCCCGCCCCTCGCTCCCGAGCCCGTAGGTCACCCAGGTTCCCATGCTCGGGCGCCCCGCCTGCGTCGCGCCGGTCTGGATCAGGGTCCGCGCCGGATCGTGATTGATCGCCTCGGAATGGATCGACCGAATGAAACAGATCTCATCGGCGACGCCGCCTATGTGCGGCAACAATTCAGTGACCCGCGCCCCGCTCTGTCCGCATTGCGGGAAATCATATCTTGTCGGGGCGATCGGCAGGCTCTTCTGGTTCTTGGTGAAGCCGGTCAGGCGCTGTCCCATGCGCACGCTGTCCGGAAGATCCTCCTGGAACCGGGCGCCCAGGTCCGGCTTGTAGTCGTAGAGATCCAGTTGCGAGGGCCCGCCCGATTGAAACAGGAAAATGACGCGCTTTGCCTTGGGCGCGAATCGTTGGATGCCTTCAAGCCCCCCGATCTTGTTGCGTTTCAGCCCCGTCGGCTCCGCGCGCGCCCCGTCGCTCGTCATGAGCCCGGCCAGCGCCGCAGTCCCGAGACGCAGCGACGAGCCGGCCATGAACTGACGCCGACTCAACAATTGATCGTGTTCTTCAATCGGGCTCATTGCTTGGTCATGGTTTCATCAAGATTCAACAGCATCCGCGCCAATGCCGTGTAGGCCGCCAACTCCACCGCGTCCACTCCGCCCGGAACCCCTGACTCCCCTCCCGCGACCAGCGCTGCCGCCGCGTCCGGATCCTTCGTGAAGCGACGCAACCCCGCGGCAAGCTCGCCGCCAAGAATCTCGCGCTCCTCCTCCCTGGCGGGCCTTCCGACGCAGACCCGCATGCCAAAATCGATGCGATCGGACGCCGTTTCGCCTCCTTCGCGAATCATTCGGCCGGCCAACCCGCGCGCCGCTTCCACAAAGGTCACATCATTCAACAACAGCAACGCCTGCAGCGGCGTGTTGGTGCGCTTCTGGTTCACGTTGCAGGTGTCGCGCTCATTCGAATCCAACAGCATCATCAAGGGAGGCTTCACCGCGCGGCGCCACAGGGTGTAGAGGCTCCGTCGGTACAGCTTCTCGCCGGAATCCCGTCTGTATTCCACTCGTCCCTTGATGATTTCCTTCCAGAGCCCCTCCGGCTGATAAGGCTTCACCGGCGGCCCGCCGACCTTGTCCACCATCAACCCGGCGACAAACAACGCCTGGTCGCGGATCACATTCGCCGCCAGCCGTAATCGCGGCCCGCGCGACAGCAGGCGATTCTCCGGATCGGCCGCGTAGGACTCGGGCGAGCCTCTTGAGGACTGGCGGTAGGTCCCGCTCATCACGATCCGTTTCTGCAGGGCCTTGACGTCCCAACCGGAATCCATGAAAGCCGCCGCCAGATGATCCAGCAGTTCCGGATGCGACGGAGGGTCCCCCTGCGATCCAAAGTCCTCCTGGGTCTTCACCAGCCCCACGCCAAAGTAGCGTTCCCAGAATCGGTTCACCGCCACGCGCGCGGTCAGGGGATTCTCTCCGGACACCAGCCACTTCGCCAGCCCCAGACGATTGTTCGGCTGGTCCGCGGCCATCGGAGGCAGGCTGGCCGGCGTCGCCATCCTCACCTTGGAGGTCGGCTGATTGTAGACCCCGCGATTGAGGATGAAGGTGTCCCGCGGCGTCTCCATTTCCGCCATGATCATCACCTTGGCGCCCGTGCGTTTCAGCGCCGCCAATTCACGCTCGATCGGCCGCATCGCCCTCCGGAGCTCCGCCGCCCCGGCATATCGATTGTTCAGGAAATACGCGCGCGCCTCCTTCTTCTGCGCGGCGCTCCATTTGACCGCGGCGGTCTTGGACAGGTTGCGGGGCAGCATTTTCAACGCCTCGGCGTCGATCCCCTTGATCCACCCCTGAAGCGCCTCGGAAAACTCCCCGCCCTTGCCGATCTGATCCAGTCGTTTCTTCAACGGCGCGTACTCCTCGTTCAGTCGGGCCAGTCGTTCAATGTTCGCCAGGCTGGACACCTCGAGCATCGGGTGCGCGTCCTTCGAACCGACCGCCCGTCCCGATTCCGGAACATTGTGGAAGTAGGCAAAAAGGCTGTAGTAATCGGCCTGCGTCACGGGATCGTACTTGTGGTCGTGGCACCGCGCGCAGCCCCAGGTCAGTCCCAGGAAGACAGTCGCCGTGGTTTCCGCTCGATCACAGATGTATTCCACCAGCCATTCCTCGGGCAGGATGCCTCCCTCGTTGTTCAATCGATGGTTGCGATTGAATCCCGTCGCCAGCAACTGAAGCAGGGTCGGCTTCTCCAGGAGGTCGCCCGCCAATTGTTCGATCACGAATTGATCGTAAGGCATGTTCTGGTTGAACGCGTTCACCACCCAGTCGCGCCACGGCCACATCGTCCGCAACGGATCGCTTTCGTAACCGTCGCTGTCGGCATAGCGGGCCGCATCCAGCCATTGAACCGCCATATGCTCGCCGTATCCCGGCGAGCGCAACAACCGCTCCACCACCCGCTCATAGGCGGCCTCCTCCGGCTGCGGATCATTCAGAAACGCCTCGACCTCGTCGGAAGTTGGAGGAAGTCCTGTCAGATCCAGCGTCACCCGCCGAATCAACGTCCGCCGACCCGCCATCGGCGCAGGCCTCATCCCCGCGCGCTTCAGACGCCTCAGCACAAAGGAATCGATCGAATTCCGCGTCCATTCCGAAGGGCTTCCTGGAATCTCCGGCCTTTGAATCGGCAGGAACGACCAATGATCCAGATACCCGGCTCCTTCGGTCACCCAGCGTTCAAGGAGATCAGCTTCGGCGACGGTGACCGCCTTGTGCGTCTCCAGCGGAGGCATGACGTCATCCGCATCCCGGGACAACACGCGCCGAAGAAGTTCGCTCTTTGCGGGCGAGTCGAGATCGATGACCGCCAAGGCCTCCTCCCGCACATCAAGTCGCAGACCGCCCTTGCGTGCCTTGGCGTCCGGCCCGTGACAGGCGAAGCACTTGTCCGACAGGATCGGGCGGATGTCCCGGTTGAAATCGACCGCCCACGACGCAGGCGCGACGACAACCGCGCAGAGAAAAGCAAGAAGGGCTCGAAAACTGAAGTTCATGCGCCGTTCACAATAACAGCCAGGCGGCATTTGAAAACCGGGCATTCCCGGAAGCATTCAATTCTTGTCGGGCTCCGGCTCCGCGTCGCTCTCCGCGGTTTCCAGGTCATCCCCGGCATCCGCTCTCTCTGAGGCTGCGGGGAGAGAAGGCCTGACCACCTTCTTGAAGAACTTCACCAACCCGTTTTCCGCGTCCTTCATCTCGGTTTCCGCCTCCCTGAGCGCGCCCTCCCAAGCGGAGCCGAAGCCTGGAGCCTTTTCATTCATGACGGCGATGGCGCGGTCGTAGACCTGCAGCGTCTTTAATTCGGCGCGGCCCGCCTTCTGATCC
>JAYPGD010000048.1:0-6708 GCA_038126655.1 Verrucomicrobiales bacterium
CTGCCGCTGTGCTCATTGGGCGTCCGGGCGGATCAATTGGAGTTTCTCGCTCCCTTGACCCTTCCGCCGCTTTATCACGAGGCCATGGACGACGATCTGCGCGAGAGCATCGTCAACCGCATCCTGCTCACCTTTCCTTATTACGGGGGCACGAGGAAGCGGATGGAATTCACCGGGAAGTTTTCGGTCCGCGAGTGCAAGGCGCAGAAGGTTGATCCGCCCGCGGCGCCCCGGATCCTTGCCTTCAGCGTGGACACCGCGGTCGAGGAGCATGGCCCTCATCTGCCGTTGATGACCGACACCTTGCAGAGCTATGCCGTGCTGAACCAATTGGCGAAGGAGACGGACGATTTCCTCGTCGGGCCGCCGGTGGAATACGGCCAATTGACCTGGGGGCTGCCATTCGGCTTGAGCGTGGATCTGACCGCGCCCCTGCTGACGCGCTACGTTCGCGGTTTTGTGAACGCCGTCATGAAGTGGATCAAGCCGGCCGCGATCTATGTGGTGGATGTTCACGGCTCCATCGTGCATCGCAATGCCATTCAGGAGGGGCTGAGGTTGAGCGATTGCGAACATTGGGCCTTCCGCTGGCTGCATGAACCACTGGTCGAGTTCGCCGGCGAGCGCGGCGATCAACACGCCGGGGGCGTCGAGACCGCCCTGATTCATCACATCAACCCGGACCTGGTCGACTCACGCTGGTGGCCCGACAAGGTCGATGAACTGGCGATGGGGCAGATGCAGTTGGAATCGGCGATCGAGTTGTCGCAGGACCTTTTCAAGTTCATCGACGCTGTCGAGGCGCATCCATTGAATGGCATCGTCGGGAATGTGCGGAACTTTTTCGATCTGGATGCGGGGCTCCTGTTCGACCGGATGATGGAGGTCGCGCGGGAGGATGTGGAGGGACTGGCAGCGAGGGTGTAAATGGTCGGAGAGACAGGATTCGAACCTGCGACATCCGGCTCCCAAAGCCGGCGCTCTACCAGGCTGAGCTACTCTCCGCGCCAGAAGAGCGCGTAATATCCATGCGGGAGGGGGGGGACGCAAACAAAATGAGCATCGCATTCGCGGTCCTTGCAATCTGATCCGCGTTTCCGCTACCTTCCGCCATGCAATTTTCTGAACTGGGGATATCCCCGGAAACACTGAAGGCCATTGAGGAGCTGGGATATGAGAAGCCCACGCCGATTCAGGCCAGCGCCATTCCGACGGTTTTGGAGGGGCGAGATGTCATTGGCAGCGCGCAAACGGGCACGGGCAAGACGGCCGCATTTGCGCTGCCGATCATCAGCAAGCTGGAGAAACACGATCCGAGTCGGATCCGGGCGTTGATTCTGGAGCCGACGCGCGAATTGGCCGCCCAAGTGGAGGAGGCGATCCAGAAGTTTGCCAAGCACACGGATCTGAAGGTCGCTGTGATCTACGGGGGCGTGGGTTACGGCAAGCAGCGCGAGGATCTGAAGGCCGGAGTCGATATTCTGGTGGCGACCCCGGGGCGTCTGCTGGATCTCCATCGCCAGCGCGACCTGCATTTCAAACAGTTGGAATACGCGGTGTTGGACGAGGCGGACCGGATGCTCGACATGGGATTCCTGCCCGATGTTCGCGCGATTCTGGAGAAGACGCCGCGCGAACGCCAGACCTCCTTGTTTTCCGCGACGATTCCTCCGGCCATTGAGACCTTGATCCAGTGGGCGATGCGGGACCCGGAAACGGTGGAGATCGGTCGCCGTCATTCCGCCGCCGAGACGGTGAAGCATGTGATCCTGCCGGTGGCGCACTCTCAGAAGGATGATCTGCTGCTGGCGCTGCTGGACCGGGTGCACTACGAGTCGGTCATCATCTTCTGCCGGACGAAGGTGGGGGCGGACATGATCGCGCGCCTGCTGAAGCGGAACAAACACTCGGTGGCCGCGCTGCATTCGGATCGTTCGCAGAAGGAGAGGGACGAGGCTCTCAAGGGATTCCGCGGCGGGACATACGAGGTGCTGGTGGCGACGGACATCGCCTCGCGCGGGCTCGACATCATGGATGTCACCCATGTGATCAACTACGACGTGCCGGAGAACTCCGAGGATTACGTTCACCGCATCGGACGCACCGGACGCGCGCAGTCCAACGGCGACGCCTTCACGATCATGGTCGCCGAGGACGCGATCCACGTGCACTCGATCGAGCGGTTCATCGACCAGAAGATCCCGCGCGAGAACGTGGAGGGCTTCGATTACAAGTACACCGCGCTGTTCGATCACGACAAGAAGGGCGCGCCCTCGCCGCACGAACGGAAGTTCAAGCAGACGCGAGTCGCCGGCGGGTATCATTTCAGCGCCAGCGGCGGCAAGGGACGCAAGCGTCGTCGTCGTCGTTGAATCGACCTGGCGGGTCGGTTCGCCAGCGGGGGGCGTCGGGACGTCGGAAGTTCCCGCCGGACGCCGTCGCTCAATCCTCCTTCAGGACCCGGTTCAGCCAATGCCGGAGGGCCTTCCTTGCGGGGCTGGGGCGGAGTGTCCAGGCGTCGTTGTGATTGCGGAAGCCGGTGGGCCTAAAGGTGAAGTCGCCCTGGGTGCCGGTCGATTCAATGAAGCCCTTCGCGTGCTGGAGATTCTCTGAATTCATCGGGCTCGCGCCTTCGTGGCAGATGAACTGGGGGCGGCCTTTCAGGCGTTTCAATCGTTCCGTGGCCGAGGCGCGATCGTCGCCCGTGTAGGGCCAGTGGATCCTGGCTCCATCGTAATGGGAATAGGGGATGAAGGCGCGCCAGAGCTTTGCAATCTCGTTGTCGTGAAGGCCGAGGTAATTGCAGGCGATGGCGCCGCGGGAAAAGCCGGCGAGGACGACCTTCTTCGGATCGCCCCCATATTGCCTGCAGATCCAAGGGACGGTCTTCGCGGTGTAGTCGATCGTCGGTTGCGGATTGTAGGTCGGAGGATCGCCCCACCAACGGGTCACATTCGCGTCGCCGGCATTATTGAGGTAGGGCAGGCAGACCCAGATGAAACCCTGGCCGGCCGAGATGCCGTAGCCGAGTTTGCTGCCTTCGACCCTGCCTGTGCTGATGTCGCCGAACTTGTTGCTGTAGGGGCCGTTGCCGGCGAATTCCACGATGACCGGATACTTGCGGCCGGGCTTCCAATCGGTGGGCAGGTAGAGCGCGTGGTGGACCTCGGTGTCGGCGTGGTCGGGATGAACCTGTCGGACGCGTCTGCCAGGCGCCGGTTCACCGGTCTCCATGGGCGGGACGATCAGGTCCGGAGTGATGGAGGCGATGTCGGGAGCCGGGGCGGCAATGGCCGAAGATGCCGCTGCGATCCATGCGATGGCGAGGAGAGCGGCCAGGCAGCGTGGTGCGGTCGGTCGTTGGCTCGGGCGTTTGCGGGCAGGCTGCAAAGCGGCGCAAAGCGCCGCAGTCCACGACGCTATCGCGAGTTTGGGCTTCGCGGGCATTGCTTTGAGTTCGGATCGCATTTCGTGCCCGCGCGGCAGGGGCTCCCGGCGCTACTTCTTGAACGGGTTGAAGGGGATCTTGATGCCGGTGGACTTGTCGACCTTGTTGGTCATGTTCTGGGGCGGGGCGTTGGTGGACTGTTTCTTCCCGCCGCCGAGAGCGTCGAACAATCCGCCGAGGCCGCCGGACTTCTTGCCGTCCTTCGAGGTTGATTTGGCCTTGGAGTCGCCGAGCGCGCCGAGGATGCCCCCGACAGTTCCCTCGGTGAGTTTGTTCAGAGTCTGCGTGGCCTTCTCGGTGACATTCACCGCGGCTCCGGCGGCCCCTTCGATCGCATTGAGCGCGGCGGCCGGGGCGGCCTGAATGCCGACCGCCAGCAACCTGCCTCGGTCCAGTTTCACCTTGTGGGCGCCGACTGTGCCGCCGATCGCCGCGAAGTCCGGCAAGGGGGTGTATTTGGCGTTCGGGTCGACGCCAGCCAGTTTCACGTTCTTGGCCAGATTCTTCGACAACTTGATGCCGATCGGGACGTCAATGGCTGAATTTGTCAATGTGTCGTCCAGTGTGATGTTCCCTGTCGCCGTCGCCTGGAAGGCGGCGCTTTGCACAATGAAGTCCTCGATGTTGACCGCGCCCTGGCCAATCTTGAGCTGCGCGTTGAGGTAGTCGAGCGGTGGCTCGAGAATCTCGGGAGCCTGCAACAACGTGGCGACCGACTTCATGAGGATGCCTTTTTCCAACACGTTCATCACGGCGTTGGTCAGGGTGGTTCCCGCATGGCCATTGAGGTTCTTCTTCAGATTGACTCCGGTGATCCCGGCGCCCTTGATCGCGACATCGGTGAGGATCTCGGCCTTGATCTTCCCTTTGAACTCCGGTGAAAAGGTGTCGACCAACGGCGCTATGGGCAGGTGGTGGATCTTTAGGGCGACATCATATTCGTAGCCGGGGACGCCGAGGTTGAGGTCAGCCCTGGCGTTCAGCGGCGCGCCGTTGAAAGTGAGACTCACGGGATCCACGTTCACCTTGGATCCCACGATGGCGACCTTGGTCACGTAGTTGCTGACGGCGATCTCCCGGGCGAAGAATGTCGCCAGGGTGACATCCACATTGAACTTTTCGATGGGCAGTTCGATGGCGTCGGGTTCCTGTTCGGGCTTGGGTTCGGACGGCGCGGGCGGGGCTTCCGCGGCCGGTTCCTGGGTCGCCTCCTCCGACATGAACAGATCCATGAAAGGGGTGACGTCGAGTCCGTCGGACGTGATGGCGAGATTGCCTGCGAGCAGGTCGCCCGGCGTCACCTTGCCGTTGATGAGCAGCTTGTTGCCGGCGCGTTCGGTGGGGGCGAGTTGGACGGCGGTGTCGGTGAGCGTGATGGAGTCGCCCAGACTGACCTTGCCCGCCAGGCCCAGGGATGTGATCTGCTTGTCGCCCTCGTGGAAGGTGGATTCCAGTTTCGCCAGGTTGAGCGTTTTGCCGTCGAAGGCGGTGTCGACGGTCAGGTTGACTTTGGCGTTCTTCTCGGCGGGCAGGATCGGCGCGCCGGCCAGTTGAAGCTGGGACAATTCGGCCTTGGCTGCGGCCTTGAGATCGAGGGCCATGGACGCCAGTTTGACAGCGACCTTGCCGGAACTCTCAGCGACCCGGGCGCCGGCCTGGGTGAAGTGGAAATCGTAATCGGCGTGAACGTTCTCACCGGATGAATCGGCGCTGACGCCCAGAGAGAGTCCGATGGAGCCCGCCGGGGCGGAAGGGCCGGTGAAGGTCTTCCAGGGGGCGAGGTCAAAGTCGGTGACGTTCAGTTTGTAGGCTGCGTTGCCGGTAACCTTGGGGGTGTCGCCGAAGGTCGCGGTGACCGGAGCCGCCAGGTCGCCGGAGAGGAAGGCGCCCTTCGAGGTCGAGCCGTTCAGGGCGAGGCTGCTCAAGGTCGCCGTCTGCCCGATCAGATTGACGGCCAGGTCGTAATCCAAGCCGATGTCCATGGCGGGGGTGGTTGGGCCCCGGCCTTCCGGAGTGATCTGGGTGAGGGCGAGTTGACCGACCTTGACGCCGCCCTTGACGACGAGCCGTTCCGCGTTTGGAGTGACCGTGATCCGGCTTTCGGAGCTCAGGGTTGTCGTTTCGAAGTCCAGGCCAGCCAGCGCGCCGACAAGGTTGAGGACGTTCTTGTCGATCGCGTCGACGACCAGTTTGAGGTCGGCGGAAAGTTTTTCAGAATCGAAGGGGCCGTTGATGGTGATCTGTCCGAGTTGCTTGCCGCTTTGATTGAACTTCAGCGATGTCTCCTTCAATTCCGTGGGGGTGAGCTCGACGGCCAGTTCGGAGGACAGGCCCTTGGCCTGTTTGAGCGAACCTTCCGCGCCATCGATACTTACCGAGGTCTTGCCAGAGATCAGGGAAGGCATCAGATCTTCGCCAAGTTCCACGTTGTAGCCGCCCTGCAGGCTGGCGGACAACTTGTCTGTCGGAGTCTCCAGCCCAAGGGCCGCGGCGAGATTGAGCTTTCCGCTCTTTCCATTCCCGAGTTGATCCAGATCGAGATTGACGTTCTTTATCTCAACCGTCTGGCTGGCGCCGCCGCCGAGATGTTGGATGAGCTTGATGGTGGCGTTCTTGATGGAGACGTTCTTCACATCGAGATTCGGAGTCGGTCCCGCCGGTGGCGGCGGTTCGTCGGACGCCAGAGCCTTGAGAATCGGATCAAGATTCGTGGAACCGTCCTCCTTGATGACCAGGTTGATGGTCGGGGAATCCACGGTCACCTCATCGACCTTGATGTTGCCGCCGACGATGTCCATCAGGCTGTAGCGGGCCTTGACGGACCCGACCTTGGCGAGTGTCTCCTCGCCATTGGCGGCGACCTCGATGCTGTCAAAACTGACTTCGGAGAAGGGGCTGATGGAGGCTTCTCCCAGAGTGATCCTGGCATCGAGGATCTCGCCGACCTTGGGGAGGACGGCGGATTTGACGAAAAAGGCGCTGGTGGCGACGAAATAGAAGACGACCAAGAGCGCGAGCAACGAGCCGGCGGCGATGAGCAGTTTCTTCCTGAGACCGGATTTGGAGGGTTTGGCCGGCTCCGGATTGGACTTGCCCTCGTTGTTGGATGACGCGTCTTTTGAATCGTTGTTGTCGCTGGAAGCGGCGTTTGTGTCCGGGGCGGGCGGTGTGGAATCCGGGGACTTCGGCGTTTCCTGCGGGTTTGGTTCGTCGTTTGGGGCGCTCACGATTACGGCTTGGAATTGTGTGGACCTGAAACA
>JAYPGD010000048.1:6718-8558 GCA_038126655.1 Verrucomicrobiales bacterium
CGAATCTCGCTTCGGTGTCTTTCTTTATGAGTCAACACGATCGGGGAAGCCTGACATCCAAAGAATTGACTTCAGAATGGTTGCGCTGGTCTAATCCTCGCCTGACGCCATGGCCGACGAATCCGACAAAAAGAAGAAAGCAACCCAGACGCCCGATGATGCCGCTCCGACGCGTTCGCGTGAGGCTCCCAGCGCGATCAAGTTGTATTTGCGTGAGATCGGCAAGGTGCCATTGCTGACCGTGGAGGAGGAGATCGAGTTGGCGGCCCGGATCAAGAAGGGCGACAAGGAAGCGCGGGAGCACATGATCAAGGCGAACCTCCGCCTCGTGGTGAAGATTGCTCACGACTACGACGGCTTGGGTCTGCCGCTGCTGGACCTGATCAGCGAGGGGAATATTGGATTGATGAAGGCGGTGGAGCGCTTCGATCCGGCCAAGGGCGGCAAGCTTTCGACCTATGGTTCCTGGTGGATCAAGCAGAGCATCAAGCGCGCCTTGGCGAACCAGTCCAAGACCATTCGCCTGCCCGTCCACATGGTCGACAAGATTTCCAAGATGCGCCGCCTGGCCATGAAGATGCAGGAGGCCCTGGGGCGGGAGCCGACCGATGAGGAACTGGCCGAGGAGTTGGACATGACGCCCGCGAAGGTCTCTGCCATGCGCACGGCGGCCATTCGTCCGGCTTCGCTCGACGCGCCCCTGGGCGACGATGGCGATTCCAGCAACTACTCGGACATCGTCGAGGACGAGAAGGCGGAGACGCCCTACGTCCAGCTCGAGGACAAGACCGTCAAGGCGATGCTGGAGGAGATGATCAAGACGCTCAATGAGCGCGAGGCGACCATACTGCGTTATCGCTTCGGACTCGATGGCGAGGACGAAAAGACCCTGGAGGAGGTCGGCGAGAAATTCGGCGTGACCCGCGAGCGCGTGCGGCAGATTCAGAACATTGCGCTCAACAAGCTGCGCCGCATGATCGAGAAAATCGAAAAAGCGGGGAAATAGCTCGACAGCCCAAGGCGTCGCGATTTCCATCCGCGGGCATGAGCGACAACCCCGTGACCGTGGACCAGATCCGCGAGGCCATCCGCAATGTCCCCGATTTCCCGAAGGAGGGCATCCAGTTCAAGGACATCACCCCTGTGCTTGCGGACGGACGTCTTTTCGCCGGAGCCGTGGACCTTTTGGCGGACCATCATTCGGACAGCGACATCGACGCGGTGGTGGGCATCGATGCGCGCGGCTTCATCTTTGCGGCGGCGGTGGCGTTGAAGCTTGGCGTCGGTTTTGTCCCGGTGCGCAAGAAGGGCAAGCTCCCGTTTTTTACCCATGAGGAAAGCTACGATCTCGAATACGGCTCCAATACCGTGGCGATTCATACCGACGCCGTCTCGAACGGCGCGCGCGTCTTGTTGGTGGACGACCTCCTGGCAACCGGCGGCACGGCGGCGGCGGCGTTGAACCTGCTGGACAAACTCGGCGCCGACGTCGTGGAAGTCAGCTTTCTCATTGAGTTGGAGGCCCTGGCAGGCCGGAAGCTGCTTGGCGACGCGAACGTGATGTCGCTGATGACTTACTGATGGGCTGGCTCCAATCATTGGATGTCGCGGGGTTTCGGTTTTTCAACCAGACGTTGAGCAATCCGGTCTTCGACTGGTTCATGCCATTCTTGAGCTGGAACAAGCTCTTCATCCCGGGAGTGATCCTGCTGGCGATCTGGCTGGTGTGGAAAGGCGGGGCGCGCGGACGCTTGTTCGTGGGCATGACGTTGGTCGTGATTGCGATCGGCGACGGCTTCATCTGCAATTCGCTGAAGGACGGGATCGGACGGCTGCGCCC
>JAYPGD010000048.1:8568-19391 GCA_038126655.1 Verrucomicrobiales bacterium
TTTTTGGCAGCAGCTTCATCTTCAGCCTTCTTTTGGGCAAGGGCGGCAGCGGCAGCATGCCCTCGTCGCACACGGCGAACTGGTTTTCCGCCATGACCGTGGCGTTCTTCTTCTATAGGAAATCGGTCCGCTTCATGTTGCCGATGGCCTGCTTGATCGGTTTTTCGCGGGTCTACCTGGGGGTGCACTATCCGAGCGACGTTCTGGTCGGCGCGATGCTGGGGGTGGTCTACGCCTCGGCGATTTGTTTGGGGCTGAATCGGTTGTGGGAGGCGGCGGGCGGGAAATGGTTCCCCATCTGGCAGGCGGCGTTGCCCAGGTTGGCGCCGGATGGGGAAGGGGAGTTGCGACCGACGCGCAGTGTCGAGGACGAGAACGATAGGGAGCGGGCGCCTCGGATGGCCACGATGGAGCAGCATTGGATCCGGTTGGCGTATCTGCTGATCGCGGTCGTGTTGTTCGCGCGGTGGGGGTATCTGGCGGCGGACAAGATCGAGTTGAGCGAGGACGAGGCCTATCAATGGCTGTGGGCGAAGCATCCAGATCTGTCCTACTACAGCAAGCCGCCGTTCATCGCCTACGCCCAGTGGATCGGAACGTCGCTTTGGGGCGATACGGCCTTTGGCGTGCGGTTTCTGTCGCCGCTGATCGGCGCGATCCTGTCGCTGGTCGTGTTTCGTTTTCTGGTCCGCGAGACGAACCTGCGCGTCGGCGTCTGGATGTTGTTGATTCCGTTGGCGACGCCCTTGTTGGGGGTGGGGACGATCCTGATGACGATCGATCCGTTGAACGTCCTGTTCTGGTGCCTGTCGTTGATGGCCGGGTGGCGGGCGCTGCAGGAGGATTCACTGAAACATTGGATCTGGACGGGCGTGTGGATGGGCTGCGGCTTCCTGAGCAAGTATCAACTGCCGTTCAACCTGATGTGCTGGGCCGCCTTCTTCATCCTGTGGAAGCCGGCGCGCGAGCATTTGCGGAAACGCGGGCCGTGGGTGGCGCTGGCGATTGCGGCTGTGTTCACCCTGCCCGTGCTGGGCTGGAATGCGCAGAACGAATGGATCACGCTGACCCATCTCGGCGAACGCGGTGGTCTGGATCGGGCTTGGACGTTCAAGCCGAACTTCATCTGGGATTTCGCCCTGGCCGAACTGGGGCTGCTGAATCCGGTGTTTTTCCTGGCGACGATCTGGGCCTGTGTGGCGGTCTGGCGGAGGCATCGTGGCGATCAACTGCTCATGTTCTTGTTCAGTATGAGCGTGCCGCTCTTCCTGTTTTTCTTCTGCTACACGATCAAGTCGCGGGTGCAGCCGAACTGGATCGCCCCCAGCATTGTTCCCATGTTCTGCCTTGCGGCGATCTATTGGGAACGGCGGTGTCGGGAGGGCCTGCCCAAGGTGGGCAAGTGGCTGGCGATCGGTTGGGTTCTCGGGGCGGTTCCAGTGGTCCTGTTGCACGACACGAACCTGGTGCAGAAGGCATCCGGTCATTACCTGCCGGCGAAGGTCGATCCCTTGCGGCGCGTCAGGGCGTGGCGATCGACCGCCAATATCGTGGAGGCGGAGCGGAGCCGGTTTGAATCCGAAAGCGGGAAGCCGACCTTCATCATCGGGGGGCACTATGGCATTTCGGGATTGCTGACGTTTTACATTGATGAGGCGAGGCGCGATCCCAAGGACGAGCCGCTGGTCTATTACCAGAGCGCCGAGACGCCGAAGAATCAGTTCTACTTCTGGCCGACGTATCGGACGAATTCGGCGATGGCCGGCATGAACGCCATCTACGCGCGGAAGATTCCGGTGGACGAGCCGGCGCCTGAGCGTCTGCTCGGGGAATTCGAATCCGTGACCAGCCTCGGACTGACCAATGTGCTCTATCGAGGGCGCGAATTCCGGACGATTCAGCTTTTCGAATGCCGGGGATTGAAGCCGCATGAGCCGTCGGACAAGTAGAAAGACCTTTGCGGTTGAAGACTACGACCTCGCCGCGACTTTGAATTCCGGACAGGCCTTTCGTTGGGTGAAGCACGGCGAGGGCTGGGCGGCGGTCGTCGAGGGCCGATGGGTGAAGTTGAGTCAGACCTGCAAGGGGATCGAAGCGCGCGTCGCTGAACCGGTTCGGGATTGGAGTTGGCTGGCGGATTACCTTCAGGTCGGCGTCGACATTGATTCGATCACGGCCTCCTTCCCGGATGACGAGCCGATGCGGGCGGCGGTGGAGGCCTGTCGGGGACTTCGGTTGTTGCTGCAGGATCCCTGGGAGTGCCTCGCGTCGTTCATTCTCTCCTCCAACAAGCAGATCGCCCAGATCCGACAGATGGTCGCCTTGATCTGTGAGCGGTTCGGCGACGAGGTGATGCGCGGCGATGACGAGGGCGCGGCCCGTGCGTTTCCAGGCGCGGCGCGGATCGCGGCCTTGTCCGAGAAGGAGCTTCGCGATTGCCGGTTGGGTTACCGCGCGCCCTACCTGTTGAAGTCGGCGCGCATGGTGGCGGACGGGGCGGTGGACCTGACAAGGATGAGGGAAGCGGGTTGCGATGCGGCGCGGGAGGATCTGTTGAAGCTGCCGGGCGTGGGGCGGAAGATTGCCGATTGCGCGTTGTTGTTCTCGGGCGGATACCAAGAGGCGTTTCCGATCGATGTCTGGATCATGAAGGCCTTGAAGGAGCTGTATTTCGCGCGGAAGCGCAAAGTGACGCCGATGCGGTTGCAGGAGTTCTCGGCGACTTATTTCGGTCCGAATGGCGGTTATGCCCAGCAGTATTTGTTTCACTATATGAGGAAGCGCGCGGGGCGGGCGTGAATGAAAGTGGTAGGCGCAAAGAAGGTGTCTCCGGGGCAGGTGTAGCGTCGCCTGTGTCGGCGATTGAGCCGCAATGGGCTCTCAGAGCTCACGCTACAAGGAAGCCCGATCGGGAGCCGGGGAGTTCTGCGACGTTGCGTCGAACTGCCGCCGCTGGAACAATTCGCGCCGCATGAGAATCGAAGTGTTGTTGACGCCGGTGGAACAGGCGGTGTTGGCGGAGCGGGATCTGGGCGCGACGACCTGCGTCGTGTTCGACGTGCTCCGCGCGACGAGCGTGATGGCCGAGGCCCTGGCCAATGGGGCGGCCGCCATCGCTCCGGTCTGCGAGATCGGCGAGGCCGTGGCGTTGCGGGAGGGGAATCCGGATTGGCTGCTTGCCGGCGAGCGGGACGGCCTGAAGATCACGGCGGCGCTCAGCGGCGGGCCGGACTTCGATCTGGGCAACTCGCCGCGTGAATTCACCCGGGAGGCGATCGCAGGCCGGACCATTGTCACTACCACCACCAATGGCACCCGCGCCTTGATGGCGTGCAAAGGGGCGGCGGGCGTTTTGGTCGGTTCCTTCCTGAATCTGCGGGCCTTGATCGCGGAGTTGGGGAAGGCCGCGCCGGAAGAAGTCTTGTTGGTCTGCGCTGGAACTGGTGAAGGCTGCGCAAGCGAGGATGTCTTTTGCGCCGGAGCGGTGGTGGATGGTTTGAACGGCGAGGTGGAGGCGGTCGAACTGTCCGATTCGGCGTTGGTTGCCCGCGCGTATTATCGCGAAGGAGCCCGAGGCGATGAAACCGAAGAGCCGCGCATCGCGCATGGAGCCAACGGTCGACGATTGTTGGAGATGGAGGATTTGCGGGAAGATGTTGCGTTTTGCAGTCGGATTGAAATTCATGATGTGATCGGAGAGATGGGAGAGGATGGGTTGATTCAAACCAAACGCACTGCCTGATGTCCGACGACGCTGCCAGTCTGATTGAGAAGATCGAACGCGCGTTTGCCGACGTGGCGTTGGGCGATGGCCTGTCGATTCACGAAGCGGAGGTGAAATTTGGGTGATTTCGCGGGCGACGGATTGACCCGGAGGCGGAATGAGGGCAAATACAGGTGCCCATGAGTTCCGAGCCCATTCTACAGGCAAGCGGCCTGACCAAGACCTACCCCAGCGGAGGCTCCTTGCTGACCGTGTTGGATCACGTGGACATGACGGTCGAGGCGGGGGCGGCTTGCGCGATCGTCGGTCCCTCCGGCAGCGGCAAGACGACCCTGCTGGGGCTCTGCGCCGGACTGGACACGCCCACCTCCGGGAGTGTTCATCTCAATGGCTCCAATCTCTCGGAACTCGATGAGGATGGCCGGGCGAGATTGCGCAACGAATGCGTCGGCTTTGTGTTCCAGAGTTTTCAACTGATCCCCACGCTGACGGCCTTGGAGAACGTGATGGTGCCACTGGAGCTTCGGGGGGAAAGCGGCGTCGGGGAGCGAGCCGAAGATCTCCTGGAGCGCGTGGGCTTGAAGGATCGGTTGGGGCATCATCCAAATCAGCTTTCCGGCGGGGAGCAACAACGGGTCGCCCTGGCGCGCGCCTTCATCAATCAGCCACGGATACTCTTTGCCGACGAACCGACGGGGAACCTGGACGGCGAGACCAGCCACAAGATCGTGGACATCCTGTTTGAGCTCAATGTCTCGCTGAAGACCGCGATCGTCCTGGTCACGCACGATGATGAACTGGCTGAAAAGGCGGGCAGCATCGTGCGATTGCGCGATGGGCGCGTGGCGGAGCGGAAGGGCTGAGGGGGGGCGTTCGGGTTAGACGCATGAACAGCAATCGCAACAGCTGCTCAGATGTGGCCTCGGCTGTGTCAGCCGAAAAGCGGAACCATCGTGCGATGGCCCTCGTCTGCGCTGACACAGCGCACGCTACAACATGCCCTCCGGTCTGCGCTGTTGCGGGTCACGGACCTGCGGTCCGGCATCAAGTTCGGGGCGAGTCTGTGAAACTTGGAGGTTTCTTGTGAACGCGAATTCACCCTCGGCAGAGAATGCTGCGGCTACCGGCATCCGGCATCCGCCCGCGTCCGTTCTGTTGTTGCTGCTGCAACCCTGGGTGTGGCGGATGGCCTGGCGGGACAGTCGGAGCAGTCGGCGGCGGATGTTGTTCTTCTCCACGTCGATCATGTTCGGGATTGCGGCGTTGGTGGCGATCGGCTCCTTTGGCCACAACCTGAAACGCAATGTCGACCTGCAGACGCGCACGCTGATCGGGGCGGACCTGGCCATCAGTTCCCGGCAGCCCTATTCCGAGGAAGAATGGCGCGGGTTGGAGGATATCGACGGCGCTTTGGCGCGCGAGATCAGTTTCTCGTCGATGGTCTTCTTTCCCAGGAATGAGTCGTCGAGGTTGATCCAGATCCGCGCGGTCGAGGGCGGGTTTCCTTTTTACGGAGAGTTGAAGACGGAACCCGCGGAAGCCGCGGGGAAGTTTCGCGAAGGCAGCGGGGTCTTGATCGAGGCGAGCGTGCTGGAGCAGTGCGGGATTGAGCCGGGCGACCGGGTGCGACTGGGGCAATGGGAGACCACGGTGGCCGGCAGCCTGCTGGATGTTCCGGGCGCGAACATCGCCTTCGAGATGCTGGCGCCGACGGTGTTCATTCCGATGGGCGATCTGGAGAAGACGGAACTTCTGCGCACGCGCAGCCTTTCCCGGCATCATGTCTATCTGAAGTTGGCGGAGGGCATGGAAGTCTCCGGTCTGAGGAGGGCGGCGGAGGAGGCGATTGGTCGGCGCGTGCGCTTCGATACGGTGGAGGAACGGAAACGCCAGTTGGGCAGGTCTCTAGGGCACTTGAATCGCTTTCTCAATCTGACCGGATTTGTGGCGCTGTTGCTGGGCGCGGTGGGCACGGCCAGCGCGATCCGGGTGCATGTGAAGGAGAAACTGGCGACGATTGCCGTCCTGCGTTGTCTTGGCTCCAGCGTGAAGCAGACCTTTGTCATCTACCTGATTCAGACGGTGGCGCTGGGGTTGGTCGGCACGGTTTGCGGCACGGCTCTTGGCCTGATCGTGCAATACCTGCTGCCGTCCGCTGTCTCCGGCGTGGTCCCGTTCGAGATCGCGGTGTCGGTTGCCTGGCCGGCGGTGTTTCAGGCGATGGGGATCGGCTTCGGCGTTTCGTTCCTGTTTGCGTTGGCTCCCTTGTTGTCCGTGCGGAGGGTGACCCCGTTGGTTGCGATTCGCGGCGGCGGCAATTCCGGCGCGCGTCGGCGGTTCGATCCCTTGTTGGCCCTGGTCTACCTTGCCATCGGCGGCGCGGTGTTGGCGTTTGCGATCTCGCAGACGCAGCGTCGCGAATTCGGAATCGGTTTTGCGGTTGCGATCGGTTTGTCGCTTTCGTTGTTGGCCGGATTGGCGAAGTTGGTGGTGGTGGTCGCCCGGCGGACGATTCCCGCCACGCTGCCCTACGTCTGGCGACAGGGTTTGGCCAACCTTTACCGGCCGCACAACCGGACGGTGCTGTTCATGGTGTCGATTGGCCTGGGGACCTTTCTCGTCCTATCGCTTTACCTGACGCAGCACGTGTTGGTGACCAAGCTTTTTCCCATGGAGAAGGCGAACACACCCAATGCCATATTGTTTGAGGTCTATCCGGATCAAAAGCAGGAGGTGGTCGGGGTGATGGAGTCCATGAATCTTCCGCTGTTGCAGGATGTGTCGATCGTGAACATGAAGCTGGCCGGAGTGAAGGGGACGCCGGTCGCGGAGTTGCCGACCCGTCGGGGAAGGCCTCGAAGCAAGGGCGGCCGAGGGCCGGGGCGCGGCGGGGCGGATTCGGGAAGAGGCGTGCCGCGCTGGGTGGTCGAACGACAATACCGCTCAACCTACCGCGATCACCTGGAGGATTCCGAGGAATTGGTCGCCGGCGAATTGCATGGGCCCTTCAGCGGAAGCATTGATGACGTCATCCCGGTGTCGGTCGAGGAGAGGATCGCGGAGGACCTGGGCGTGACGCTGGGCGATGAATTGGAATGGGACGTGCAGGGCATGCCGATTCGGACCCGGGTGACCAGCCTGCGGAAGGTCGACTGGCGGCGCGTGCAGCCGAACTTCTTTGTGGTCTTTCCCTCGGGTTCGCTGGACGACGCGCCGGGGCAGCACATTCTGGCGACGCATGTGGCGGACAGCAAGGAGTCGGCGGAACTTCAACGCGAAGTCGTCAAGCGCTTCCCCAATGTCTCGGCGATCGACCTGACCTTCATCATTCAGACCATCGACGGAATCATCGACCGGGTGACTTACGTGATCCAGTTCATGGCCATGTTCACGGTGGCGACCGGATTGTTCGTGCTGGTCGGGACCGTGATGACGGGGCGTTTTCAGCGGATTCGGGAGAGCATCCTTTTGAGGACGCTGGGCGCCACGCGGCAGCAGGTGCAGCGCGTGTTGTTGTCGGAGTATCTGTTTCTCGGATTGTTTGCCGGATTGACCGGGGCGCTCCTGGCGATCGGCGGAAGCTGGGCGCTTTCGAAATATGTCTTCAAGGTCGACTACGCGCTGGCATGGACGCCTTTGGCGACGGCGCTGGGCGTGGTGGCGCTGATGACGGTGGTCACGGGACTGCTGGGCAATCGCGGCGTGGCGACGCATCCGCCATTGGAGATCCTGCGTTCGGAGGGGGGCTGAATCCGTTGGGGAATCCGAAATCCTGAATTCGAAATCCGAAACAAATACGAAGCCCTCAAAGGAGGGAATCTGGAAAACGACGAATCGAGAAACTGTGGAGGGTGCAGAGTCGCAGGAATCTCATTTGAAGTTTGGCGGTTTCGAATTTGTTTCGTGTTTTGCTTTTCCAAATTTCGGATTTCCGGTCGTCCAATAGACCGGCGTCAGGGCGCGTAGACGAATTCGTTCAGGTTGAACAGGGCGAGGCAGAAGGATTGGAGGCCCTCCGCGGCGATCAGGGTTTTCGCGCGCTTGATTTCCTCTTCGCCGGCCGGCCGGTAAAGGGCCAGTTCGATGGCGGTCCGGGCGAGGTCTCCTTCGTCGCCGGCCTGTTTCTCAATGCGTTCGGCAAAGGCGGCGGCCATGCGTTGCATGAAATCGCTGTTGAGCAGGTAGAGCGGTTGCAGCGCGACGGTGGACACGCGTCGACGGGAACAACTGGTCAACGCGTTTGCGCCGTCGAAGAGCATCTGCTGGTGGGGGAGTTTGTCGCGTTTCTGTTCGAGGTAGATGCTGCGGCGATGGGAGGTTTCCGCGTCCTTGGCCGGCACGCTGGGGCCGCCCATCTCGTCGTCCAGTAGTCCGGCGACGGCGAGGATTGAATCCCGGATGGCTTCGGCCTCGAGTCGACGCGGGGTCCGACGCCAGAGGAGCCTGTTTTCGGGGTCGATGCCGGCGTTGGCGGCATTGTATTCGGAAGACTGGCGGTAGACGCTGGAGCCGAGGATGAGGCGGTGCAGGTGGCGGGCGCTCCAGTCGTTGTCGATCAATTCGGCGGCCAGCCAGTCGAGCAGTTCGGGATGGCTGGGCGGAGCCCCCTGGGTTCCGAAGTCGCCGGAGGTCGCCACGAGTCCGCGGCCGAAATGCCATTGCCAGATGCGGTTGGCCCAGACTCGCGCGGTGAGGGGATTGTCCTTTGAACTCAGCCACCCGGCGAGTTGCAGGCGGGTCTTTGGGGGCGCGCCGGCCTTGCCGCCGAACACCGCCGGCCAGCCCGGGTTGACCTCCGGGCCCGGACTGCCGATGTCGCCGCGGATCAGGATGCGGGTCTTCCGCGTTGCCAGGCCTTCCGGATCGCGGGGCAGGGGCCAACGCATTTCGTGGGGCGCGATCAACGGCTTTGCCGAGGCGGTCGCGGGCGAGTAGTAGCTCCAGGTCTGCGGCAGGGTCGCGATCTCCTTCTCCAGGCGGTCGAAAATCCGGCGTTCTTCGGCGGTCATGCCGCCGAGGACGGTCTTGGGAATCACCAGGATGGGCTCGGGGTAGCCTTTCTTGCGGCGGGCGTTGATCAGGCGCGTCTGGACATCGTCGAAGATCCGCCAGCGCTCGGTGACGAGTTCGACGATGCGTTCCTCCGAGCCTTTGTTGTTTCCGCGGAGGACGACATTGCCGGGTTCGCCGCGGGCGAAGAAGGCCTGAAGGCGGTAGTAGTCCCGCATGGAGATGGGGTCGAACTTGTGTTCATGGCACTGGGCGCACTCGAAGGTGAGGCCGAGGAAGGTCTGGGCGGTGGTGTTGACGACATCGACGAGGATGTCATTTCGCTGGATCTCCTTGTCGAGTTCGTTGCCGCTGTAGCGGGCGGCGGCGAGGAAGCCGAGGGCCTTGCTGTTTTCGTCGGAGTAGGGGAGTTCGTCGCCGGCGAGTTGCTCACGGATGAATTGATCGAAGGGTTTGTCCTCGTTGAAGCTGCGGACCACATAGTCGCGATAGCGCCAGGCGTGAGGCCGGTTGCGGTTGTGTTGGTGGCCATTGCTCTCGGCCCAGCGCGCCAGGTCCAGCCAATGGCGCGACCAGCGTTCGCCGTGCTGCTTGGAATAGAGCAGTTCGTCGACCAAGGCGTCATCGAACGCGTCCAGGTCTGCGGTCTGGGGCGGCAGGCCGGTGAGATCCAAAGCGGCCCGGCGGCGCAGGGTTGCGGCGTCGGCCATCGGCGCGGGTGAAAGGCCGGCGCGCTCGTGCTGTCGCGCAATGAAGGCGTCGATGGGAGTGCGGACCCAGTCGGCCTTTTTTACCTCGGGGACTTGGGGGCGTTGAATCGGTTGGAAGGCCCAGTGTTCGGAATTGGGAATCGGGGTGGGGGCGAGTTCTTCATCCCAGTCGAGCCCCTCGTTGATCCAGGCCTTGAGTGTGGCGATCTCCTTGTCCGTGAGTCTTGGACCGGCCTTGGGCGGGGGCATGCGGCGCTTGGGATCGGTGGAGGAAACCAGCTCGATGAGATGGCTGCCGTCGGCGTTGAAGGGGGCGGTCTGGTTCAACGCCTCCTCCATGATGTTCAGGTGGAGCCCCGCCTTGGGCCTGTCGCCGGAATGACACTCAAGGCAATGCTTCTTGAGAATTGGATGGACGTCCTTGGCGAAGGTGACGGTCTTTTCGATCGAACGCTTTTGTTCCTCGGTTGGCTTCGGCTTGGTGGGCTCGGTCTTGGGCGGGAGGCCGAGAATGCCGCGCCAGGTGTCGGTGACGCGGATGTCCGAGACATGGATGCGATCCGAGGCCTCGGTCTTGCGTCCGGTGGCGAAGCCCAACCACTTCACGCTGGAAATGCTCTTCTTGGAGGAAGTCGAAGCGTGGGGTTTGAATTCCGCGCCGGGCAGGGGATCAATCCAGAGATCGAGGTTGTCGAAGGGCGACTTCTCCCCCGCCTTGGTCTTCCAGAGGCGAGCGACGAGCCGGTAGTCCACATCGCCCTTCAGTGCGGTCTTCGTGTGGCGTTCGACGCCGGAGGCGAAGCGGACCATGAAGGAGTTTTGTCCATTGGCGACATGGACGCCGAGATTGGGCACGCCGCCATTGTGCGACGCAGTGTCATCGCCTTCGTCCTGATCCAGCCAGAGAATGAAGAACTCGCCGTCGCCCTTGCCTTCGATGGGGAGGTCGATCGATTTGGCGTCGTAGCGGAGATCGAAGCGGATGAACAACTCCTCGCCGGAAAAGGGGGCTTCCAAGGCGCGCCGGATGGGGTTGTTGCGGTTCCGGGTTCCGCGAACTTCGAATGATTGCGGCGCTGGAGCGATGGCGGACTGCACCCAGGAACCGGCCAGTCTGGGCGGCTCCGCCGGAGCGCCCTGCGCGGCGAGGGCGAGGATCGACGCAAGCATTGGCGCCAAGCTGAATCCGGATCGCTTCATGAATAGACCATCGTTTCGAATGCGGTCGGCCTTGGCAATGCAATTGAAGGGGCGTGAAAACTGATTGCGGGCGGGAGCTTGGTGGATCAGTATTCGCTCCCGGACACGAAACGCGAGCTTGAGGACCGGTCACTTACAGCGACTACAGACAGGGATCGTAAGCGTGTATATAACAACCA
>JAYPGD010000049.1:0-18956 GCA_038126655.1 Verrucomicrobiales bacterium
TTGTTGATCCGCACGTCGGCCATCCCGCTGAGGCTGATTCCATTCACGCCGATGATTGCGACATTGCCGGAGGCGGTGACCGCCTGGGTTCCGTCGGCAAACTTCACGATGCCGACCTGCGCGTCGCTGAGGAGGACGCCGCTGGCGGCGGGATTCATGTCGCCGTTGCCAAGCTTCAACGGCCCCTTGCCCAGGAAGACCAACAGGTCGGATCCGGCGAACACCTCGACGCCGTTGCGGCTGGTGAAGCTGATATTGCCCTCGATGGTGACAAAGTCGCCGATCATGAAGGAGCCGCCCGATACGAAGAAGGAGAACAGGTCGCCTTCCGAGGCGGAGAACTTGATATCGATCGTGGATCCGCCGACCTGGATGCTCTCATCGACCGCGCCGCCGGTCTTGTTGAAGCGCAGCCCGATATTGCCCGCGACACTGGCTCCGCCGGCGGCGATGTCGATCTCACCGGTCATCTGACCTGCGATACCGCTGGCGTTTACGATCAGGCCGCCGGAGCCATTCTTCAGACCCTGACCGTCGAAGGTGACGCTGACATTGGTCGCACCGACCTTGAGAATGCTGGCGCCGCCTGCCGCCGTGGTCTGTTCAAAGGCGAAGTTGCCGGCGATTGCGGGCCCGCTGCCGCCGCCGATTTGGAGCATGGCTCCGATAGCCTCGACTCGGAGAAAGGTTCCCGCCGGGAGATCGATCGTCACGGTTTCGCCGCCGACGGTCAGTGAATCCATGACCGGGGCAGGCATGGTGTTCACGGCGATGTTCACCTTGTCGGCGCTAAGCGTGACGCCGGGCAGGTCGAAGGTTGCGCTGACCGACAGCGTGCCGGCGATGCCGGTGTTGTCCGCGATCCAGAGTCCGGTTCCGCCGGTGATGGAAACGAAGGTGTTGGTTCCATCGCCCAGGGACATGGAGAGACGCGCCACGCCCACGCGCACAACAGTCGCCCCGCCGCCGGCCGTGGTCTGCTCGAACACCACGTCGCCGCGGAGGGTCTGGTCGGCAACCGTCAGGTTCACCTGCTCGCCGCTGACCCTGAGAGATCGGTTTGCCGCGTTCACTCGATCGACAAAAATATCGACCATGAACGATCCACTGAAGGTGACGCCTGGAATGTTGACCGCGACGTCCGCGGAGAAGCTGCCGCGGGTTGAGGCCGAATCGATGGTCAGGGCGCCAGTCCCGTTGGTGACCGAGACGAGGTTGTCCGTCCCGTCGCCGAGATTCAGGGCGACGTTGTCGAATGTCAGTTCGACCACCTCCGCGTTGTTTACCGTGCGTTGAGTGAAGGTGAAGTCGCCGGACAAGGTCTGGCCCGCGATGTCGATGCTCAAACCCGTGCCCGTCAGGCGCAGGAACGGCCCTGCGGGCAAGGCCAGGGTCTGGGTTGATCCGCCAATCTCGAAGGACTCGTTCACGGCCGTTGTCGCCGGATTCAGTTCGAGCGAGAGCTGCGCGTTGAAGGCGACGCCCGGGACGTTCAAGGAGACCATTCCGCTCAGCTTGCCGGCGAGCCCCGCCGCGGTTGTCACGAAGTAGCCGTTGCCGTTGGTGAGGCTGACGAAGTCGGTCGTTCCGTCGCCCAGGTGAATCTCCACATTCTCGGCGGCGACCCGGGTCACCGTGGTGTTGTCGGCGCGGGTGGCCTGCTCGAAGACGAAGTCGCCGCTGAGCGACTGGCCGGAAACGGCAAGCAGGATGTTTTGTCCCTCGACCCGGAGATACGGCCCCTGCGGGACATTGACCGTGATCATCTCGGCGCCGACCGTCATCGTCTCGTTCACGGCGGCGTTGGTGGTGTTGATCTTCAGCTCGAAATCGCCGGTAAACGTGGCTCCCAATTCCGGGGCCGTGGTGACGCTGGCGGTCATCTGACCGGCGAGTCCGGCGTTTGTCATGATGAAGCTGCCATTGACATCGGAAATCGTGACGAGATTTGTGGAACCGTCGCCGAAGCTCAGGGATCCGTTGGCGACGCCCACGCGGAATTCCTCTCCGCCGCCCATGGTGGCGACGCGCTCGATGACGAAGTCGCCGGACAGACGTTGGCCGAGGATGTCGAGGTGAACGCCGGTTCCCGTCACGCGCAGGAACTCGCCGGCGGGAAGGCCGCTCAAGCCGATAGCCGGGTCGTCGATGGTCGAAGGAATGCCGTTGAACTGCACGCGGAAATTACCGCCAAGGCTGACGTTCGGCACGTTGACGCCGACGGTCGCCGCCAAATCGCCCGCCACGCCGGTGTCGGTCAGGAGCAGAACGCCTGAGCCATCCTCCACGGTGAGCGCGCCGCCGCCCAATGACAGGCTGGTCTGGGCCGCGGTGATCTTGAGCGCTCCGGCGTAGGCTCCGGACGAGATCTTTTCGAAGGTGAAGTCGCCGCTGAGAGTCTGGCCGAGGGCGTTCAGGTTGACATTCTCAGTCGCGACGTAGGCAGCCGGATCGGCCTTCTCAAACTTGACCTCGATATCCTCGCCCGTGCCCTGGACGGTGACGGTTTCATCAACGATCTGGCCGGAGTTGTTGAACCGGATGGTTGCGTTGGCGCTGAGGCTGACGCCGTCGATGCCGATGATCTCAATCATCCCGCTGGCGTTCAGCGCCAACGTGCCATCGAGGAAACGGACCAGTCCGACCTTGGCGTTGGAAAGCAGGAGTCCGGCGGCGGCGGGATTGCGATCGCCATTGGGCAGTTCAATGGGTCCGCGGCCGAGGAACACAAGCAAGTTGTCGCCGGCGAAGACGTCCTTGCCGTTCTGGGACCTGAAATTGACGCTGCCCTCGATCGTGACGAAATCGCCGACCATGAACGAGGCGTTGGCGAGGAAGAACTCGATAAGGTCGGTCTCAGAGTTGTCAAACTTGACCGCGATGGTCTGCGTTCCGACCTGCACCTGCTCGTCCACGGCGGCGCCGGTCTTATTGATACGCAGGCCGATGCTGCCAGCCACGCTGGCTGAACCGACTGAAATGTCGATGTCGCCCGAAAGCAACCCGGCGATGCCGGTCGGGGTCACGATCAACGCGCCCTCGCCATTCTTCATGCCCTGCCCGTCGATCGCGACGCTCACGTTTGTCGCGCCGATCCGGACGATGGTTCCGCCGCCTGCAGCCGTGGCCTGTTCGAAGGTGAAGTTGCCGAGGAGTTGCGCCGCGCCGTTGCCGATGTTGACCGCCGCGCCGAGGACCTCGACCCGGACATAAGGGCCCGCGGGCACGTTCACCGTCAACTGGGTGTCGCCGATCTGAATCGACTCGTTCACCGCCATCGTGCCGGTGTTCACATTCACCGAAATCCGGCCGCCGGAAATCGAGACATTGTCGATGTCGAAGGAGGCGCGGGCCGTGAACGATCCGGCCATGCCCTGCGAGGTGAGGACCAGCAGGCCGGAGCCGTTGGACACCGTGACGAAGGGCGATCCGGTTGGCCCCAGTTTCAACGCGAGATTGGCGACGCCCACGCGCACGATCTTTCCACCCGCCATGCTGGAGGTTTCCTCGAAGACAACATCGCCGGTCAATTCCAGCGCCCCGTTCACTGTGAGCGTGACGCCCGTGCCATGAACCCTCAGATAGCGATTGGCGGGATTGACGCGATCCATGTTGACCTTGACGGCAAACTGACCGCCGAAGGCGACGCCCGGAACGCTCGCCGACAAGGTCGCCATGAACTGGCCGCGCATGCCGGCGGAATCGATGGTCAACATGCCGGAGCCGTTGGTGAGGCTGACAAAGTCGGTTGTTCCATCGCCCAGGCCGAAGTTCACATTGGCGAGGGTCAATTCGACCACGGTCTGCGCATTGACCGTCTTGCGGACGAATTCGAAGTCGCCGGACAAGGTCAAACCGGCGATCTGCAGCGAAACGCCGGTTCCCATCACGCGCAGGTAGGGACCGGCCGCCAGGTTGAGGGTCTCGGACTGCCCGCCGACCTCGAAGGTCTCGTTGATCGGGGCGTTGGTGTTGTTGATCTCGAAGGTCAACGCGGCGCTCATTGAAACACCGGGCACGCCGACCGAAACCGTGCCGCTCAAGCGCGCGCCGATGCCCGCCTGCGTTGCCAGGAAAAAACCGGAGCCATTCGTGAGGGTCACGTAGTCTGTCACCCCGTTGCCGATCCGGACCTCGACGTTGGCCGCCGCGATGCGGGTGACCTGCGAGGTGTCCGGTCGCGTCACCCGCTCGACGGAGAAGTCGCCGGAGAGCGACTGGCCGCCGACGTTGATCACCGCGCCGTTGCCTTCGAGGCGCAGATATGGACCGGCGGGCAGATCAAGCGTCACGGTCCGAGCTCCAACCTTGATGGAATCGGAAACCGCCGCGTTGGTGTTGTTGATCGCGAGCTTGTAATTGCCGCCGAGCGTGAAGCCGAGGGAAGGATCGACACTGACGGAGCCGAACAGTTCGCCGGCGAGGCCGTTGGCGTTGAGCAGCAGGCTGCCGCCAATCTGGCTGAAGGTGATCAAGTCCGCATTCCCGTCGCCAAAGCTCAATTCGCCGTTGGCAATGCCCAGGCGCACGGCGCTGCCGCCGTCGGCCGTCGTGGTCTGTTCGAAGGCAAAATCGCCGGTCAGGGTCTGGTCAAGAATATCGAGCGAAACGTTCAGCCCTTCGAGGCGCACGAACGGACCGGTCGGAAGGTCAAGTTTGACTGTGCTGGTTCCGATGGTGAAGGAATCCTGCACGGGCTGGCTGGTCGTATTGACCGCCAACTTGAAATCGCCGCCCAAGGAAATCCCCAATCCGGGCGCCACGGAGACCGTCGCTTCGGCCTCGAGAGCCACGCCCGTCGGCAGGACCAGGACGGCGCCGTTCAGGTTGGTCAGGCTAAGCAACTCGGCATCGCCGGCCTTGAACTTCAATCCGGCATTCGCCAACCCGATCCGCAGGGCGGAGAGGCCATCGAGCGTGGTCATGCGCTCGATCACAAAGTCGCCGGAAACGCGCTGACCAAGGAGATTCAGTTCGACGCCCGAGCCCTCGATGCGGAAGTAGGGGCCGGCAGGCAGGTTGAAGCCGAGGTCGTTGATCGCAGCCCCGGTCTGATTGATCTGGATGCGGAAGTCGCCGCCCAGCGAGACGCCCGGAACATTCAGGGAAATGCCGCCGCCCAAGTCGCCGACGAGGCCGTCCGCGGTGAACATCAGATCGCCGAAGGCGCCCTCGACGCTGAGCGCGTCGCCAAAGCTGAAGGAAACATCCACGGCATTGATGTCGATCGCCCCGGCAAAGGTGCCGGCGGTGATCTTTCCAAAACTGAACCCTCCGTTCAGCTTCAGCCCGCCGATGCCCAGGTCGAGATCCGAGCCACTGAAGGTGGACACCAGGTCCGTGCTGTCGAACTTCACCGAAATATCGGTCGAGGGCCCGCTGGCGCTGGGGATCGTCAGTGTTTGATCCACGGTCAGGCCGGAATTGTTGAAGCGGATCTGAGCGAGGCCGGAGAGACTGAGGCCGCCCACGCCGATGATGCTCACGAGGCCGCTGGCGTTTACGGCAAAGCTGCCATCCCCAAATTTCACCACGCCGATCGTCGCGTCCGAGAGCAACACGCCGATGGCGGTCGGGTTGAGGTCGCCATTGGGCAGGCGCGCCGGGCCCTGACCAAGGAAGACCGTCAAGTCCTTGCCGGCGAAGACGGAATTGCCGCCCTGATTGGTGAAGGTGACGCTGCCCTCGATGGTGATGAAGTCGCCAATGTTAAGGGAAAGGTCCTCGCCGTAGATCTGGAGGAAGTTCTGACCCGTTCCGGCATCCCGCACCTCGGTTTCACTGAATGCGACATTGATCTCGCCGCCGTTGAAAGCAACCGTCTCGTCGACAGCGGAAGTGGTTGTGTTGATACGGAATCCAAGACGACCTTCCGCCGTGGCGCCGCCGACATTCAGATCGATGTCGCCGGAAAGCAGGCCGGCGATTCCCGCGTCGGTGACGATGAAGGCGCCCTCGCCGTTCTTCAGCCCCTGATTGTCGTAGGTGAGGCTGACGTTGGCTACGGCCAAGCGGGTCTTCTTGGCGCCGCCGGCTTCCGTGCTCTGTTCGAAGGCGAAGTCGCCGGTGAGCATCACCGCGCCGGCGACATCCAGCGAAGCTCCGACAAGCTCCACCCGGAAGAACGGGCCCGCAGGCACATCCACCGTCACGGTCTGGCCGGCGACATCCAGTGATTCGTTCACCGCCATGTTGGCGGTATTGATATCGAGGCTGGCCGTGCCGCCGCTGAGCATGAGCCCCGGCATGTTGATGACCGGGTTGACCGTGACGCTGGCTGCGAGGCCCATGGGATTCAGGATCGCGAGTCCGGTTCCGCCGGTGATGCTGACGTAGTTTGTTCCGCCGTCGCCCAGGGTAAGACCAAGATTTGCGATGCCGACCGCCACAACCTTGGCTCCGCCCATGGTCGTGCGCGACTCGATGGCGAAGTCGCCTTCGATCCGCTGGCCCGCGGCCTCGAGATACGCGTTGGCGCCCTCGATTCTGACGAAGGAATTCAGCGCGTCGGTGTTGTCGACATTGACGGAGAAACTTCCACCAAAGCTGACGCCGGAAATGTTGGAGCCGACCACTCCGGAGAAAGAACCGGCAATGCCATCGCCCGAAAGAGTGAATTCGCCCATGCCGTCCGTAACCGTGACGAAGTCGGTGTTTCCGTCGCCCAATCCCAGGTAGGCATTCGCAACGCTCAGCTTCACCGTCGCTGCGGCGCCGACGCCCATCTGCTCGAAGGTGAAGTCGCCCTTCAGGGTCTGCCCGAGCACGGCGAGTTCGACATTGTTCCCGACAAATTTTGAAGTTCCCGCCGCGAGATTCAGGTTCAGGGATTCGCCGCCCACAGAAAGTGATCGAATCACCTGGGTCGCGTGAGTGTTCCGCTGAACAGAGAAGGTTCCAGAGAGGCTGACGCCGGGAATGCCGACGGTCTGGGCGGAACCGCCGGCCTGCAAGGCGTAACCGTTTGACGTCAGCAACACCGCGAGGTTCGCGCCATCGATCCGCACGCCGACGCCGTCGCCGACGAAGGCCGAGATGTTCGTCCCGCCGATCAGAACCTCGGTGTCATCATCGGCCGTTCCGATGATGCCGTCCGCGCCCGCGACCGTGACGGTTTCGACCGCGAAGTCGCCGCTAAGGTCCGCGACGGGCGTCCCAAGAGTGACATTCTCGGCGCCGAATCGATTGACGCCCGCTTTGACAGACAAGGTCAGGTTTTGACCCGCGACATCGACGGGGCGGGTGACCGTGGCTCCGGTGGTGTTGATCTCGACGCTCAGATCGCCGGAGAACGTGATCTCCGGAACATTGACGACTTCGGCCGCGCCCGAAGCCTGCAGGGCATAACCACCGCCGGGCGCCAACAGCGCGACCACGTCCGCGCCGGTCACGCGAACGCCGACATCGTCCGCCGTACCAGGTCCGCCGACGTTGCCGACAAACAGATCGACATTCGAGCCCGCGACCAGGACCTCGTTCGTGGCGGCGTCCTTCTCGAACTTGAAGTCGCCGCTCAACGTGGCCAAGGGCGTGATCAGTTCGACGCCGTTGGCCTCGATGTGGGCAACATCACCCTCGCCCGCGCCAAACTGCAGTGAAAGCGCGGAGCCGTTGACATCGAAGGTTTCGCTGATTGCACCGCCGGAGTTGTTCACCCGAAGCTTCACGGAAGCGTTCAACGACAGGCCGCTGAAGCCGCGCAGCGCGACATCGCCTTCCGCCTCCAGCGCAACCTTGCCGCCGTTCAACACCATCAGCGCGAGGCTGGCATTGCTTAGATCGAGTCCAAAGCCGCCGGGCACGCCCAAGGTGGCGCTGACATTCGTCGCGCCGACCTTGATGACGGACTGCGTGCCGGAGTCCGTGCCGCTCTCAAAGGAGAAGTCGCCGGACAAGCCGACAAAACCGGCGATGTTCAGTGTGGCTGTTCCGGAGATGCGGAAGAAATCACCCTCGGTGAAGCTCAAGGTCTCACCGCCGACCTGCTCCGTCAGCGCGTCGCCGGTCTTGTTGAATTCCAGGGCGAGATTGGCGTTCAAAGTGACGTTGTCGACGTTGTTCAGGCTGACCGTCCCCGAAGCGCGACCCGCCATTCCGTCGGCGTTCATGAGGAAAATGCCACTGCCGTTCGTGAGGGTCAGGGAGACGCCGTTGCCGCCATTCATTCCCGCGCCGAAGGAGGCGGACACATTGCGCGCCGCGACGCGCAGAACTTCATCGCCATCCGCCGTCGTCGCCTGTTCGATTTCGAAGTCGCCGGAAAGCGTCTGCCCGTCGACGGTCAACGAGGCGGGCGTTGTGTCGTTCACCGCGCCGACGTTCAATTTCAAATAGGGCCCGGCGGGCAGTTCGAGCGAGATCCGCTCACCGTCGATTTCGAATTGGCGGCTCACGGCCGAGCCGGTGCGATTGATCGACATCCGGACCTTGCCGACCAAGGTGACGCCGGGCACGTGCAGCATCGCATCGACGGCTGCCGTTCCTGCCAAGCCGTTCTGACCGATAACGAAGTAGCCCATTCCGTTCATCAGGGTGAGGAAAGGATTGCCGCCATCGCCCAAGGTCAGGGTGACGTTCTTGAAGCCGATGGAGACCTCTTCGACCGGATTGGCTCCGAGGGTGGTGACCGCCTCGATGACGAAGTCGCCGGTCAAGGTCTGGCCGCCTACGGTCAAGGTGGCGGGCGTGGTCGGATTCACTTCGGTCACCTCAATGCGGAGGTAGGGACCCGCGGGCAGGCCGAGGACGCCCACATTGGCCGTATTGACCTTCAACGCAAAGCTGCCGGTCAGGGTCAATCCGGTTCCGGCGTCAACCGAGACATTGACGCTGGCCGTGCCGGTGAAGCCCTGACTGGAAAGCAGGAACTGGCCGGATCCATTCGTCAGACTGACCAGGCCGGAACCGAGATTCACTTCCACATTCGCGGCGGCGACGCTCACCACCGGCGCGTCGTCGCCATTGCCGGCAACGCCGTCGGGCCCGGCGTTGGTCTGCTCAAACTCAAAATCGCCGCTGAGGGTCTGCCCTGCGATCGTCAGGTTCACGCCCTTGCCCGAGATCATCAGGTAATCGCCGCCCGGGGCATCGATGCTCACCGGCAGGCCGGCGACAGCCACCGTTTCCGAAACGGCGCTGCCGGTGCGGTTGATCACAAGATTGAACGAACCCGACTCCTCAACTCCGGTTCCAGCCTTGAGCGAGATGTCCGCGCTGGCCGTCCCCGCCAGGCCGGACGCTCCGATGATGAAGAGACCCTGCGCATTGCGCGCCTGAAGCACATCGCCGCCCAGATCGACCGAGACATTGGCAAAACCGACGGTCACGACCTTCGTGTTGTCGCCGGTCGTGGAGATGTCGCCGTCCGCGCCGCCGCTGACGCGTTGCTCAAAATCAAAGTCGCCGCTCAGGGTCAATGCTCCGGTGGAAAGCGTGGCGGGGGTATTGGCGTTGATCTGCCGGGCTTGGACCCGGACATAAGGTCCGGCCGGCGCAACCAAGGTATCCGTGATGGTCATGGTCGCGTCCGCCGGATCGACGGAGACGATCTCTTCATTGATGGCTGCCGGGATGGTGTTGACCAACAGTTTGAAGGCGCCGGTCAGGGAGGCGCCGCCGGCGTTCAATGCAACATTCGCGGAAGCGCGCCCTGCGACGCCCTTTCCATTCACGAGGAAAAGCCCTTCGCCATTGGTCACTGAAACCACCGGCGAACCGCTCGGGCCGATCTGGGCCACGCCGTTGGCGAGGGAGAAGCTCAAGGCCTGGTCGCCCGCGCCGCCGCCCGGGCGAGTGAATCCGAAGGAGCCGGAGATCCGTTGATCCGCGACATCCAGGTTCAGCGCGCCGTTGGCGGACGCCTCACCCATCGCGACCGTCACGTCATCGCCATTGCCCATGGCGCCGATGGTCAGGGCTCCGGCGGCGGAGTCGTTGCAGGTCGGCTCGGCCGAGGTATTGTTGAAGCGAACAACCGCCACGCCGGCAACGGTCACATTGGGCACGCCGATAAACTCGACCGTTCCCTTGGCATACAGCGCGTAGTTGGTGTCCGCTCCGGCAGTTTCCTTCACCAGGGCGACCGCGGCGTCGCTCACCAGCAGGCCGACCGCCGAGGGGTTCATGGACTGGTCGGGCAGCAGAACCGGACCGCGACCCAGGAAGATCTTGATGCCGGAACCGGTGAAGTTGTTTCCGCTGAAGCTGATGGCGCTGCCCTCGATGGTGACAAAGCCGCCGATGTTCAGCATCAGGTTCTCGCCGAAGAAATCGAAGACATCCGAACCGTCCGTGAAATTGATTTCAAATTCCTTGCCACCCACCGTGATCGTTTCGAAGACGGCCATCCCGGTCTTGTTGACGCGCAGGCCGAAGCTGCCGCCGACCTCGATGCCGCCCACGGCGACCGAGGCCTCGCCGGATGCGATGCCGGCGATCGAACTGGCGCCGCCGTTATCGAGGATCACGAAAGCGCCGGAACCGTTCGTGATGCCCTGTCCATTCCAGGTCACCTCGAGATCCGCGACGCCGAGGCGCACGATCTTGCTGTTGTCCGCGCGATTCTCCTGCTCGAAGAAGAAGTCGCCCTTCATGACCGGGCCGCCGGTTCCGACCTCAAGTTCGGCGTCCGTCACGTTGACCCGCAGGAATGGACCCGCCTCCAGCGACAACTGGCTCGGGGCGGCGCCATTGACGATAAAGTTCGACTGCACCGGCTGATCGGTCTGGTTGATCTCGATGCTCACGTTGCCGCCCGTAAGTTTCAGGCCGGAGACATCGAGGCTGATCGTTGCCGAGGCGCTGGCCGCCAGGCCCAGCGGAGTGACCAGGAAGTAACCGCGGCCATTTGTCGCCGTCACGAAGGTGTTCGTTCCGTCGCCGAGGTTGACCTCCAGATTCTCGACTGCAACCCCGACCACTGTTCCTCCGCCGGCGGACACAGTCTGCTCGATGACAAAATCGCCGGCCACGGTCTGTCCGGCAATCGTTGCGCTGACGCCCGTTCCGCTGACGCGGATGTGGCGATCAGTGGCGAGGCGGGTATCGATCGCAACCGAGAAGACGCCATTGAAGGAGAGATTCGGAACCGAGGAGGAGACCACGCCGCTGAAGGCGCCAACCGTTCCCTGGTGATCGATGGTGAGATCGACGGTTCCGTTGGCGACGGAAAGCAGTTCGACCGAGCCCGTCCCCAGTTTCAGCGAGACGTTGGCGCCATCCGCATCGACCTGCGGCTGACCGTCGACCAGCATGCGGCGGAAGGTGAAGTCGCCGGCCAGGGTCTGCCCGAGCAGGGAAAGCCCACCGGAGGTCAGCGTAACCTCGACGAAGGATCCGCCACCCGCCGGGACAGCGATCATCTCCGACGCGACTTGCAGCGTCGCGGCCGCGCCGGTCGTGTTCACCAGGAGCGACAGGTCCCCGGCAAGGGAGAAGCCGTCATTGAAATCAGAGGGCAGCAACGAGCCATTCTTCGCCGCGCCGGCGATGCCGTCCTTGGTCGCGAGGAAGGCGAAGTCCGCATCCCGCAGCCCCAGAACACGATTTGTTCCGGCGACCAGTTCGAAGCCCAGCTTCGTTCCGCTCACGCTCACGTCATCCCCGGATTTCTCCAGAACCAGGGTCTCCGCGGAAAGTGAATTGCCCAGGACGACCAGCGAACCATTGGCGACCTCAAAGCGCAGGAAATGCCCCGCGCCTCCCGCGGCGGCAATCTGAACCGCGCTTCCGTTGACATTGACCTCGGCCGCAGCGTTGGTGGTGTTCAACAAGAGGCTCACTTCGCCAGTCAGGCTGATGTCGGCCAGTTCCGGGCCGCTGACCTGACCGTTCAAGACTGCGCCGGCGATGCCCGCTTCGGTGAAGGTGAAGGCGAAGGAGGCATCCGCGATCCCAAGAATCCGCGCCGTGTCCGCCTTCAGCGTGAAGTCCAGTCCGGATCCATCGACGGCCACGCCGTCGCCGTCCTTGCGGAGACGGAACGTGTCCGCGGTCAGCTCACTGCCGAACACCGTCAACCGACCGGACAACACCTCGACATCCACGAAATAGCCGCCCACCGGAGCGGCCTCGACCAGGATGGACTGTCCATCAACCTTCAACACGGTGGCGAGCGTGGTGGTGTTCACATCGACGTTCACCGTTCCAGTGAGATCGATGTTCCCGCCGAAGTCCGGACCGTCGACCGTGGCGTTGCGAACGGCGCCGACCACACCCTCCTCGGTGAACCGGAAGGCAAAGTCCGCGTCTCTCAGCCCGAGAACGCGTTTTGCTCCGGCCTTCAATTCGAAGCCGAGGTTGACGCCGGAGACATCGACGCCGAAATCGCGGAGTTCAAAGTCGAAGCGATCGGCCGTGAACGTTGAGCCGAAGATGGTCATCTCGGAGGCGACCTCCACGCGCAGGAACGGGCTGCCGTTGTCAGCCGCCTGCAGGCTGATCATCTGGGAATCGACCGTGACGGTCTGCGCCGTGGTCATGGTGTTGAGCAGCACGGTGACATTGCCGTCGATGCTGAAGTCATTCCCGAAGTCCGGCCCCAGGACCGTTCCATTCTTCACCGCGCCGGCGACGCCGGCATCCGTGAACTTGAAGGCGAAGTCCGCGTTCTCGACGCCCACGATCCGGGTCGCGCCCGCGTTCATCGAGAAGCTGATCCGCTGGCCGGTGACGTCGATCTGATTGGCGGACTGGACGAACTTGATTTCATCGGCCGTGAAGTGGCTGCCGGCGATGCGCAGTGTGACATCCGAGCCAATCAACTCCAGCGCCAGGCCGGCCGGCATGTCCAACGCGACCGTGACCGGGTTTCCATCGTCGCCATCGACCCCGGCTTCGATCAATTCGTCCACGGTCGCCCCCAGTTTGTTGGCGCGCAATTGCAGGGCTCCGGCCAATTCCACATCCGAAATTCCGATGACCGATCCGTCGCCGCCTGCGTTGAGCGCGTATTTTCCGTCGTCCTTGAGCAGCAGGCCGAGGAAGCCGTTCGAGATCTGGATCCCGCGGCCGTCGTTGTTCATCAGGGCGTTGACCAGGGAGGCTCCAATGCGAGTCTCGCCATTCGCCTCGTTGCGCTCAATGACGAAGTTGCCGCTGATATCGACGGCGTCATCGACGGACAGTTGAACGCCCGTCCCTTCGAAACGCGCGAGATTGCCCTCGTTGACATTGAAGGACAATGCGCGCGAACCGCTCGCCGTGGGAATGGTCTCGGCCACCGCGCCGCCGGTATTGTTCACGGCGACCGAAAGGGCGCCAGAGAAGCTCAGACCCGCCACCCCGTTCAAGGCGGCGTCGCCGGATCCGCGCAACGCGTATTTGCCCGTCCCAGTGTAAAGCGCCAGGGCCAGCGCGCCGTTCGTCACCGCAACCTTGGCGCCGCCGCCCCCCATTTCGGCGCTCAGACTGTCGACCGATGCCAACACCTTCGCGTCGGCGCCCGTCCCGGTCTGACTGAAAGCAAAGGCGCCGGAGAGCGTCGCGAAATCAGTCACCGTCAGGTCGAGGTTGCCGGCGATCCATTGCACATCCGCAGCGTCCGCAAAATCGATATGGACGTTGACGCCCGGCGTGGCGATCTGTTCATCGACCGGCGCGCCGGTGTTGTTGATTTCGACCGAGAGGTTGCCGGAGAGGGAAACGCCGTCGAAGCCGTCCAAAGAAGCCATGCCCGTCGCCGTCAAAGCGTAGACATCGGATTCAGGAAACAGGACCAGTCCCAGCGAACCGCCGGAGAATTTCACACCGGCGGCGTTAGCGCCGACGAAGGCGTTCACCGCGGAGGCGCCCGCGATGATCTTGGTCGCGCCGCCCTCGAAGCTGCGCTCGAAGTGAAAGTCGCCGCTGAGATCAACGAAACCATCCACGCTCAAGGTCAAGCCCGTGGCGGTGACCGCCTGGAACAGGGCGGGCGAAGCGAACGCCACGGTCACATCGCCGCCGGGCGTGGAAATGGTCTCGCTCACCGTCGCGACCGTTGTATTGACCTCTACCGAGACATTGCCGGAAAGCTGCACGCCGTCGAGCCCGACCAAGGCGCCCGTTCCCTGGACCTGCAGCGCCAAGCCCGCCGGCAGCATGACAAAACCGCCGTTGACGTTGGAAACCTTGACGCCGGTTTCGTCCGCGGTCCCGACGCCGCTGCCCAGCAGGCCGGTCAGGTTGGTGACCGCGCCCTTGATCGCATCCCCGCCCCCGCCGAGCGAGCCCTTCTCGAAGGCAAAGCTGCCGGAAAGGCTCATGAAGTTGTCCAGCGAGACGCTCGCCGCTCCCGATACACGGAGGAAATTCCGCTCATAGGCTCCGGTGAATTCAAGCGTGACCCCGCCCACGTTGGTCGAGGCGACATCGGCATCGGCGGTATTGAAATCGACCTGCATCGCCGAGGCGGCAAGCGCGACGCCCGGCACGCCGGAAAGCACGATCGTGGAGACGGAAACGGATCCGGCCGCGCCGGCCGAGGTGAACAGGAAGCCGCCAGTCCCGTTGCTCACGGTCAACGAGGCCGTGCCCGCCTGGAGTCGCAGACCGACGCCCCGGGCCGCGACGTGGACGACCGCATCATTGCCGGCGCCGACTGTCTCGAAGCTCAATTCATCCGCCGTGATCGAGTTGCCCAGCACGGTGACCGTGGCGGTGCGCCCGACGGTCTTGAAGTAGGGTCCGGCCGGCAGCGTGGTCGTATCGAAGACGGCCTCGGTCGAACGGGTGTTCACCGAAATCTCGAAGGAGCCGGCGATGGCCACGTCCGGCAGGGCCGGGCCCTGCGCGACGTTCAGGAAAAGTTGGCCGGCCACACCCTGATCGTTGAAGCGGAATTCGCCCGCGCCCGCGCCGAGTTCAAGAATCCGGGTCCCGCCCGCCTGCAGGGTCAGTCCCAACCCTTTGGCGATGACGCGCACTTCGCCCTGTCGTTTCTCCAGTTCGAAACGGGTCGCGGACAGGACATTGCCCAACACGGTGAGTTGCCCGTTGGCGACGGTCACCCGGACGAAGCCGCCGCCCGCGCTGGCGATGACAACCGCGTTGCCGCCCAGGTTCACGGTGATCTGGCTTCCGGTGGTGTTGACCTCCATTCCGAACGTTCCGGTCAGGCTGAGATTTCCGAAGTCCGGCCCTTGGACGGTGGCGTTGGCCACGGCGCCGGCGATGCCGTCAGGTGTGAAGGTGAACGCGGCGTCCGCGCCAGCCAGGCTGACGATCCGCTTGCCGCCGGTCGCCAGCAGGAAACCGACCTCCTCGCCGATGACGTCGATGTTGCCGCCGGACTTGGTGAAGCTCAGCAGATCGGCGCCGAAGGAATTGCCGTTGACGGTGAGGTTGGCGGTGGAAAGCGTGACGTTGAAGTAGGAGCCGGCGGCGAGATCCACGGTCTGTCCATCGATCTCGGACACGGCGGCGCCGGTGGTGTTGATCTCGAGTCCGGCCGAACCGGAAGCCGACACGCCCGGATCCGCGGGCCCGGCGACGAGATTCAGGGCAAACTTCGCGGCAATGCCCGAGGCGTCGATCTGCAGCGCGCCCGAACCGTTAAGCTTCAGAACAACCGTCGCCCCGGCCTTGAGTTCGAGATTGGAAATCACGGCCGTGACGGAGGTGACCTGGCCGGCGCCGGAGCCGGTGCGTCGCAGCGTGAACGTTCCTTCGATCGCCTGCCCGAGGACGACAAGGCTGCCCGCCACCGAGATCCGGACATCCACTGGATCCCCGCCGAACAGATTGGCATCGCTCAGCAACAGGGTGGTCGTCCCGCTGAAGGCAAAGTCCTGCCCGCTCAAGACCGTGGTGACCGGCAGATTCAGATTCATCGTGCCGGTCGGGGCGACATCGACAAGCGTGAGGATGGAGACGTTGCGGATCTGCTCCAGGGTGATGGCGCCGGGCGTATCCGGCGTGACCACCGCCGAAGCCGTGACCGCCAAGCTGCCGTCTTCGATCGCAATTGCGCCGAAGCCGTCAAACATCAGCCCGACATCGATCCCGGTGGCGTCGATCGTGGCCGAGGCGCGCAATTCGTTGAGCGTGACCGCGAAATCCGTGGCGCTGAAGCCGCCCTTGGTGTCGGACAGGTAGGCGCCAAGATCGAAGTTGAAGGCGAAGTCCAGATTCCAGATCGTTGAAACACCCACATTCATGGAACCGTCCACCGGAATCGCCGAGGCGCTGAAATTGATCGGAATCTGTTTGGAGCCGGATATCCCGAAATCGAAGGCAAAGCTGTAGACGCCCCCCGCCGAACTCAATTCGAACTCGGGATTGTCGAAATCGGCCGCCCCGACATCGGTCAACCCCACGGCGTCCTCGATCACCTCTTCAATGGCCGCAAGCGACGGGGCCGCGCTGACCTCCACGGTTGGGAGCGAATCCGTGAGTTTCTTCAGAAGGTCGATGCCGATCAACTCGCTGACCGTCTGGTTCACGATCGGCAGGTCGGCGTTGAGATACGGATCGGTGTGCGGACGCAGACCATCGATGAAGGAGATGACGTCCTGGTAGGCCTGGGTGACAACCTTTACCGGATCGACCAACCCCAGCGCCACGATCTCGGTCGCAAAGGCGGACTTGGGCTCGAGCAGATCAACGCTGACATCGCCCACGGCCGGAAGACTGCCGGTCAGAGCCTGAATGATCTGCTGTTGGGCATGAACGTCGTGAAGCAGGTCCTGATGCCCCACGACGAAACCCGCATCGGCGGCTTTGATCTCCGTCAGGGTGAGCTGGGCGTGATTGACGCCCTGGAAGAGTCCGGTGGACGAAGTCGTCGTCACGGTCCCGTCGCCCGTAGCCGGGAGTTTGACGAACTCGAGCCATTCCTCGCCGGGATTCGGCAGGCGTCCCAGAATTCGGCTGAAGGGGAGCAGCTCATTCTTCAAGCCCAGCCCCAGAACCGGCCCGGTGCGGACGACGGATTTCGCGGCGGTGTCGGTTTCGCTCGCGAAGACGATGGTCGTTGCGGTCGAACCTGAGCGATTCAGGAACGCGTTCGGGTTGGCCCCGCCGTTCAGATCCAGGATCAGCTCATTGGCCAGATCGCCCGTCCCGGTCTCCAGGATGGTGTCATTGTTGGTGTCGAGGTAGGCAAAGGTCGGCAGCAGGCCGCGCAGGGAGGCGACATACATTCCCACGAAGTCCTTTTCGCTCGGAACGGCGGCGGCGCTGATCGCCCCGGTCGGACCGGCGATGTCCGTTCCGGATTTCAGCAGTTCGTAGGCGTTGTTGATCAGGATTCCGGCGGCGCGGGCGGCGCCGGACGTACTGAAGTCGTTGTTGAGCATGTTGACCGGGGCCACCGCGCCTTCGTTGGGCACGCCGACCTGGATCAGATTCGCCACCTCCGGGAGTCCATCGCCGTAGGCTGCGCTCTGGATGTAGGACTTCGCCACCAGACCGCCCGTGCTGTGGGTGATGACATCGACGGCGTCCGGCGCGCTGCCGGTCAGGGCCGTCCACCGCTCAACCGCCTTCTTCAGCCAGTAGCCGAGATAATCGACGCCGGTCTCGTAGGTCCCATCGGTGATCGTGGCTCCGGAGACTCCGGTCAGGACGCCATCGGCCACGCCGTCCGTGGGACCGACCGCCACGCGCCAGTCCCAGTTTGCCTCGAAGAGCGAAACGTCCTGAACGTAGCCGGCGCTCTCCAGCGAGCGGATGAAGTCCCAGCCGATGTGGGAGAAGGGATCCATGGTGATCGACTCGGGATGAATGCCGCGGGTCGTCAGCCAGTTTTCGATTCCCGCCGGGGAGTCGTCCGCGAAGTAGGAACCGCCGAAGCCGTGAACGAAGAGGACGGGGCGGGCGGGCTGAGACTGGACCACGGTCAAGGTCAGGCTGCTTTCGCCGACCGTCGGCTTCAGGACCAGGCCGCCGCCGAGAGCGAGCCCGGAGTATTCATCGAAGTCGCCGGCGATGTCGCCGAAGGTCGCGATGGTGAAGGTGTCGCCGACGGACGGGGCGAAGCCATCGATCAAGGTCACCTTCAATTCGCCGCCCATGGTGAGCTGTCCAGAGACCTGAACCTGGTCGTAGCCCGTCCCGGGGGTGAGTCCTCCCAACTCGATCTCCAGGGTCGAGGAAAAGGCGTAGGTCTGGTTCCCGTTGACCGTCTGGATGCCCGGCGAATTGCCCGGACTCACGACGCCTGCGACAACCACGTCCCCCACGATCGTTCCGGAGCCGCTGAGAGTCTCATCCTCCGCGACGATCAGGCCATCCACCGCATCAACCGGCGAATCCTCTTCCAGATGCAGATCGCCTGAATCAGAAAAGACGCCCCCGTTCGCGCCGGAGCCGTCTTCTGAATCTTCATTTTCAACCGAATTTGCGGGCTCGCCCGCGGACTCTTCTGCTGGAGGAGGATTCGCGGCATTCAGCGTGGCGGTCAATTCGTCCGCGATGCCCGATGCATCGACTTCACTGAAAGTGGTCGCTTGCTCCTCCGATCGAGCGCTGTATTCGTCAAATTCCCGCGCCTCGAAAGCGCCTTCCTCCGCTGCTCCGGACGCCTCCTCATCGTCGTCGGAATCGTCAACGATCAACTCAAATTCTCCGGCCGGATCGGCGAGCAATTCGGTTCCGTCGAGCGACTCAAAAAGAGAGTTGTCGTCTTGGGAATCGAGGGCCTCATGATTGGCTTCAGAAAGAAGATCGGTGTCTTCAATGATGACATCCGAGGGGGTGGAATCGGGGTCTGAAGGGGTGGGAAGCGCTGCTGCAAAGCCGTCGCCCGAGAGCAGAACCCGCTGCTCCAGAGACTCCAATTCAAAAGAACTCTTGGCTTTGTTCGAATTCATGGCGAGCCCGCCACAAGACTACCCCGACACGCGCTTCTGAAGGTTTCCGGGAATATTTATCGCAACCATGTGCGCCTCCTCCCTGAACCGCTCATTCAAAAGCGGGCGGAGAATGGCTCCCTTGGGAATCAGGAAGCAAGCACTTTTATAAATATTTTTTTGCAG